>DASXRG010000195.1:0-2077 GCA_036506735.1 Binatia bacterium | reverse complement strand
GGGTTACACCGATAATGTGGTGGACCTTATGGTGGGGAAGTTGAACCGTCTGCCCGTTGAAACCCAGAAAGCATTACAGCAGCTTGCCTGTCTGGGCAACAGCGCGGAGTTCGCCATGCTGCGGATGGTTTACCAGGACTCCGACGAGGAAATGCACGGCCAGCTTTGGGAGGCGGTCCGAGCGGGCCTCATCTTCCGCTCGGAAGATTCCTACAGGTTTCTCCACGACCGTGTCCAGGAAGCCGCCTATTCTTTGATTCCGCGGGAATTGCGCGCTGAGACTCATCTCCGAATAGGGATGCTGCTCGCTGCGCACACTCCTCCAGAGAAGCTGGAGGAGGGGATCTTCGAGATCGTCAATCAGCTCAACCGCGGCTCTCACCTCATCACATCAACGGAAGAGCGTGAACGGGTCGCAGAATTGAATTTCATTGCGGGCAGGCGCGCGAAGGCCTCGACCGCGTATGCCTCGGCGCTTAAGTACCTCGCTGCTGGCCGGGCTTTGTTGACTGAAGAGACCTGGGACCATAACTACGAGCTCATCTTCTCTATCGAATTCGATACGGCCGAATGTGAATTGCTGACCGCCGATATGGTGGTGGCTGAAAAGCGGCTCTCGATGCTGGTAGGGCGTGCCAAAACCAAACACGATGTCGCTATCGTGACGCGTTTGCGCCTCACGCTGTACACGACTTTGGATCGGAACGACCGCGCGGTGGAAGTATGCCTTGAATACCTCCGACGCGGCGGAACTGATTGGTCGCCGCATCCGACCAGCGACGAGGCTCAGCGCGAATACGATCGAATCTGGTCCCAGGTTGGAAGTCGGCTGATTGAGGACCTCATTGACTTACCATTGATGACCAACCCTGATGTCCTCGACGTTCTTGACGTCCTGACTGAGGTTGTGGCGCCGGCGTTGTTTAGCGACGAGAACTTGTGTGCGCTCGTTATTTGCCGAATGGTGAATCTCAGCCTTGAGTACGGCAACAGCAATGGGTCGTGCTTCGCCTATGTATGGTTTGCCATCATAGCCGGACCGCACTTCGGCAACTACAAGGACGGATTTCGTTTCGGTCGGCTCGGTTATGATCTGGTCGAAAAACGCGGATTGAAGCGTTTTCAGGCTCGAATCTATATGTCTTTCGGAAATATCGTCTTGCCATGGACGAGACATGTCAAGACTGGCCGCGATCTGGTACATCGCGCCTTCGATGCCGCCTACCGGGTCGGTGACCTTACCTTTGCGGCATACTGCCGCAACCATCTGATCACGAACTTTCTCGCGGCGGGAGATCCGCTCGCGGAGGTGCAACGTGAGGCCGAGGATGGGCTCGAGTTTGCGCGGAAGATTCGGTTCGGTCTCGTCAGTGACCAGATCACCACCCACCTCGGACTTATCCGAACTCTCCGTGGGTTAACACCGAAATTTGGCTGCTTCGACGATGATGGGTTCGATGAGGGTCGATTTGAGCACCATCTGTCAACTGAGCCGGTTATAGAGGTTAAGTGGCGCTGGTATTCTATCCGAAAGCTGCAAGCCCGCTTCTTTGCCGGTGATTATGCTTCAGCCGTGGCTGCCGCATCGACAGCGCAACGGATGCTCTGGACATCACTGTCGCAATTCGAAACGGCAGAGTTTCACTCCTATGGCGCGCTTTCCCACGCGGCATCCTGGGATTCTGCATCTTCTGAGCAAAGGCAGCAGCATTTCGACGCTCTGGCCGCTCACCACAAGCAGCTCGAAATATGGGCGGAGCAGTGCCCGGAGAATTTCGAAAACCGCGCGGCGCTGACGGGCGCGGAGATCGCGCGAATAGAGGGTCGCGACTTCGAGGCCATGCGACTGTACGAGCAGGCCATCCGCTCAGCGCACGCAAATGGCTTCGTCCACAATGAGGCGCTCGCCAACGAGGTCGCCGCGCGCTTCTACGCCGCGCGTGGCTTCGAGCAGATCGCGCAGCTCTACCTGCGAAACGCGCGGCGCTGTTACATGATGTGGGGAGCCGACGGCAAGGTGCGGCAACTCGATCAGCGCCATCCGCACCTCGGGAAGGACGAGCCGGCGCGCGGGCCG
>DASXRG010000194.1:0-18806 GCA_036506735.1 Binatia bacterium | reverse complement strand
TTCGTCATCGTCGGCGCCAGCGGCTCGGGCAAGACGACCTTGCTCCGCTGCGTCGCGGGTCTGGAGCTTCCCGACCAAGGGACGATCCGCATCGCCGGCCAGACCGTCTCGTCGGACAGTCCGCCGAGCTGGATTCCGTCGCAGCAGCGCAAGCTCGGCATGGTTTTTCAGTCCTACGCCGTGTGGCCCCATCTCACGGTCTACCAAAACGTCGCATTGCCGCTGGCCGAAGGCGCGCAGCGCGTGCCGCGCCGCGAAGTCGCGAGCCGCGCGCGCGAAGCGCTGCGTCTGGTCCAGCTAGAAGAGGTTGCCGACCGCTCGGCGACCTTGCTCTCCGGCGGGCAGCAGCAGCGCGTGGCGCTCGCCCGCGCGATCGCGGTCAATCCGAGAATCCTCCTGATGGACGAGCCGCTCTCCAATCTGGACGCGCGGCTCAGGGAAGAAGTCCGCGTCAAGATCCGCGAGCTGGCGAAGCAGCTCGGGTCCACGGTCCTTTACGTCACACACGATCAGGTCGAAGCGATGGCGATGGCGGACCGCATCGCGCTGATGCAGGCGGGCGAGTTTCTTCAGGCCGGTTCGCCTGCGGAGCTGTACCGCGATCCCGCCCGGGCCGAGGTCGCTGATTTTTTCGGCCTGATGAACTGGGTGAAGGGAAAAATTATCCAGTCCGGTTCGGCCGAGACCGCGATCGGACGGCTGCGCTTCAATGGAGCGGCGACTGCCACGGGCGAGGTCGTGCTCGGCTTTCGCCCGGAATGTGTCGCGATTTCGGAATCGACTTCCCGTCCGGATGCCAATGTATTTCCAGCCACCTTGCGCTCCAGCATGTTTCTCGGCGATCAATTGATTTGTCACTTCGCCGCTGGCGAGCAGCTTTTTGCCGGCAAGTGCCGCGCGGTCGCCGCGCGCACGGGCGGCAACGTCCAGCTCTCGGTCGATCCGGCGGACGTGATGGTCTTTTCGGCCGGCAAGCGCGTTGCCCGCGACGCGGGCGCGGCCCGGCCGTCCGCCGCGGCCGGCGCCGCCCGTTAGCATTGCATCCCCACCGGCCGCGCGATAAGTTCCGTTTACCATCCCGGTTTAAAGGAGGGTTTTGTATGTCCGCTCATAGCAAGATGCCCGCGTTAGTGCTCCTTGTGGCTGCGGTGATGTTGGTCCATTCGACAACGGCGCATGCGGCGGCGGCCGGCGGCGCGCTCGCGCAGATCGTCGAAGGCGCAAAAAAAGAGGGAACGATCCGGGGGCAATGGTCGCAGAATTCCTTCGGCGGCGGCGAGGGCTTCAACGACTTCGTTGCCGGCGTCAACAAAAAATACGGCCTTAATCTCAAGGGGCAGTTCACTCCGGGACCGGACATGCAGGCGCTGATGGTGCGCATCGTTCAAGAGGCGGCGGCGGGCCAGCCGGCCAGCACCGATCTCTACATGGGGAACGCCCAGGCGCTGTTCGAGGGTCTCAAGAATCAGACCCTCAAGCCGATGGACTGGAGCGCAATCGTCGACCGGCGCCCCGCCAAGGACGCGGGCTTCGATCCTATTTCTCCCGACGGCACTCACATGGCGGTGGCCACGGCGGTCGTCGGTATCGAGTACAACACGAACATCGTCAAGGGGGCGGACATACCGAAGAAGCTGACCGACGTGCTGAATCCCAAGTGGAAAGGAAAGATCGCTTCGACGCCGTACGCCGCGGGAATGCGCGAGCTCGCCATGCCCGGCTTTTTAGGGCGGGAGTACATCCTCGACTTCACCAAGAAGCTTTCCGGCCAGATCGGCGGCTTGATCCGCTGCGGCGAAGCCGAGCGGCTCACCAGCGGCGAGTTCGTCATGCTCGCGCTTACCTGCGGCGGCAACGACGCGACGGTGCTGCAAAGAAGCGGCGCGCCTCTGGCTCAGACGGTAGTGCAAGAAGGCACGGTGCTGCATATGAGATATGCGGCGATACCGAAAAATTCACGCGCGCCGAACGCCGCCGCGCTGATGGCCGCTTACTGGATGACGCCCGAAGGCCAGGCGCTCCTCTGGAAACACGACGGGCTGGACCTTCATCTTTTTCCCGAGTCGCATATGAAAAAGGACGTGGACGCGGTCCGCGCCGCCGGCGGCAAAGTGGTCATCAACACGCCCGAGTGGCTCGGCTCGCTCAAGGGCTACCAGGAAATGCAAAAAGAGTTGGAAAAGATTCTGCGCGAGGGCGGGAAATAAAAACAGACGTTAGGCGGTAGGCTGTAGGCGGTAGCGAAGAAGATGAAGCAGGAAACGCTCAGAGCGCCGGCATTCTTCGGCTGGAGACCGCGAACGTCTCCATTGCTGCTCACTCTTGCGGCGCTGCCGATCGCGGTCATCATCGTCTTTGTCGCGGTGATGATCTGGGTGAGCTTGCAGCGCGGTCTTCTCGGTGCCGCGTCCGCGGCGTACACTCTGGACAACTACCGGGCGATTTTCACCGATCCGTTTCTCTATCGCGTGCTGTGGAACACCGCCGTCTTTTCGCTCTCGACGACTTTTTTCGCTCTGATCATCGGACTGCCGATCGCCTGGCTGGCGGAGCGGACGACGATACCGGGAAAGCCATTGATCTACGCGATCATGACTCTCGGTCTGCTCATTCCCGGGATCTATACGGCGATGGGCTGGACGTTCATCGCTCATCCGCGCATCGGATTTTTGAATCGCTGGCTGATCGATCTTTTCGGGCTCGATAGCGCGCCGATCAACATCGCGACGCCGGTCGGCATGGGTTTCGTCCAGGGGCTCAGCCTCGCAGCCGTCGTCTTCATTCTCACCGCGCAGATGTTTCGCGCGATGAACCCGACCTTGGAAGAAGCGGCTCAGGTGCATGGGATGAATTTTTTCACGACCTTGCATCGAGTCACGTTGCCGCTCGCTGCGCCGGGAATTTTGGCGGCGGTGATCTACGTCGTCACGATCGGCATCGCGACGTTCGATATACCGGCGATTCTCGGTCTCGGCAATCGCGTCTACATGCTGAGCACGTTCATCTATCTCAAGGTTCACCCGCAGGGCAGCGGCCTGCCGGAGTACGGCATCAGCGGCGCGGTGGGAGCTTGCATGATCATCGTGGCGGTGCTGCTGACTTCGTGGTACGGGCAGGTGCTCCGGCGCGGCCACCGCTTCGAAGTCGTCACCGGCAAGGGCTACCGCCCCGCGCTCATCGATCTCGGCGGCTGGACCGCCGCTGGCTGGATTTTCATCTGCGTCTACGCTTTGGTCTCGAAGCTGCTGCCGCTGCTGCTCATTATCTACGCGGCGCTGACGCCGTATTTCGCGCCGCCATCGATGGAAATGATGGGCCGTCTTTCGCTGGTGCACTTTTACAACATGGAGTGGGAGCTGGTGCTGCGCGGCGCGCGCAACACCGCGCTGCTCGTTTTCGTCGTACCGCTGCTGGTGCTGCTGTTCGCCTTTTCGATCTCGTGGCTGGTGGTGCGCTCGCGCAACCGCGCGCGCTACGCCGTCGAGTTCGCGGCCTTCCTGCCGCAGGCGCTGCCCGAAGTTATTTTGGCGATCGGCGCGCTGCTGCTCGCTCTGTTCGTGCTCGGCGATTTCGTGCCGCTCTACGGCTCGATCTGGCTGATCGCGATCGTCTACGTCGCCGCGCGCATCGCCTTCGCCACGCGCGCGCTCAACGGCTCGCTGCTCCAGATTCACCGCGAGCTGGAAGAGGCGGCGTTCGTCTCGGGATTATCGACCTTGCGCACCGCGCGGCGTGTGCTGTTGCCGCTGCTCCGGCCGACTTTGTTATCCGTCTGGATCTGGACCGCGCTGCTCGTCTATCGCGAGCTGACCGTCGCGGTCTTTCTCGGCGTGCATGACAACATCACTTTTCCGGCGGTCATCTGGAGCTACTGGTACGCGGGCGGGATGAACAAAGCATCGGCCGTCACCTTGCTGATGACGGTATTACTCGCGCCGCTGATCGTCGCGTTCTGGTGGTTCGGCAGACGGAGCCAGGTGGCGGGGCAGTGAGGGAGTTTCCTTATTTCTTCGCCAGCGCACGGGCGATCTCGTGCCAATCACGATAGCGGCCGATCAACGCGTGCTCGGCGTCGCGATTCCACGGACGATCCAAGAGCGCGACGGGGACTCTCATCTCGCCGGCCAGGAATTTCGCCATGGTCGGCGAGTCCTCCACCGCCAAACAAAATTGCCGAACAGATAACTCGGACAGTGTTATCGCGGCCGTGTTTTCGGTCGGAAAGCGGCCGTACTTATCGACCATGATGAAGGCGTGATAGGGCAATCGATGACGCGCCAGCCATTCAATCGACGCCTCGTACGTCGGCGGCGGCCGGCCAGTGACGATTGCAATCTCGTGGCCGGCGTCGGACCATTGCTGCAGCACCCCGACGGCTTCTTCGATCGGCGCCATGCCGAGAAGCTCGTCGGGGTGATGCGCGATGCGAAACAGCTCGGTGACTTCCTGAATTTCCAGCCCGCAAGCCCGGCCGACATCGAAGCTGTTGAGTTGCTCGTAGGTGAGTTTCTTGCCGAACTCCCGCTCGATGATGAGAAGTAAACCCCGCGCCGTCTCGCACAGCACGTCGTCCATATCGACGTAGATGGTTTTCGTGATGGGCGTGCTGGGCATCTCGTCGGTGTTTAGCGCGCCGCGACTCAAGGATGTTGGCCGCGTTTTAAAAGTCCGGCGGTGCGCTCGAGGCCGAACATAAGATTCATGTTCTCGACGCCGACTTGCGCGCCGCCCTTGCCGATACTGTCGAGCACGCTGAAGACGACGATCCGCCCGCGCGCTTCGTCGACGTCGAGCCCGACGTAGCAATAGTTCGTCCCCGCGACCGCGCTGACCCACGGGTAGGGCTTGTATTGCCAGGAAGCGTTTTCTTCCTTCGGCACGTCGTACACGAGGACGAACGGTTGGCGGTTGTAAAACGTCCGGTAAAGCTCCAACAAGTCCGCTCGCGAAACTTTTTTGTTCGGGAAGGCGTGGCACACGTCGAGAATGCCGCGCACGATCGGCACGTAGATCGGCGTAAAATGAACCGTGACCTTCTTGCCGGCGAGAAGACCGAGCTCTTGTTCCATCTCGAACGTGTGGCGGTGGCCGACGACGTTGTAGGGAATCAGATTGTTGCCGATCTCGGCGTGATGCGCCGGGCGCGCGAGCTCGGCGCCGGCTCCGGCCGTGCCGGAAAGGCCGTCGACGACGATCCGGTCCAGATCGATTAGCTTTTCCTTCACGAGAGGGGCGAGGCCGAGAATCGCCGCCGACGAAAAACAGCCCGGATTCGCAATCAGTCTGGCGCGGCGGATTTTTTCCTGGTGCAATTCCGCGATGCCGTAGACCGCTTCCTCGGCCAGGGACCATTCGGAATGGACCTGGCCGTAAATGGTCTCCCAGGTTTTTCTGTCCGAAAGACGGAAGGCGGCCCCGAGGTCGATCACTTTGCTTCCCTGAGCCACAAATTTTGCGGCGACGGCGATCGATTCCTTGGTCGGCAAGGCGAGAAAGACCACGTCGCAGCGCGTCGCCTCGTCGGGATGAATGAGCGGGACGTTCGCGCCGTAGAGATTCGGATGAAAGTCCGCGATCGAGCCTTTCTGTCTGCTCGTCGCCCAGGCGACTTTGACTTCCGGGTGGTCCAACAACACGCGCAGCGCTTCGCCGCCCATGTAGCCGCTCGCGCCCATGATTCCGACTGTGATCATCTGAAGTTCCTCCGCAGGTCCGATTGGACGTTATGCTAAAATGTAAACGATCCGCGGCACCGTGTCCAACGGGATATAGGTCCTATACGTCCTTTAGGACCTATTCCGATGCCAGCCGCTTCAGCGCGTCGCCGGTGAGGCGGAAAACGGTCCACTCGTCCATCGCGCGCGCGCCGAGTTTTTCGTAGAAGCGGATCGCCGGCTCATTCCAATCGAGCACCGACCATTCGAGACGCCCGCAGTTGCGTGCGACGGCTTCACGCGCCATGTGACGTAAGAGTTGCGTGCCTAATCCGCGGCGGCGCCACTGCGGCAAAACGAAAAGATCTTCGAGATAGATTCCCGGCCGGCCGAGAAATGTCGAGTAGTTGTGGAAAAAGACGGCGAAGCCGGCCGCCTCCGTGCCGGCATAGCCGAGCAAAACTTCTGCGACGCGCCGCGCTCCGAAGAGCGAGTCGCGGAGACTCGCCTCTGTAGCCACCACCTCGTGCGAGAGTTTCTCGTACTCGGCGAGGCCCTTGATCAAGCTCAAGATGACCGGAACGTCGCGCTCGGTTGCGGGCTCAATGCGGAATTTCGTCGGGGCGGCCATTAAGTAATTTTATTTGGCCGTCCACACCTTGGCAAGGGAAAATTAGTTTAAGAGGGCGCGTTCTAGATAGGGAGCTCATAGAACTGCGCGCCGGCTATGGGATTGTAACGGTAGGCTTCGATCGAGCGAAAGCCTAAAGATGAGTAGAGCCGATTGGCGACTTCCATTGACGCGAGCGTGTCCAGGCGCATGCGTTTGTAACCGATCTCCTTCGCTCGCGCGATAATCGCTGCCGCGAGCTGCCGGCCGATTCCTTGGCCGCGCGCGTTGGGAATCACGTAGAGCCGCTTCATCTCGCAAATGTTTTCATCCCATTTGCGCAATGCGACGCAGCCGACGATCCGTTCCTCCTGCTTCGCCAGAAGAAGACAGCCATGCGGCGACGCGTAGTCGCCGGGAAGATTTTTTAGCTCGGTGTCAAAATCCTGGAAGCATAGATTGAATGACAGCGATTCGGCGTACTCTACGAATAAATCGCGAACGCTCTCAAGATGCTGAGAAGTTCTCGCTTCGAAAATCTCCGCCGTCTCTAATAGAGTCATGGCGACGTGGTCAACGCCGGCCGCTCGATCGTCATCAGCAGCGCCGGCCCGTCGGGCGTATGGACGACGCCGGCTTTCTTAAATCCGGCCTTTTCGTAGCAGCGGATCGCCCGAGAGTTCGCCGGCGAGAGCGGTCCGTCCCACCATTCGGCGACGTGAGGGCGGTTCAGCCATTCAAAGAGAAGATCAAGGTCGGATTCCATGAGCGGCTTGAAGTCGAAATGCATTATACGGCCGTTCTGACTCAAAGGTCCTTGGCGTTGCGCCCGCTCGGAACGACGTGCGGAGGAGTATTTAATGGAATCGCCTCGATTTGCCGGTGAGTCGTATCGAGCACTAGCACGCCGTTGTCATACGTGCCGTTCGCCACCCAGGGGATTTGAATCCACACTGGTTGATGCTGCGGCAACGCGTGGATGCCAAACCCGGCTTCTCGCCTCTCCGCTCCGGTGTAAATGGCGACGCCGTTCCGGCCGTCATGACCGGAGAAACTCAGGCGGCAGCCATGATCGCTCATGAAGCGAAGGTGTTGTGCTAGATTGTCCAGCAAAGCGGGATTAAAGGAGACCGAGTCGCCCGAGAGATCCGGGTACGCGTAGTGGCTCAGCATGATCCCAAGCCCGTCGATCGTGACGGGGAGAAATTCCGGTAGCCGCCGCAGATAAGCTTCATCTTCCGGCGTCAACAGCGCCGCCAACTCATCTTCGTAGAGCCACACGCGCCCTTGAGACAACTCTTGGCGGGCGGACCGTTCCAGCGCATACCAATTCGACGGATATTCGAACACCTTCTGCCGGGTCGAAATTTTGCGAACCGCGTAAAGGTCGTGATTGCCAGCCACTACGTACCGGCAGTGCTGCTTCACCAGTTCGACGGCTTGATGCGCGTCGCGAAATTTCTCAAAGCCGTAATAGGCAACGCTATAGCCCACGATATCGCCGAGGCAAGCGATCGCGTCACAACCGTTTTGTCGGAGCAGCTCAAATGCCTGCTTCAGTCGGACAACATCCTCGTGAACTCCGGTAATCACTCCGAGTCTCATAGCTATCGCGCCCTCTGAGCTCCAATTGCTCCCATGTTTTGGCTCCCGTCTCGTTTTTAGAAATTGATAGCCAATCGACTCGTCAATCTGACACGGCTACTACCACGGCAAATCCACGTAAAGAGGCTGCGCGTCGAACTCCTTCCTGGCTTCTCGGCCTTTCTCGGACACGAAAAGCATCATCCTCAACGAGTCATCCGTCCTATATCGGCTCGGTACTCCGACTCGGGTCGGAGAACGGCTGACTTGCCAGCCGGGCTTACCGTAAAACGATTTGCGCTCCGGCTGACAAAACAGAATGGAAATGTCGACGTCGCTGCGCTTGATGAACTCGGTCGCCAGCTCTAAAATCTGTGTGCCGTATCCTTCATGCCGAAACGACGGAAACGTCAGCATATTTCCGAGGCCGTAAACCTTGTAAGCCTCACCGGCATGTTCGAGAGTCATACGAATAATCGCCGCGTAGCTGATCAACAAATCTCCCTCGGCGGCCACAAAATGGACCGGCTCCAATTCGGGCGGGTATGTTTCAGTGACCAACTTGCGGTTGCCGGTGAAAGCGGACGGCCATTCGAGGCGCATAAACCCGAGCGCTTGCCACTTGAACGCCGGCGGAAACTTGGACTGTTTATAGATGTTAAACGTGGACATTCGATCGCTCTCTAGCCTCCCAAATTGGCCGTTTAAGTGATCGCCTCCCGCAGAAGCGCTTCAACTTCCGTTCTCAGTAAATACGGCCGAGTGTTGTCTTCAAGATTTTTCCAGCAAATAAAGCGCCATCGCCGCGTGCAGCGCGACGCCGACCGCCATTGCCTCCTCGTTGACGATCATGCGCGGCGAATGGATGTCCGCGACAGGGCCGGAGCTTGCCGGCCGCGCGCCGAGAAACGCCATGGCGCCCGGCACCTGTTGCACAACGTACGAAAAGTCTTCGGCGGGCATGATCGGCGTCGGCAACAGCCGTAAATCTCGACCCGTCAGTCGCCGACTCACTTCACATACCGCTTCGACGACGCCGGGATCATTGACGAGGGGAGGGTAGCCCGGGTCCACGCGAACCTCCGCTTCTGCCCCGTGAGCTGAGGCGATGTTCGCGGCGAGATTCCGCACCGCCTCGAATAAACGGAGCCGCGTCTCGTCTGAGACCGCTCGTATCGTCCCTGTCAAAGTCGCCGTCTCGGGAATTGCGCCGACCTCACGCGACCCGGCCTGGATCGCCGTGACCGTCACAACCGCCGGCTCAAACGCTTTCACTCGCCGCGTCACGTACGTCTGAAGCGCGAGGACGATTTCCGCGGCGATCGGAATCGGATCGAGAGCATGATGCGGCTCGGCCGGATGGCCGCCGCGGCCTCTGACGACGATCTTGAACCTGCCGGCGCCGGCCATGAGCGTTCCCGAGCGCGTGGAGATCTCACCGCTCGGATGGCTTGGTGTAATGTGAATCCCAAAAGCCGCGTCGGGCTTGCCATGACGCTCGAGCAGGCCTTCTTCGATCATCAGGCGCGCTCCGAAGTAACCTTCCTCGCCCGGCTGGAACATGAACATGACGCGGCCTGCGATCGCGTCCCGATGCGCCGCGAGCACCCGCGCGGCGCCGACGAGCATCGCCGTGTGGCAGTCGTGCCCGCAGGCGTGCATTGCGCCGTCTGTCTCCGAAGCGAAGTCGAGGCCGGTGGCTTCGCGCAGTTTGAGCGCGTCCATGTCCGCGCGAAGCAGCACGGTCTTTCCGGGTGAACTTCCGTTCAAAATCGCGACGACGGAGGATAATTGCTTTCCCGTCGTGATTTCGAGATTGAGACCTCCAAGCGCTTCGACGACTGCCGCCTGCGTCTGCGGCAGCGCGAGACCCACCTCCGGACGGCGGTGAATCCGTCGGCGCAATTGGACGACGCCTGGAAGAAGATTTCGCGCTTCACTCAGAAGCGCTTCAGAAACGCTTGGCGCCATCGTACGCTTCAGTCTCCCTTCGTTAACGGACCACCTCCGTCGTCAGAGTTCAAGACGCCGTCCTATAATCACCAGATCACGCTCCACGCCGTCGAGCTCCGCCACGCGCGGCAGAATTCCCCAGCGTTGAAATCCGAAGACTTCGAACAAACGCAGGCTCGGCTCATTATGGCCGAAGATAAAGCCGAGCAGCGTCTTCAAACCGAGGCGCGGCGCGCGCTCGACTGCGCGCGCCAACAATGCGCGTCCGATTCCCACGCGTTGTCTACCTGGAGAAACATATACGCTGATCTCGGCCGTCGCGTAATAGGCCGGCCGGCCGTAGAACGATTGAAAGCTCAGCCAACCGGCAATGGTTTCGTTCTCCACAGCGACCCAAAGCGGACGCCGGTCCGGTTGGTGCTCGAGAAACCAGGTGGCGCGGCTCTCGACGGAAACCGGCTCCGTGTCGGCGGTGGCCTTGCGGCCGGGAATTGCCGCGTTGTAAATTTCGACGATCGCCGCAAGATCGGCTGTCGTGGCATCGCGAATCGTCATAGCAAATTCACCGGCGCGCTACGAATTCAAGGTCTCGATCACTCGGGGATGCAAAACTTTGTTCGCCGCGACGCACGAGCCGCCTTGAGCGGCGTCCGCGCCCGACCACGTCGTAATCACGCCGCCGGCGCCACGAACGATCGGGACCAACGGCACGACGTCCCATGGATTCATCATCGGATCGAGCATGATGTCCGCCCCGCCGCACGCCACCAGCAGGTAGCCGTAACAGTCCCCCCACGTGCGCCACAAGCACGTTCGGGCGAGCAATCTATCGAAGCCGGCCTTATTTTCATGTGCGGCGACGGCGGCGACGTCCGTCGTGAGGAGCATTGCGTCGGAGATCTCGCGCACTTCTCCGACCCGCACGGCGCGGCCGTTCAACATGGCCTCCGCGTTGTTGCCGATACACAATTGGCCGAGCGCGGGATTGTGAATCACCCCAAGGATAGGCTTTCCCGCGTGGAGCAAGCCGATCAGCGTCCCAAACAGCGGGCATCCGCGCGCAAACGAGACGGTTCCGTCGATCGGGTCCAGCGTCCAGACAAACTCCGCAGCGGCGTTCTCCGCGCCGAATTCCTCGCCGAGGATGCCGTGGCGCGGATACGCTTTTCGAATCATCTCCCGCATCACGGCTTCGGCGTCTCGATCGGCCTGCGTCACGATGGTGCGATCTTTCTTGGTTTCGACCGCGATGGCGCCGCCGGCAAAATACGGCTTGATCATTTCGCCGCTCTTTTGCGCCAGCGCGCGGGCGAGCTCGGTAAATTCCTTCAGCTCCATCGTGCTCCGCTACAAAACCAATTGCATGAACACTTCATCGAAATATTCCCCATCGACGTTTAGGCCGCCGGTTCGATGCCGTAAACACGAAAGCCCAATCTCTCGTACAAACGTTTGGCTGCACCGTTGGGCGAGGTGACGGCCAGATTGACCCGGCGGATGCCCGCGAGTGTGCGCGTCCGCTCGATGGCCGCGCTCAAGAGGGCCGCGCCGACGCCGCGCCGCCGGAAAGCGGGTTTGACATACATACCCCAGATAACGCCCTTGTGAAAATATTGTACGTGCGCCTCTCGATAAAAACCGACCACGCCGACCAGAGCGTCGCGCTCGTCGAACGCACCGAGAACAAAATCGCCGCGGTTATGGGAGTCCAAATAGTTTTCAAAGTCTGCCAGGGACCTTCCCTTCGCTTCGGCGACGGATTCGGCAAAAGCCATGGGCGTGTCGTGTACGGCCTCCAGGCGAATCGATCGAAAGATTTGAGCGTCGTTACAGTCAAGCAGACGTATTTTCATCCCCATCACGCCTCAAGTTGGTTTAAAGCCATGCGCCAGTGGTTTCCTGGTCAAAAAGAACACGGTTAGGATGAAAAACAGCGGGTTGACGATATTGTCCTGGATTCCGCCTTCTAGAGACAGCAAGCCGAAAATAATCGGCGAGAAGTTTGCTCTGATGGCGAATCTTGCCAACCAATAAAGCCAATATGAGAAGACAATCGAGCAAAGGGCGACGGCGACCAGTCTTCCCGAACGCCTACGCGCAATCAAAAGAACGCCGGATAGAACTCCGACGAAAGCGAGCGCGAGACTTTTGATAATGCGGAGCTGAAAGGTCCAGGTAATGAGCGCTTCGAGTTGGTCCCGGGGGAGGTCGAACATCGGGTCGACGCCGCTGTCCTTGAGCGGCGAATCACTGAGCTCGGCCGCTAAGGACTGTCCGAGCTCGCGAGTGGCGAGAAAGGACAAGGCAAGACGGGTAACCAGCGATAGCCAGAAAAAAACAGTGAGCCAGCCGAAGAATTGGATCGCCGTCCCGGGCGAAAGTTTTCCGCTCGGCACAAAAACTCGCAGATATTTTGGTATAGCTATTTCCGACATTAGCGCGATTCTGAGGCCTTTGCGGGAACTTTGTCAAGAAAAATTGCTACCGATGGCTCGCATCACGTCGTATAATACGCGTTCTCTTTAATGTAATCTTCCGTCAGATCGCAACCCCAGACCCGCGCGGACGCTTTGCCGATGCCGAGATCAACGCCGATCAGAACTTCCGGCTGGCCGAGGTAAGCGCGCAGCGCTTCGAGATCGCAATTCACCGGCGAACCCTTTTTAAAAACGGGGGTATCGCCGAAGCGAATCGTCGTCCGGCCGGGATCGATGGTTGTGTCGAAAGATTTGCCGACGGCCATGATCACGCGGCCCCAGTTGGGATCGGCGCCGTAGACGGCGGTCTTTACCAACGGCGAATTGACCACCGATTTGGCGACGCGCTTCGCTTGCGCGCCGTTCTTCGCGCCGCTCACGTCGACCGTGATGAGCTTCGTCGCGCCTTCGCCGCTGCGCGCGATCTCGCGCGTCAGGTGCTCGCAGACCCGCAGTAACCCGGCTTCGAATTTAGACGAGCTGACCGGTCCCGCCAGACCGTTCGCCATCAGCACTACCGTGTCGCTCGTGCTGGTATCGGTGTCGATGCTCATGCAATTGAACGTCCGGTCCACCACCCGGCGCAGCATCGGGCGCAGCGCGGAGGGAGGCAGCTTGGCGTCCGTCATGAGATACACCAGCATCGTCGCCATATTCGGCTCGATCATCCCGGCGCCTTTGGCGATGCCGGCGATCACGCTTCGACCGACCTTGTAAGAGACGTATTTCGGATAGCGGTCGGTGGTCATGATCGCTCGTGCCGCGAGGTCCAATTGATTGGGCCGCAGCTCGCCGCGAATGCCGCGCAGCCCGGCGCGGATCTTGTCCATCGGCAGCGACCGGCCGATGACTCCGGTGGAAAACGGGAGGACGTCGCGATAATCGACGCCGAGGTCGGCGCCAACGAGGCGGCACATCTCGACCGCGTCGTCGATGCCCTGCTTTCCCGTCGCCACGTTGGCGTTCTTACTGTTGACGACGAGCGCCTGCACGAAACCGTCGGCGACGTGCTTTCGCCCGACGATCACCGGCGCGCCGGGAAAACGATTGCGCGTGAACATCGCTGCGGCTCGCGCTCGCGCCTCCGAGTAGATGACGGTGAGATCGAGCGTGTCATCTTTGATGCCGACGTTTTTTGCCAGGCTGAGAAATCCTTGCGGCTGCAAGAATTCTTTGGGTTGTGAGGTTGCCAATTTTTCTATTCCTCCCGAAAGGTAAATTATGTTCGGCGCCGAGCATCTATCCGACGACGGTCAATTTTGACAGACAAAAGCCCTCACGGTGAAGCCAGCAGGAATCGGCCGGATCGTGCGCGTCTCGGCGTAGCGACTGAACGGACTCGCAATCGCCTCGATTACCGAGCTCTTCAGCGTAGTAATGGCGCGCCAGATCGAGAGCGCTCATCTCTCCGCCGCGATTTTGTTTGCTATGACCCGATTTCTTTTTCATAAAGGTTAAACGACCGGCCGTATCTCGTGGTGCCGCGCCGGAGCACATAGCCGGCATTTTCATAATAGACGCAGAGCTTCGTGTTTTCCGACCAGCAGTCCAAGCGGGCGAACCGCTTGTTCAGTGACCCAATCCGTTTTTCCGCCCAGCCAAGCAACTGTAAGCCCGTTTGCCGTCCGTGAAACCGATCTCGCACGGCGAGCTGATGGATGTAGCCGGCGTTATCCGGCATCTCGCCCCAAATCTGCTCATCGGACCACTGGATCGTGACGGTCGCGACATCAACTCCGTCCGCCGACGCAAGATACACTTCGTGCCCCCGCGTAATATTGGCCAGCCAATCTTTCGTCATCGGCTTCGGCCACTGATTAATTCCCCGCGACAGCAGCCATTGCCTGGCGTCTTCGATGATCTCGACGACGGGATCGAGATCGGTCGGCTCGACCCTGACAACGTTCAAGGCCATGTTTTACCCCGCCCCCCGAATCGGATTTTACGACGTCACATCTCTAAAAACAAAAAGCCCGACCGGAGAGCCGGTCGGGCTTTAGGACTCGAACGACTCGAACGACTATACGTTCACGATCGCTACACCCTTCGGCTCCAGATAGTAATCCAACGCCTCGGGGCCGTGCTCGCGGCCGACGCCGCTTTGTTTGACGCCGCCGAACGGCAGCTCGTCATAGCCGTAGTGCAGCGAGTTGACCCAGACGTTGCCCGCCTGGAGCTTGTCGATCGCCCGGTTGGCGTGCAAAAGATTTCTGGTCCAGATCGACGACCCGAGACCGAAGATCGAATTATTCGCTTTCTCGATCGCTTCGTCCAAGGTCTTGAACGTGAAGACCGGCAGCACCGGCCCGAAGGTTTCTTCCACGCTGACTTTCGCGTCGTCCGGCACGTTGGTGAGCAAGGTCGGCAGATAGAAGTATCCTTTGTCGAGACCGCCGCCCTTGGGCCTTTCGCCGCCGAAGATGACTTTCGCGCCGCGCGCCTTGGCGTCTTCGACTTGCTCTTCGATTTCCCTCCGCTGGGACTCGATGTGAATCGGCCCCATGCGCGTTTCTTTGCTCGCGCCGTTGCCGACCGTTTTTGTTTTCAGAATTTCCGCGAGCTTGCCGACGAAGGATTCGGCGACCGACTCCTGAACGAAGAGCCGCTTGACGCCGAGGCACATCTGGCCGCAGTTGAAGTAGCGGCCGATGTCGGCCATCTTGATCGCGACGTCGAGATTGGCGTCGTCCATGACGATCATGGGATCGCTGCCGCCGAGCTCCAGCGTCACTCTCTTGATCTCGCGGCCGGCGACTTCCATGACGTGCTTGCCGACCGGAGTCGAGCCGGTGAAGGCAATGCGGCGGATGCGCGGATTTTTTAAAATCTCCTCGCCGACCGTGCCGCCCGGACCGGTCACGACGTTGACGGCGCCCTTCGGCAACGTCTTCTGCTGTTTGCCCTCGCCGTAGGTGGCCTTCTGAATCTGGTCAATTGCGATCAAAGTTGCCAGCGGCGTCGTGCTCGCCGGCTTGATGATGATCGTGTTTCCCGCGGCGAGCGCCGGTCCGAGTTTCGTTCCCATGAGCGTCAGCGGAAAATTCCACGGGACGATGCCGGCGCAAACGCCGATCGGCTGGCGCACGACCATGCCGTACGCGCCTTTTTGCGGCAGCGGGACATGACTGCCGCGCACTTTCGAAGCGAGGCCGGCGTAGAATTCCAGGCCGTGGAGCAGGTGGTGAATCTCCAAACCCGCTTCGAACAGGGTCTTTCCCTGTTCTTTCGTCAGCGCCTGGGCGATGTCGCCGCTCTTTTGTTTGATCAGCTCGCACGCGTTCATCAGCATCTTGCCGCGGTCTTCCGCGGTGACATCGGACCATTCCTTGAATGCGCTTTCAGCGGCTCCGATCGCCTGCTGAACGTCCTTCTCGTTTCCTTTCGGGACGGTGTCCACGATCTCGCCGGTCGCCGGATTGCGGACTTCGTAGGTCTGACCGCTCGCCGAATCGACCTGCTCGCCACCGATCAACATTTTCATAGATGAGTACCTCCGAAGAAAGTAAAAAGTAAAAAGGAATTCGGCTAAACTTTTGCCTTTTACCTTTTTACTTTTGCCTTATTTTTATCTGCCTTTGAACTGCGCGGTTCTCTTTTCCAAGTAGGCTTTAACGCCTTCGGCGCCGTCTTCGCTGCCGAACGCCTGCGCCAGAACTTCGCGCTCGAAGGCGAGGCCGTCGGGAAGCGACAATTCCAGGCCTGTTTGAATGGCCCGCTTCACTTTGCCGACCGCCATGCTCGCCTTGTTGGGCGTGACGAATTGCTTGGCGTAGTCCATGATCCGATCGAGAAAATTTTCCTTTTCATAGATGAAGTTGACCAGCCCGATCTCCAGCGCCTCCTCGAAGGCGATGGTTCTACCGGTCGCGCAAAGCTCCATGCCGCGGCCTTTGCCGACCAGGCGCGGCAGCCGCTGCGTGCCGCCCATGCCCGGCATGACGCCGAGATTGATCTCGGCCAGGCCGAGCTTGCCGCCCTCTTTTCTGGCGATGCGGATGTCGCACGCCATCGCGATCTCGAGGCCGCCGCCGACCGCGTGGCCGTTGACGGCGGCGATCACCAGCTTGGGCGTGTTCTCCAGCCGCATAAGGACTTCGTGGCCGTGCAGCGCAAAATTGTTTTTATACGAGAGCGGCTTGTTCGCGAGCATGTTGATGTCGGCGCCGGCGGAGAAAAATTTCTCGCCCTTGCCGGTAATGACCAGCACGTGAACGTTGTCGTCGAAGCGCGCCTGGAGGATCGCATCGTCCAGCTCGCGCAAGAGCTCGTGCGTGTAGCTGTTGACCGGCGGGCGGTTGATCTCCAGCAGCGCTATCCCATTGTCCGCCCGGTATTCCACCGTCTTGTCAGCCATGACCGACCTCCGGATTGAAAGTTTCAGGCCGTTGAAAAAAAGCCCGGGTAATATTCCGCTCGACCTGTTTGCTTGGACCGTTACTCGTTGACGGGTCTACTGGTTACTTGAAAGAGGGCAGTGCGTAACCGCGAATGAACGAATAACGAGTCAACTAATAACCAGTTACTCTGTTCCCTTATCTGGCAACTTCCCGCAAGTCAAGGCCGCGTACCTCTGGATAACGCGCTTGAATTGGCTTATGATTCCCTTCGCCCATGACCCGGACTCGCCGGCCGTGCAAACAGCAGGACCGGCCGCTAACCATGCGTCTCACGCCGATTCATTGCGCCGTTGCGGCTCTTTGTTTGATCCTTTCGGCCTGCGTCAACACCGTGCCGCGGATCAGCTCCGAAGAGGAGAAAAAGATCAAAGAGGAGCTGGCCGCTCAATCCAAGATCTGGCAGCAAAAGCAGCAGGAGAGGGTCGAGGAGGTCGCGAGCCGGCTCCTCGAAGCCACCGGAACGCAGACGGTGATCCGCTTTGTCTTTGCCGGCAACTCCGACCAGGTGCACTCGTCGAGGATCAATCTCGACGCCGCCAACGCCTGGACCGACGGCACCACCGTCTGGGTCACGCGCGGGATGATGCGGTTTATCAAAAACGACGACGAGCTTGCCGGTATCTTGGGACATGAGATCGCCCACGCCATGCGCGGCCATATCGGGCAGGGCCTGGCGCAAAATATTCTCGGCACCGCGCTGGCGATACCGGCGGGAGTTTTCGGCGGCGATATCGGACAGCAGCTCGCCGCGCGGATGGTCCAGTTGGCCACCGCAAAATTCGACCGCGACCGCGAGCGGGAGGCCGATCTCTACGGTCTGATTTGGGCTTACCGGGCGGGCTTCAACGTCGATCAAGGCAAGGAGGTCTTCCGGAGAATCGCGATCGAGATGCCCGGCAGCACAGAGAGAGGATACCTGTCCACGCATCCGACGCCGCCCGAAAGGTTTCTCGCGCTGGACAAGATCGCCGCGGCTCTCAAAGCCGGACAGGATCCGATAAAAGTTTTCGGCCCGCAAATGGAAGAAAAGAAAAATAACGAAGAGAAGATCAAAGAAGAGAAAAAAGGCGAGGAGACGGTTGGTGCGGGAGATATCTCGAAAGGTTCCTCCACCGAGAGGTGAGCGCGTTTTTGGAATTCCATTTCGAATGACGCGGCTCTCGGTTGCGCTCCTTGCAGGAGCCTCCGCGGCCGCGCTGATCGCGCTTTTACTGCCGCCGGCTTTTTCGCTCGCCCAAGCTCCGGCCAAACCCCTGCGCGTGGCGACGCGCGTGATCCCGCCCTTCGTGTTCGAAGAGAACGGCAAGCCCGCCGGCTTCAGCGTCGATCTTTGGGACAGCATTGCGGCAGAGATGAAGGTGCGTTCCGAGGCGCCGCTGGCGCGCGCGACGGTGCAGGATCTGCTGTCCGCGGTCAAGTCCGGCCAAGCCGACCTGGGGATCGCGGCGATCTCTATTACCGCCGACCGGATCAAGGAATTCGAATTTTCCCAGCCGATGTTCGACGGCGGGTTGCAGATTTTGGTCCGGGACCAGCCCGGCGGCAGCTCGGTTTCGGACGCGCTGCGCCAAGTCTTCGCCTCCGGCGTCCTGCCGATCGTCGGCGTGACGTTGTTCTTCATTCTCGTCCCCGCGCACATTGTCTGGTGGTCCGAGCGGCGCCATCCGCGCGGCATGATCGAGCATCGCGCCTACTTCCCCGGGATCTTCGAAGCCTGTTGGTGGGCGGCGTCGACCTTGGCGACGCAGGCCGATCAGATGCCGCGCAGCGTGCTGGGGCGGATGATGGCCGTCCTCTGGATGTTCGCGAGCGTCGTGTTCGTCGCTTATTTTACCGCGAGCGTGACCAGCTCGTTGACCGTGCAGCAGCTTCAAGGCGACATCAAAGGGCCGGAGGATCTCCCGGGCAAACAGGTGGCGACGACGACCGGCAGCACCTCGGCCGGCTATTTGCACCAGCAAAACGTACAGGTTCTGGAATTCCCGCGCATCGAGCAAGCTTATGACGCGTTGCTCAAAGGGCAGGCCGACGCGGTCGTGTTCGATTCTCCGGTCCTGCTTTACTACGCGGCACGCGACGGAAAAGGCAAAGTGAATGTGGTTGGACCGATCTTTCGCAAAGAAAGCTACGG
>DASXRG010000193.1:0-1780 GCA_036506735.1 Binatia bacterium | reverse complement strand
AATCGCCACAAGTCGGAGTTTCTCGCCAACGTGTCGCACGAGCTGCGCACGCCGCTCAACGCGATCATCGGCTTCTCGGAAGTTTTGGGCGAGAAGATGTTCGGCGAGCTGAACGAGAAACAGGCCGAGTACACTGAAGATATTCTTTCTTCAGGGCGCCACCTTCTCTCGCTGATCAACGACATTCTGGACCTCGCCAAAATCGAAGCCGGGCGCATGGAGCTCGAACTGACGACGTTCGACCTGCCGGGCGCGATTGAGAACGCGCTCATACTCGTGCGCGAGCGCGCAACGCGCCACGGCATCAAGCTCGATCGCGAGATCGACGAACGGCTCGGCGAGCTCGTCGGTGATGAGCGGAAAGTCAAACAGGTTCTTCTCAACCTACTCTCCAACGCAGTGAAATTCACTCCGGAAGGAGGACAAATCCGGGTTAAGGCGATGCGCGGCGATGCCTCGGCGATTATATCGGTAGCCGACACGGGTATCGGCATTGCGCCGGGAGATCAAGAGATGATTTTCGAGGAGTTCCGTCAAGTGGGAAGCAATTACGCGCAGAAGCGCGAGGGGACGGGGCTCGGATTGAGCTTGACAAAAAAGTTTGTCGAAATGCACGGCGGGAAGATTTGGGTGGAGAGCGAAATCGGCAAGGGCTCCACGTTCACTTTTACTTTACCGGAGCGGTCATGGCCGGCGAATTGATTCTCATCATCGAAGACAATGAAAAAAACCGGAAGCTCGTGCGCGACGTGCTTCAGGTCAAGGGGTACAAGACCATCGAGAGCGAGACGGCCGAGGAAGGGCTCAAGCTCGCTGTAGAGAAATCTCCCGCTCTTATCCTGATGGACATTCAGCTTCCCGGGATAGATGGGATTACGGCGCTGAAGCAGTTGCGCGCCGATCCAACGACAAAGCGGATCCCGGTTATCGCCGTCACCGCCTCGGCCATGATGCATAACCGGCAAACGATGTCGGCTGAAGGATTCGACGGTTACCAGACCAAGCCGATCAGTCTGAAGGACTTTCTTGGGGAAGTCCGCAGAGTGATCGATGCACGAGGGAATCAGTAAGGGGTGAAACGTGAGGGGTAAGGCGATAAACGCCTAACCCCTAATCGAATTACATACATGAAAACGCCCGCGAAAATATTGGTCGTCGACGACACGCCGAAGAACGTCAAGCTCCTGGCAGACCTGCTCACAGTCAAGGGCTATGCGGTCGTGACCGCAACGTCGGGCGCCGAGGCGCTCAAACGGGTCGAGGCCGAGAAGCCGGACCTGGTGCTGCTCGACGTCGTGATGCCGGAGATGAGCGGCTACGAAGTCTGCCGCAAGATCCGGGAGAACCCGGAAGCCGGAATTCTTCCGGTAGTGATGGTAACGGCGCTCGATCCATCCGAGGAGCGAATCAAGGGCCTCGACGCCGGCGCGGATGATTTTCTCACCAAGCCGATCAACCAAGCCGAGCTTTTGGCGCGGGTAAAATCTCTGCTTCGCATCAAGGACCTTTACGATACCGTTCAGACTCAAGCGGCGGAGCTGCGCGATTGGAACAAGACTCTGGAAGGACGCGTCGAGGAGCAGGTCGGCCAGCTCGAACGTTTGGGACGGCTGAAGCGTTTCTTCTCCCCTCAGCTCGCCGAGCTGATCGTGACCGGAGGTGCGGACGATCCGCTCAAGACCCACCGGCGGGAGATAACGGTCGTCTTCCTGGATCTCCGGGGCTTCACCGCCTTTGCCGAGACGTCCGAGCCCGAGGAGGTCATGGGCGTCCTGCGCGA
>DASXRG010000192.1:0-1610 GCA_036506735.1 Binatia bacterium | reverse complement strand
CGAAGGCGGAACGATTCCGTTCATGGCCATGCTCGGCAAGCATTTCCCCGATGCGCAGTTCCTGATCACCGGCGTGCTGGGACCGCATTCCAACGCACACGGACCCAACGAATTCCTGCACGTGCCATACGCGAAAAAGCTCACGGCCTGCGTGGCATACGTCATCGCTGCGCATGGAACATCCGGCAAGCAACGTTAGCTATAGCGATTGCAGCACCTCTTGGAGACGCTCTGTCGCGCGCGTAACATGCTATCAAGGGATGGTTGCAGCGAGCGAAATGCAGGGGGAATAAGAATGAAGAGTGGCGCGTCCGCTTTGGCCTGGCGCCGATTCGGAATCGCATCGATTTCGCTCGGGTCCCTTTTGATCGCAGGCGTGAGTTTGTGTGACCGTGCGTCGGCAGAAGTATATCGCTGTACCGTCGACGGACGCGTCATCTACACCGATCATCCGTGCGGAGTTCAGTCGACTAAGATTCCCATCGAATCTGCGCCGCCGGCAAGACCGATCGAAGCAGTAAATCTCCAATACGAGGCGAATCTCGGCCGCGTCGCCGTGGGCATGACTGCCACGCAGGTAGAGCAAGCCTGGGGGCGACCAGTCGAAATTACGACCGAACAGGACGGCGGGGGGGCCGCCCAGCATTGGACTTTTAACCGTGCTGGCGAAATCACAAAGATCTTCTTCCAAAACGGCAAAGTTTCCAAAATCGCGAAGACGCAAACTCTCGCGCAGCCCGCAACGCCGGCCGAGCAGGCTCCGTCGCTGACACTCAGCGAGTTGGAAGATCGCGAGCGTCGCGACAAAGCGGCAGAGCGACGCTTCATGCGTCCCGGAATGACGCCCGAGGAAGTGCGCGGCAAGCTCGGACCGCCGTCGGACCGTGTTGTGCGTGCGACGAGCTTCGGGGTCGCCGACTGCTGGAGCTACGAACCGGCGCCGCGCGATGCACAGACGCTTACGACCTTATGCTTCAGCGTCATCGACACACGTCTCGTGACGATCGATCGAACAATCAAGCGATGACCAGCAAGCGTCAGCCCGACTCCGTCTCCGCTGAATTGCCCACAGCCCGTAGTTGATGCGACCCCAGGGCCCCGGACTCTGTAGGCCGTAAGCCACCGCCTTACGCCAAGAAAATTACCGCGCGCGTTGCGCAAGCGATTGCCCCGCAGGGCGAGAGCAAATAGCGGCGGCCCCTAGGGCATGGGCCGGCGCGTATCGCCCCCGGTTACAAGCATGTGGCGTATCGGTCTTTCTCTTACGCACAACATCTGAGTAGTGTCGGGATTTTATTCGGGTTGCGCTGTCCAATGGGTGGCGGCCTCAATCCGACAAAGATCACCATGCCGAAAATCTACGTCATCCACGAGAACGACGCTTGGGTCGCGCCTCTACGCGCGGCTTTCGCCGAGCTCCATCTGCCGTTCGAGGAATGGTTCCTGAGCGAAGGTTTGCTGGACTTCGCCGCCGTGCCGCCGGAAGGCGTGTTCTACAATCGCATGAGCGCGTCCTCGCACACGCGCGGTCATCGCTTTGCCGCCGAATACACCGGCTGCGTCCTGGCGTGGCTGGAATCGCATCGGCGACGCGTGATCAACAACGGCCG
>DASXRG010000191.1:0-11149 GCA_036506735.1 Binatia bacterium | reverse complement strand
TTTGATGAGCGCTGTGTTGGCATTGTCAATGTAGGCCTGATGATGCTTATCGTGATGCAAGCGCATGGTTTGCTCGTCGATATGAGGCTCGAGCGCATCATACGCATACGCAAGCGGCGGCAAGGTGTAGGGATACTTCATGTGAGCGCTTTCATAGAGCGAGAGCTTGTCCATAAATTACAACTCCTTGACGAGTCGACGAAAAACCCTCCGGGCCAACCAGAGGGCTTTCGTCGAGCATGAACCCTTTAGCTCACGTAGACCGCGATTGCGATACGATCCTGGGGATACCTATGATTGTACAGGTAATAGCCGTCGGAGTAGTCGATATACACATCGTCGTTTTCGTACCAGCCTTCCGACCAGTATTCCGGCCACGGGTCAACGACACTGAACCAAAAGCCGCCGTACTGGAAGCGGGGAAACCCGCCAACCACCACCAAGGGGTAGCTGTAGATGCGGAACGCGTGGGCCGGACCAAAGTGGCCACGATAACGATCCTGTGGAATGCGGTAGCCGACGTAGCCGCCACGTTGCTGCCAGGTGCGGTGCTCGGACTGCCAGCTGTGTGCGCGGCGCTGCTGCCACACGCCCCGCTGTTCGGCTTGCTCCACACGTTGCTCTTTCTGTGAAGACCGGTTGACCTGCTTTTGTTGTTGCGCGCGGTCCTGTTGCTGCTGCTGTTTTTGGACCTGTTTTTGTTCCCGTTGCTTCTGTTGCTCCTGTTTTTGATTTCGGTTCGATTGTTTTTGCTGCGGTTTTTGCTCTTCCTGCGGTTGTTGCTGCGCGCGCTGTTGCTGTTTCCGGCCCTGGTCTGATTGTTTCCGCTGCTGTTTTTGCACTTCTTGTTTTTTCTCCTGTCTTTGGTCTTGCTTCTGTTCTTGCTGGCCGCGCTGTTGCTCTTCTTCTTTTTGTTGCTGCGCGTTGGTCGGCAGGCTCAGTCCCACGAACGACAGGGCGCCGATTGCAACCGTCATCACCGCTCGATTCAAGATATTTATTTTCATTGCACTTCTCCTTGATGCTTTGACAAGTTAATTCCTACGAGTTGCTAAATTTCAATGCGTCTCGCACTGAGCCCAAAATGATATACCTGCCTGCGGAGAGATTCTGTTCACTACTGGACCAACGGCGATAATAATTATCGCGCGGCCCGTGGAGGCGCGGAGACGGTCTATGCGATTTGGGCCAGGTAATCGGAGAGTTTATTTCTTCGACGATGAAGAGGTTCGATTGAGGAGTTTGTCGATATCATGTGTGTCCTATTATACGTCAAGTCTTTCTCTGGAATGGCATAAGCCTCCGCGGCCCGGTCATCGGTTCGTTCAAGTCGCAGAGGCAGGGTAGGAGGATCAGCATGGGGGACCGCGCTATCCGGTCTCCGCTCCGCTTTCCCTGGCGTCCCATTCTCATCATTTCACCTTGCTGCGAGGTCTTTTGTCCGGCGGGAGCGTTCTTTATTTTATCCATCGCCTTCTCCGTTTTTTCCTCACCTTCGGATGAGGCCGTTTACAATCTCACTGAGATTATCCGGATCGGGATCCTGCATTTCGCCTATGTGTTCAAAACTCTTTTGTAACTCCGAGCGCGCCGTCTTTTTCCTGCGCCCATAAGCTACGAGCGAACCCGGATTGCTCGACCAGGTGCGCCCTTGGTCAGGACTGTAGAGCTCGAACTGCTGCCCTTTGATCTCGATTTGCTTGAGCATGGCATTCTCCAAACTCTAGGCGATCTGGGCCAGATAGCCGGTGAGTTTATGTTCTTTGATGATGAGAAAGTGTTCTTGGTTCGTCTCAATCAGCCCGAGGTTTTTAAACCTCTGCATGAACATGCTGACCCGCGGGCGCGTCGTTCCCACCATCTCGGAGAGTTCTTCGTGCGATATCTTGAGCTCGATGCGAATGCTGCGGGGATCTTTCTTCCCCATCGTGCGGCCGAGCTGCAGCAGCGTCTGACCCAGCCGCTGCTCGCTGTCGACCGTCACCAGATTGGCGATGACCTGCTGCTGGTCGGCCACGCGCACCGCCAGGTAGCGAACGAAGCCCTCGAAGAGCGAGTCGCGGCCCAAACGGGCAAAAAATTTGTCGCGAGGGATTTGTTTTAATACGGTGTGTTTCATCGCGGTCGCCGTTTCCAGACGCCCGCGCAACCCGGACAGGCACAGCTCGCCGAAAATATCTCCCGGGCTATGGATGGCAAGGAGACATTCTTTGCCTTCGGGTGAGTCCATGAGCAGTTTGACCTGCCCGCTTTCGATGTAATAGACCATGTCGTCTTGATCGCCAGACGTGTAGACGTTGTCGTGGCGCGCAACCTTGACGGCACGAGAATTCATAGTCTCGTGCTGCAACGACTCACCCAGTTGTTTTTTGAACAAGTCCGATTGAGGAGTTTCTTGAATCATGATCGTGTCGCCTCGCGACGATTACAACGGCAGTCTACTTCCTCAGGGGCTTGGTCAATCATTTTTTGTTCAGGCGACAAACCTTGGCGTCTGACCCATCATGAGCGCTATCCCCAACACTAATTTTTTCATCGAAATCGCTTTCGGTCTAACGGTTAGGTTTATTAGGGAGCTTTTTTCTAACTCATTGCAGAGCAAGGCTTATGCCAAACCTTCATAGTGAAGAAACGGCTGGACTTTCGGATAGTTCGCTTAGGCCGTCATGTCGGAAAGAAAATGAGGCTCGTCAAAAGCGTCGAGAGCTTCGACCAAAAGGTCGGATTAGACAATGGAAAGAGCGCGTTGAAACGCATTAAATGCAGTATTTAGTTCCGGGAAAGCGCCCGTGAATGGTGACCTCTGGGGCATGCTTTTTGCGGTCAATAACAAGTTCGACTTTTTCTTTGC
The DNA here is from genome assembly GCA_036506735.1 of Binatia bacterium. Classification (GTDB taxonomy): domain Bacteria; phylum Desulfobacterota; class Binatia; order UBA9968; family UBA9968; genus JAJPJQ01. The sequence goes on along the minus strand of DASXRG010000191.1, from coordinate 8,298 downwards.
CTTGGGGTAAGGGTGGCTTTCGTGAGTCGTAGCGATCCGGACGTGACTTCTGCGGCAGAACTGTTCGATCTTCTCTGGGAGTCCCTCGCCGATGTTTTGGGAACCGCCGCCACCGCCACCCTACTCAGACGCGCAATCAAGCGAGCTGCGACGCAATCTTCGTGGTCCGATCCGATCACCGTGGCCCGCAACGGCCTGGATTACGAATACCGTCTGCCCGAGACATGGAAGCAGCCGGGCAACGAGGAAGCCATAGACGCGCTGCGCGTCGTGGCGGCCGAGCTGCGCGCGCTCCTCGTTGAGCTGACCGGACCGGTTGTGATTAGACGGCTTGGGCGTCTGGCGCCCTTCCGCAAGCTGGGGATCGACTTCAGTGAGGAGGCGAAATGACTGATTACGCTTCAACCCTCGAGCGGCTAGGCACCGGATCCGCCGCGCTGGACGCAATTCTTGGCGGCGGGATTCCCGCCGGGTCGGTGACGGTCGTCGCCGGCGAGCCGGGCGCGGGAAAGACCGTTTTCACGCTCCAGATGCTCTTCCACCACGCCCGGCAAGGGAAGAAGTGCCTCTACTTCACTACGCTCTCCGAGCCGGCGCTGAAGGTCATCCGCTACATGCAGCTCTTCTCGTTCTTCGACGCCCGCCTGATCGAGGAGCGTGTCGTCTTCGCCGATCTCGGCTCGACCCTTCGTAGAGACGGTATCGAGAAAGCGCTGGCGCATATCATCGAGCGCGTCGAAAACGAGGAACCCTACATCGTAGCCATCGACAGTTTCAAGGCGATCCACGACCTACTCCCCAACGGCGGCCATGCCCGGACGTTCGTTTACGATCTCGCCGTCGCGATGGCGGCGTGGGGGGCAACGACGCTGTTGGTCGGCGAGTACACGCCCGAGGACATCGGCGTCAGTCCGGAGTTCGCCATCGCCGACGGCATCGTGCGGCTCACTACCGAGCGCCACGAGCTGACGACGGCCCGGCAGCTCGAAATCGTGAAAATGCGCGGCGCGAACTTCGTGACCGGAAGACACTTCTTCGACATTACCGCCGACGGGCTCATATTCTACCCGCGCGTGCGCGGACCGGAGATGACCGGCGAGCCGCCGGTCGATCTCGCGGAACGGATCGCCACCGGTGTCGCCGGACTTGACGCGCTTCTGCTGAATGGCCTGCCGCAGGCGAGCGCGACGATGATCCAGGGCGGCACCGGGACAGGCAAAACGCTTATAGGCCTACATTTCCTCCTCGAAGGCACGCGCCGCGGCGAGCCGGGAATCCTCTTCACGCTGGAGGAGACGCCGGCGCAGATCCGGGCAGTCGCGAAGGGCTTCGGCTGGAACCTTGTCCCGCTGGAGGCCGAGGGCCGGCTCCTCATCAACTATACCTCGCCGGTCGAGCTCGTCACCGACCGTTTTCTCGACGAGGCGCTTAAGCAGATTGCGAGGATCGGCGCGCGCCGTGCGGTGATCGACAGCCTCACCAGCATGGCGCTCGGCGTGGCCTCGCAGCGCCGGTTCCGCGAGCTGGTCTACGCACTGACCAAGCATTTCCGGGCCGCGGGCGTCACGCCGCTGATGACCATGGAGGTCGCAGAGCTGCTCGGCACCGCGCAGCTCACCGGCCACGGCGTCTCTTCCATTGCCGACAATCTGATCGCGCTGCGCTACGTCGAAATGGACGGGCGTCTGGAGCGCGCCGTATTCGTGCTCAAGGCGCGCGGGACCAGCCACGCCTCGGAGCTCCGCCGCTTCATGATCGACGACCGCGGGGCGCGCGTCGGAGAGCGGTTCCAGGATCTGCGCGGGGTGCTGACGGGGGTTCCTCAGCTCGCGCGCGGAGAGGGACGTCCCGTCTTGCAACGCGCGTCGGGGAAGAAGAGGCGCGATCAATGACGCCGCTCCGCCCAGACCGATCGAGCCTCGCCGGGCCGGTCGCCCGCACGCTCTACGACATCGCGCAGGGCTTCGATTCGCCCCTCGACAGCGAGCTCCGGCTCCGGCGCGCGCTCAAGCTGCTCCGACGCATCGTCCCCTACCGCCAATGCGCGCTCCTTGAAGCGTCGTACGGTGCGGCGGCCGGCGAGTCGCGGCTCGTGGTCGAGCCCGATAGCCGGGAGGAGCGGGATACTCTGAGCCCGGTGCTGGAGCGCTTCTTGACCGTCCTCACCGACGACGCGAAGCGGGGCACAGAGACGGGGTCACAGAATGCCGCACACCTCGCGCCCTTGGTCGCGCACTCGCACCTGGCGGTCCCCATCGTCGGGCTCGACCGTGTGCTCGGCGTGCTTTTTGTCCGCGACGGAAAGCCCGGCGCCTACACTAACGAACATCTGCAGCTCCTGTCGGTCGTCGCCATCCAGATCGCCGCGTATCACATCGGCTGCCGGCTGCACCAGCAGGAAGCCGAGATCGCGAGCGAGCACAAGGCGGCCCGCGCGGCGGCCGTGGCGGAGAACCGTGCGAAGGACGAGTTCCTGGCGATGCTGGCCCACGAGCTGCGCAACCCGGTCACGGCTATCCGGAGCGCCATGCAGACGATCCGGGACAAGGCCGAGCGCAATGCCGATATCCAGCAGGCGACGGACGTCGCGGAGCAGCAAGTCAAGCATTTATCGTGGCTGCTCGACGACCTGCTGGACGTCTCGCGCCTGACGCGCGGCAAGATCGCTCTGCGCAAGGAGACGGTCGCGCTTCAGACGATCGTCGCCGAAGCGCTCGAGACCGCGCGCGGCTCGCTCGAGGCTCGGGGGCATGCGGTGTCGGTGTCGCTGCCGGAGGAGCCGCTCCGCTTCGAGGCCGATCCCACGCGCATCATCCAGATCGTCGGCAACCTGCTCGACAACGCGGCGAAGTATACGCCGCGAGGCGGTGGAATCTGGGTAAGGGGATATTACGAGCGCGGCGAGGTGGTGCTCCGTGTGTGCGATAGCGGCATCGGTATCTCGCGCGAGATGTTGCCGCGGGTTTTCGATCTATTCGTTCAGATGGATCCGTTTCTCACCCGCTCCGAGGGGGGCCTGGGCGTGGGTCTCACGCTGGCCCGCACCTTGGTCGAGCTTCACAGCGGAAGCATCGACGCTCACAGCGAGGGGCCGGGCCGGGGCAGCGAATTCGTGATACGTCTGCCCGTCGGCGCCCCGGTCGGGCGCCAAGGCGGATCATAGGCAACCTAGCGCGGCGAACCCGCAACCGCATCTTTTTTTCACCATAGAGAGGCTGAGTAGAATTCACCGCGGAGGCGCCGAGGACGCGGAGAGGAAAGTCGTGAAAAAAACTCTGTGAACTCTGCGGGTCTGTGGTGAATCGGAATTCGGAATCAGGTCTCGGAATCTTTTTCCCGAAAGCCGTATTTTATCAATTTGTATCGTAGTCCCCGTTCGGTTATTCCCAGAAGTTCCGCGGCCTGGGTCTGGACCCCGCCGGACCGCTCCAGCGCTTCCTTGATCATGTGGCGCTCCAGCGCTTCCACCGCAACCGTAAGGTTGGTTCCCCGGTCGCCGTCTACCTCAGGATCCTGGACGGTCAAGGATAGATCGCTGCTCCCGATCACATCGTCTCTGGTGAGAACCACTGCCCGCTCAATAAGGTTTTCCAGCTCCCGCACGTTGCCCGGATAGTCGTAGCGTAAAAGCATGTCCCGGGCTTCATGCGTAAGACCCCGGATCGTCTTGCCGTTCTTCTCCGCGAAGAGCCTGACGAAGTGGTCGATCAGCAGCGCGAGATCCGGACGTCTCTCGCGGAGCGGCGGGAGAGAAATCGTGACTACATTAAGCCGGTAGTAGAGATCCTCGCGCAACTGTCCGGCTTTAATAAGCTCCTCCAGCGGTTTGTGGCTGGCAGCCAGGATTCTGACGTTGACAGGGACCGGACGGCTGGAGCCTACTTTCTCATACTCCCGCTCCTGAAGGACCCTGAGGAGCTTCGCCTGCAGATGCGGAGGAAGGTCGCCGATTTCGTCAAGGAAGAGAGTTCCCCCATCAGCCAACTCAAAGCGTCCCTGGCGCGAAGTCATCGCGCCGGTGAAAGCGCCTTTCTCATGGCCGAACAATTCCGATTCGAGAAGAGTTTCAGGAAGCGCCGCGCAGTTTATCTTGACTAGAGGACCGGACGCTCGTGGGCTGGCAAAGTGGATGGCCTTGGCAATGAGTTCTTTTCCCGTCCCGCTCTCGCCGCGGATCAAGACCGTCGCTTCGCTCGGCGCCACCCGGCGCACCAGGGAGACGACTTCAAGCATCTGCCCGCTCTCGCCGATGATTCCTTCTATGCGATGCCGGCTCTGTAACGCTTCCCGAAGCTCGCGGTTCTCGGCGATGATTCGATAGCGGTCGCTGACCTGGCGAATCCGGTAAAGCAGCTCGACCAAATTCAGCGGCTTGGTCAGGTAGTCGGTCGCTCCTCCTTGGATGGCGGAGACGGCCGCTTCGATGCTGCCAAAGGCGGTCGCCAAAATGACCGGCGTCTCGGGGTTGATGGCGCGCACGGCTTTAAGCAGATCCGAACCCGACATGTCGGGCATTTTTTGATCCGTGAGGATCAGATCGACGGAGTCCTGACGAAAAAGCTGCAGCGCCTTTACGCCGCCCTCGGCTGTGGATACGTCAAAGCCCTGCTTTTTGAGAAAACCCGAGACCATCTCGCGCTGGGCCGGTTCGTCGTCGACGACCAGAATACGGAAGCGATAGGGCATTTACCCTTCCACACCGTGAATCGGCAAGGAAATCCGAAAGACGCACCCTTCGCCCGCTTCACTGGAAACAACGATCGTTCCGCCGTGCGCCTCTACGATTCTGCGCGCGATCGCCAGCCCGAGTCCGGAGCCCTTCGCTTTGGTCGTGAAATAAGGCTCGAAGATTCGCGGCAGGTTTTCCCGCGGAATCCCGACTCCGGTGTCCGTAACGGTGATCAGTATATTCCCATTCGACATGTATGCCTGCAAGGTCAATGTCCCGCCGTCGGGCATCGCCTGAAACCCATTAAGAATGAGATTCAAGAGCGTTTGCCTGAGATACTCGCGGTCGGCCTTGAGCGGCGGCAGATCCGGCGGAACGACGACTCGGATCTCGATGCTCGATTGCGCGGCATTGCGTTCTTCCAACCCGGCCAACTCTTTCAAGAGATCCTGCAACCTGAGCTGTTCGGGCTTGATTTCGAGCGGGCGCGCCAGCGAGAGGAATTGCTCCACGATCGAGTTGAGGCGGTGCACTTCGTCCAACATCACTTGTGTGAGGTGAGAATATTCATCCTCATCTTCGGTAGGCCGGAATTCGGTCTTTAGACGCTGAAGTCCCATGGAGATGGCGTTGAGCGGGTTTCTGACCTCGTGAGCAACGGTCGCAGCCAGGTTTCCCAGCGCCGAGAGGCGCTCTCTGTGTAATACTTCAGCCTCCAGGACGCTGACCTCTTTCATGTAAGAGTGCTGGTTGTGGAAAATCGCCACCATTCCAAGAATGCCCGCGATCAGGACGGCCAGCCCTAGAGTGACAATGGCGCGCAGGCTGTTGTGCCAGGCGATCTCCATCGATCCCAGGGAAAGACCGATCCTAAGGAAACCCAGATTGGACTCGTCCAGAACCACCGGTTTGACGACTTCAAAGTACCGTTCTCCCCCGCTGCTCTCGACGATCCCGCTTAGAAGCTGACGCTTATCCTTCGCTTTCAAAACAAGGGGCTCTTTTTCTTGCTGTCCGACACGGTGCGGGTTGGTATGGGCTACGACATTCAAGTTGCTGTCGAGGAAAGAGACGAACTCACTGTCGGATCGACGGCCCAGATCCTCGATCTGACTTTGAACGCCGATCTCCTTCTCGAAGTTCAAAACATAGTCGGCGTTTGCATGGACCGCGATGATGCCGGGAAAACTGCGGGCGCCGACGGCGACGCCGAAGGCGCTGCCTTTCCAGAACTCTTTTTCCTTGATCCTTGGCGGCGGTTCGGCGCCCTTTTCCTCATCCGTTTTTCCGGGCAGCCGCCAACGCTTTCCCCACATATAGCTTATCACCTGCTGGCGGCGCTGATTGAGTTCTTCTCCCTCTTTTTTCGCTCCCCTGGGCGGCAGCGCGGCTAGCTCCCAGGGTCGGCCCTGCTGATCGAGGAGATCGATTTTTTGCAGGCGGTTCATGGCGCTGATCTCTTTAAGCAGCGCCTGATCTGCCTGCCGAGAGAGAAGCAGCTGGTCGATCAGCCGGGCGTTGTCCAAAAGACGCTGCCCGATCAGCTCCTCCAAGAGAGCGTTCCCGACGATGGCGTTTTTAACAGCGGCCTCCATGGCCTTGGCCAGTGCCGTCGCTTTGTCCTCGGTCTGGCGCAAAAGCTCCTGCCGGAGCCTTTGAGCTTCAACAAAGACATAGAGGGAGGCTATAATGACAAGTAGAAGACCGGAAGCGAGAAAGTAACGCGGCAGGAAAACTCTTTTCATGGACAGGAGAATTATAGGCACGATTCAGTGTGGATACAAATCGGCCTCCCGCGCCGGTCGGTTACATGGAATGCCTTTGAATCACCCTTCCACTCGCGCTTTTCGCCGACCTCTTGCTTCGGATTCCGTAGCTCTACGGGCTACCGCAGGCCGAAGTAGCCCAGGACGAAGAGCACCACTACCACGAGACCAATGATATAGAAGATGTTGTTCATGCCACTTCCTCCTTTTCTTTCCCGTCATCGGATTACAATTGAGCCAGACCCCATGACATTACACAGCGAAAGGCGCCGCGAGCAGCCCGCTCTCATCACTTGGCCGGGTGGCGGGTTCTGTTGCTTGTCAAAGCGTCCTTCATTGTATCCACCGCCTTCTCGGCTGTTTCCTTCACCTTCCCCACCACCTGATCCAGCCTTCCCTCTCTCTTGAGGCGGTCGTTATTCGTTAGCACACCCGCGGCCTCTTTGATGCGACCTTTGATCTGGTCCTTCTTTCCATCCATTGTCGTTCTCCTTTCTTTCACGTCGCTCCTGTTGAGTCCTCGCGCCTCGCTACGTTTCTTAAGTTGACATATGGGGAGCCTGAACGGGTAGCGCTTGGCTGGCGCGAGCCGCAGATGGCTCTCGACGGCAGGCTCGGTCGAAGCTCTGCAAGTAGCGGCGCGCGACCGCGGGCCAGACCATGCTGCGGCCGTGAGCGGCGGCGCATGCGCAGAGGGCCGATCGTTTTGCATCGTCGCTCAGAAGATCGACGACCGCGCGCGCGATGGTCGGGGAGTCTCTCCACGGCACGAGTATGCCGCGTCCGTCCGCGAGAAGTTCGCGCGCATAAAGATAAGGCGTGGAAATAACGGCCTTGCCCGAGCCGACCGCATAGGCCAATGTCCCGGACGTGCTCTGCTCCGGCTTGAGATACGGTGTTACATAGATGTCGGCGGCGGAGAGAAACCTGACGAGCTCGCCGCGGCTCACGAAACGATTGTGAAAAATCACGCTCGATTCCACGCCGAGTCCTTGAGCGCGGCGCTCGAGACTCTCCCTGTAGGCCTCGCCCTGCCGCTCCTTGACGTGGGGGTGGGTGGCGCCGAGCACGACGTAAACCGTGTCCGGGTAACGCGCGAGAATCGCCGGCAGCGCGTCGATGACATGCTCGATACCCTTGTCCGGCGAGAGCAAGCCAAATGTAAGAATCACCGCTTTGCCTTCAAGCCCGAGTTTTTTCTTGCTGCCACCGGCCAACGGCAAGCTCGGAATTCCGTGCGGGATCACGTCGATCTTCTGTTCCGGCACGCCGTGCACGTTACGGAGCAGCGCGGCGCCGTGGGGGCTCATGACGACGAGCCGCTTGGAGAGTCGTGTGATCTCATCCATCCCGCGGCGCTGCTGGGGATCGGGGGCGCTGAGGATAGTGTGGAGCGTCGTCACAATCGGCATGCGCAGCTCGCGTAGTAGCGCGAGGACGTGGCTGCCGGCCTTGCCGCCGAAGATGCCGTACTCGTGTTGCACGGACACGACATCGGTCTTGTTGGCGTTCAAAAAATCCGCTGCGCTTCGGTACGACGCGATATCGCTCTCTGCCACCTCGAAGCGGACCCGCGGCGGATACGCATATCGTTTGCCCGCGTCGTTCATCGCGACCACGAAGCAATCGGCATTCGAGACCTCCCGGGCGATCGCGCCGCTGAGGTCGGCGGTGAAAGTAGCGATCCCGCACTGGCGCGGCACATGGTTGCCGAGCATCCCGATTTTGCGAGCCGCTCTCGCGGTGAATACCCGGTTCATAATCTCTCCTCCGATTTTATCCTCTTAACCGCTCTAACTCTTCTTTATGCTCCTGTTCATCCTTGAGAATTTCTTCAAGTGTTTCGTAGAGGATTTCTCCCTC
>DASXRG010000190.1:0-16975 GCA_036506735.1 Binatia bacterium | reverse complement strand
CAAGGCTTATTTCGAAGAGAAGCGCAACCAGCAGTCGTCCACGCAATACGAGTTGGCCAAGAATTTCGACCCGAACGACCCGACGCCTTATTTTTATGATGCCATTCGCAAGCAAACGACGAACCGGCCGGTCGAAGCCTTACATGACATGCAAAAAGCGATCGAATTGAACGACAACCGCGGCGTGTACCGGTCGGGCCTGTTGCTCGATTCGGACGCCGCGGCGCGCAGCGCGGCTCAGGGTCGAATCTACGGCGATCTCGGCTTTCAGCAGTTGGCGCTGGTCGAAGGATGGAAATCCACTAACACCGATCCAACCAACTTCTCCGCCCACCGGTTGCTCGCCGATTCCTACTCCATTTTACCGCGCCACGAGATCGCCCGGGTCAGCGAGCTGCTCCAGTCGCAGTTGCTTCAGCCTCTGAACATGACTCCGATCCAGCCCCACCTTGCCGAAAGTAACCTTTTTCTGGTCAGCGCCGGAGGACCGGCGGCGCTCTCCTTCAACGAGTTCAATCCGCTGTTTAACCGGAACGGGATTACGTTCCAGACGAGCGGCCTCGCCGGCGAACACCACACCTACGCCGGCGAGGGGGTGCTCTCGGGGATTTACAAGAACGTTGCGTTTAGTCTCGGCGGCTTTCATTTTCAGACGGACGGTTGGCGCGCCAACGCGGATCAGAAGGACACGATCGCCAGCGCGTTTTTACAATGGGAGATCGCGCCGCAAACGATGGTTCAGGCCGAAGTCCGGCGGAGAGAAATTGAACAAGGCGACCTCCAACAGCGATTCTTTTTACACCAATTTTCTCCGAATCTTCGAAACATGATAGACACTTGGACGATTCGTCTTGGCGGGCGCCATGAATTTTCCCCGAGTTCAACCGTCCTGGGCTCGTTTGTGTATCACGAGCGCGGCGTTGTTCAGACGGAAATCGATTCTTTTTCCTCGCGCGAGTCGAAAATTCCCCTGAGCGCCGTCGGCGTGGAATTCCAGCATCTCTTCCGCCGGGACCTGTTCAATCTGACCAGCGGCATGGGATATTTCGACGTAGACGGCGACAATCGAACGAACATAACGAGCATTTTTTTCCCCCCGATCATGTCCGACTTCTCGCTCGATAGGCGCCATCTGAACGCATACACCTATGCCAACATCAAATTAGTGAAAAGCTTAACCCTTACAGGCGGGCTGAGCTTCGACCACCTGTGGGGAAGTCGCGCGGCGGTGCGCGACGGGAAACAGAGCCAATTGAATCCGAAAGTAGGAGTGACCTGGAATCCCTTCGCAGCCACGTCCGTCCGCCTCGCCGCAGCTCGGGCGCTCAAAAGGACGTTGATCGTCGACGAGACTCTCGAACCGACCCAGGTCGCCGGCTTCAATCAATTTTTTGACGATCTTAACGGCACATCCGCATGGCGCTTCGGGGCTGCGATCGATCAGAAGATGACGCAAGATTTATTCGGCGGGATAGAGTTTTCGAAGCGCCATCTCAAAATTCCAGTCATTTTTACCGACCCGATCAAAGTTCAAACGGTGGACGGCAGAGAGTATCTCGTCCGCAATTATCTTTTTTGGACTCCCCATCCTTGGATGGCCATGCGAGCGGAATACGCATTCGAGCGGTTCGATAAAGGGCCCGACGGCTTCGAGGACTTCAGCGTGACGACCCATCGTATTCCTTTGGCAATCAACGTCTTTCATCCCGGCGGATGGAGCGCGTCCCTCACCGGGACGTACTACCACCAGTCGGGAAGTTTTCTAAAGTCCGGGTCGTTTCACTCGGGGAGCGACGATTTTTGGACGCTGGACGCCGCCGTCAATTACCGCTTACCCAAGCGTCTCGGTCTGATTACGTTCGGAGCTGCGAATCTCGCCGACCAGCAATTCAAATATTTCGATACCGACCGCAACAACCCGCGGATTCAACCGCGGAGAACGTTATTCGTCAAAGCATCGTTTGCTTTGCCGTAACGGACGGTGTCGAGCTATCCATCAGCAGCCCGCGGGGCAGGAAGTCAGCGGCTGTCTCACTTCATGCCCTTGCGCGTCGTTGTACACATAGAAACATTGGCCGGTTTGAGGATCTTTGAAGATATAGCTCGGGCACCTGACGGCATGTTCGCAAATAAGGAGGCCGGCCCCCACTCCCGCGGCCATGAGCACCGCCACAATCGTAATCTTCGTCGCTAGCGAAGCTCTTGCCAAAAAAGAGGTTTCTTCCGCCATATCGGTACCCTCCGTACCCGGTTTTTATGAGTTTATGAGTTGTTGGTTTCCGTCAGCGGTCCGAAGCGTGGGGCAGCAATTGGTGGAGACTAGTCAGGAACCGACGTGCTGTCAAGCGTATTCTATCGAGAGCGTACTTCTTTGGACTCTCAGCCGGACAACCGCCGGCCTGACTAAATACGTTCAAGGCGTCGGACTACTCTTGCTGCTGTGGCTCGTGGGCGGCTACTTGATCTTTTATGTCTGGTACTACGTCGATATGCCCACCTTATCGCGAGAGGAGCGGATGCCGAAGATTTTCGGGCTGTTCGCACCGGTAACCGTGCTCCATCTGTTCAACCTCTACGCGACCCGGCGCTTTCGGGTTCGATAATTAATGGCAGGATTTTCGTTTCCGCTAAAAGCTTCCGCCCCCTTAACCTCTTACCGGTTACCGGTTTTCACGGGAACTCTCGGCATCAAATCCATTCTCTGCAAATGAGAATACCTGGAGCGGAACGAGCACTACGCTACGAGCTGTATTACCGGCCGGGGAGGCGTGCGAGGCTAGGTGGAGAAAGAGGGCGGCTTCGAGTCAGCCACCCTCTTTCCAATCGATCGCGACGCCCCATCAGGTGATGTTCGAGGAGCCGGTTCAGTGCTTCTTTTTTTGCGTCTTATTCTCCTTGAACGGTTCTTTCAAGACGACTTTCACGCCCGCGATCGTTCCGGTCACGGCCTTCTGCACTTGTTGCGCCGCTTGTGAGCTGATCCCACCCGCGGCTTTCAACGCGCCGTTGGCCGCAGCCGAGGCCGCCTCTGTGGCGTCCAAACTGATCTCTTTCGCTCCGGCGATCGCGCCTTGCACCGCGCCCTTCGCTGCTTTTGCGATGTCCCCGGCGACTTCGGACGTGGCTTTGACGACGTTGCCGCTCGTCGCGCTAATGGTCTCCAAGGCCTCCTTGCCGCCGACCTTCGTCCCTTGTAAAACTCCCAACACCACGCCCTTGGCGCCCGAGCCTACGTCGCCGCCCACCTCGACGATCGCTTGAATGGCCGAATGGATCACGCTGAAAGAAGCCGCGATGAGCGACACTCCCGCCTTGCCGGTGCCGGAGAGAACCTCACTGGTCGATTTCAAGATGCCGTTCGCCGCCGCCGCGGTCGCTTCGGTTGCGTCCAGTCCGACTTCCTTTGCGCCCATGATCGCTCCTTGCATGGCGCCTTTCGCCGTTTTTCCAAGGTCGCCGGCCACCTCGAACGTTCCCTTGATAACACTCCCAGTCGTCGCCCGGATGGCATCCAATGCTTCGAGGCTGGTCTCCTTGGTGCCTCGCAGGGTTCCGACGACCGCCCCTTTCGCGGCCGCTCCGACGTCGCCGCCGACATCGACCGCTCCACGAATCGCCGCCCGCCCCACGTCTGTAACCGCTTCGATCAATGAGGCGCCGACCACGCTCGTTCCTTTAATGCTATGAACCAACGTTCCGCTGACGGTATCGACCACCGCCTTGGCCACGTCGCCTGTTCCTCGAATCGTTCCGACGACTCCGGCTTTGACGCTGTCAAAAATTCCTTTTCTCGCTTCCATTGCCTGCTCCTTTCTCTTCCTTTTATTTATCGAAAGAAAGACATGAAGCCTTACAAAATTGGAGACGCGCTGAGGGTCGCTGTGGGTCGGGGATCCTTGGACTGTGCACACGCCGAAACGCCCCATTGGCGTTGTGACGTTTTTCTCCTCGAAAATATTGGCGGAGATCGGGGGGACATAAATCGGAATCTCCGTAAAAAGGGCTACATTAAAAGCCTGTCACTCATTGGAGGAATGTCAAGGCACCCGCGCATGACCGCGGAATCACTCGCGAAATGCAGGGCAGAGGAGAGTTTGTCCGGCTGGCGCTGGAAGACGCCGGCGCGGATTACGTCGACGCGCGCGTCTGCCGAAGCACGGCTCGAAGGTCAAGAAAAAGAAATGGCGCGCCGTCTGAGAAAATTTATGGCGGAGGGGACCGCCGGCTAGATCTAGAAGTTCGGCCTTATATTATGTTCCGCACATTTCAGCTTTGCTTCCAGAGTTGTTAGAAATGGATCTGCGCTGAGCTTCACCATCCGAGAAGAGCCGAAAGACTGCTTCTGAATGATCGGGCTCGCGCCGCGAACCAGCGCCTCCTGCGGAATCCGGTAGAGATCCCCGGAGCCTCTTTCCGCGTACGTCCCGGGTTCTTCAATCTCTTCCCAGGAAACTTCCTTGAGAAAAGACTTCTGCTGCGGTTGATAGGACTGATTCCTACTTTGCTCTGTTGCCACTTTATAAACTCCTTTCCATATTTGGATCGGTTCGTTTACGCACGTCGCTACACGGCGGTCCCCTCCATGAGTGATCGTAAGTGATCGTAAAGTATTCCCGCTTGAGCGGTCGCGGTGGAGAAGCCGGAGTGATGGTTGGCTGATTTAAGCTTGAGGATTCGGCCCTGGATTGGGGAATATTGTTAACGCATATACGACTATTAAACGGTGTCAACAACCTCGGGCGATTTTTTTTGTGCCCGGAAAGCGAAATCTCGCGGGCGAGATCGCTAAAAATTGCGTTCGCGCATGGCAACCTGACAAAACCGGCAATTCGAACTAACCTGCCGGCCTGAGGGCATACAAGCGCTCGGCGTTGCGATGCAGCACGGCATGCTTATCGTCGTCGGTGAGGCGCTTGTTCTCGATGATCTCCTCGATTTCGTGCTTGCAGTAGTCGTTGTTGACTTCATGAGGGAAATCGCTCGAGAAGATGAACGGCTTGTTCCCGACCGCCTCAATCGCCTGATGCAAGGTCGGCTCGGTGCCTTCGCAACCGACAAATATCCTCCCCGCCTCGACATGGCGCCGGATGTACGCGCTCACTTTTTCCCCCGGCTCGAGCTGGATGTACTCTCTCCGCGGATCGTATTGAATATGGGTCTCCCAGCCGCGCTCGAACCTTTCGATGCAGGTCTGCAGCCAGGAAACGCCCGCCTCCATGAAGCCGATGCGTAAATTGGGAAATTTGTCGAAGATGCCGTTGAAGATGATTCCCGCGAAGGCGACCATCTGACCGAATGGATGGCCTAATCCATTGATCGGCGCGTAAGGCGTGAGGTAGTCCATGCCGAAGCCCTCGTGGGCGCCGCCGTGGATCGCCAGGCAACAGCCCAACCGGTTGGCTTCGGCGTAAACCGGCCAATACTCTTTGCCGCCCAGATGTCCTTTGAAGCCCGTCGACGGAATCATGCCGCCGCAAAAACCAAGCTGAGTTACGATCCGGCGCAATTCCTTTACCGCCTCTTCGGGCTCCTGCAGCGGAATCAGCCCCAGGCCCTGGAATCGAGGGCTTTTCTTCAGATAGGTGTCGTGGAACCAGTGGTTCCACGCGCGCGAGACATCGAGCGCGAACTCGCCGTTGATGACCTTGCCGAATGCGAGACCTCCGGTGGTGTAGAGCACCGCCCTTTCGATTCCGACGTCGTCCATAAATTCCAACCAGCCGTTCACGTCCACTTGGCGGAACGCGCCGGGAACCAATTCGTGCAGATTGGCGGAATGCAGGTGGTCCAAAGGCGGGAAGATTCGTCCTCGAAACCGGCCGCTCTTTATGTACGGCTCCGGCATGTACTGCAGCAGCGCATCCCAGTCTTCCATGACGTGCCCGTCGCCATCGACCACTCGCATACCGTTCCCGGTCATAACCGTTATCCTCCTTTTAGAGCCTACCGGATGCCACCCCTGCCTCGGATAACCTATACACCAACCCGGCCGTTTTGCACTAGCCGGGAAATGTGCCGCTTTGCCGGAGCCGGGTCCTTCTAATCCGCTTGACCGCGAGCGCCCGGCTGTACTAAGCGATTCTCATCGGTAAGTTCTAAAAGGAGCCGACATGAAAGCAGCAGTTCTCTACGAGGCCGGGCGGCCTCTGGAAGTGGAAGACCTGGCGATGCCCGCCGTTGGCGCGGACGATGTTCTCATCAAGGTCACGGCTTGCGGGGTTTGCCATACGGACCTCAAGGTGGTCGAGGGAAGAAGTGATTTTACTCCTCCGACCATTTTGGGGCATGAAGTTTCGGGCGCCATCGAACAGGTCGGAGCGAATCAAAAAAATTCTTTCAAACAAGGCGACCGCGTCATCATCGGCATGAGATACAAATGCGGGCGGTGCCGCTACTGCCTGGCGGGCAGGGAGAACCTCTGCGCGAACCGGCCGCGACCGCCCGCGATTAAAAAAATCGACGGCGCGCCGGTCACCCGTTGGAACGTGGGCGGATTTGCCGAATACGTCGCCGTTCCCGGCTACATGGTCTTCGCGCTTCCCGAAGAGCTCGCTCTGGAAGAATCGAGCGTCATCGGCTGCCGCGTCACGACCGCCTACAACGCCGTCAAGCACGCGGCGGAGCTGGAGCCCGGCGACTCGGCGCTGGTCATCGGCTGTGGCGGCATCGGGCTCAACACGGTCCAGTTTCTCAAATGTTTCGGCGCCTATCCCATCATCGCGGTGGATATCATAGACGGGAAGCTAGAACAGGCAAAAAATTTCGGCGCCACCCACACAGTCAACGCAAGCAAGGAAGATCCGGTCGCAGCAACGAAAAGCATCGCAGATGGCGGAGTGGACAAAGCGTTCGAGGCGATCGGCAACGTCAAGACGGCCGATCAGATCATCCGGGCGACGCGGCCGGGAGGAACCGCGGTGATCATCGGCGGCCTGGGGCGCGGGCCGTTTACCATCAGCGACGGCCGGTTTGCCATGAACGAAGTCAAAGTTACGGGAGTGTCGAGCCGGCGGGCGAACGACGTCGTCGAAGTGCTGCGGATGGTCAAGGACCGGCGCATCGACGTGCGCAGTCTCGTGAGCAAGAGATACGGTTACCAGAAGATCAACGAAGCTTTGGAAGATCTGAAGGAGGGACGTCTGCTTATGGGAATTTCGTTGTGGAACTGACCGCGGCCTCGTGGCTGCCCTTCTCGTTCTGCCCATGAGGTTACCGGTGCAATAGCCGACCACGCTTAGCGGAAGGAGATTTCGCAATGCGCTACGAGCTGTATTACTGGCCCGGGATTCAAGGCCGCGGGGAATTTGTCCGGCTGGCGCTGGAAGACGCCGGGGCGGACTATGTGGACGTCGCGCGTCGGCCGCGCGGCATGGCCGCGATGGAGCGCTTCCTAGAAAGCAGCTCGGTGAAGCGCCCGCCGTTCGCGCCGCCTTTTTTGAAAGCCGGCAAGCTCGTGATCGCGCAGACGGCGAACATCCTGCTCTATCTCGGCTCGCGACTTCGCCGCGCGCCGAAAGACGAGGCGAGCCGCCTGTGGACGCATCAGCTTCAGCTCACCATCGCCGATTGGGCCGCCGAGGTCCACGACACCCACCATCCGATCGCCAGCAGCTTGTATTATGAGGATCAGAAGCGCGAAGCGAAGCGCAGCGCGAAGATTTTTCGAACCGAGCGCCTGCCGAAGTTTTTGAATTACTTCGACCAGGTGCTGAAGCGGAGCGGCGGCAAATATCTTGTGGGTAAGGCCGTTTCGTACGCCGATCTATCGCTGTTCCAGATGATCGAAGGCTTGCGCTACGCGTTTCCGCGCAGAATGACGCGACTGGAACCTAAATATGGAAAGCTAGTGGGCCTCCACGACCGCGTTGCCGCGCGTCCCCGCCTGGCCGCGTATCTCGCCTCCGACCGGCGCATGCCGTTCAACGAACAAGACATCTTTCGCCATTATCCGGAGCTGGACGGATAAAGACCGCGTTTGGTACGTCGGGGGAAAGTTCGCTCGACTATCCGAACAGTCTTTCCGCGTTTCGCCTCCGGATCGATTCCTTGGCGTCTTCGGAGATCTTTTCGTTCGCGCGCAGCAGCTCGACATCCTGGAACTTCATGCGCCCGCCGGGATCGTCGTGGGGATAATCCGTCGCGAAGAGAAATCTCTCCGCGCCGAGAAACTCGATCGCTTCGGGCAGCTCGGGCTCTTCGGTCTCGATCGTAAATGAGAAATTGTTTTTGAAGTAGTGGCGCGCCGGTTTTTTGTTTTTCTCCAGAAACTCTTCGGGCGGAAGGAACGCCCGCAAGCTTCTCAATCGCTCCGCCAGCTTGCCCGATTTTTCGCCCGACGAATCGGCCTCGGCGTCGTAATCGATCAGGGTCCCGTCCAAGGCCTTATCGAGACGGCGGATGAGCGGCTTGATCCATCCCGTGCCGTTTTCGGTGAAGATAAACTGCAGTCGCGGAAATTCGTCCAGCAGACCGCCGGTGATCAGCGATACCAGGCTCATCTGTCCTTCTTGCGGCGCGAAGACGTGCAAGCCGTTTCTCTGAAACGCCATAAAGTTGCTGGCACGGTGGCCGTGCTGCACGTTGTGGAGGAAGAGCGGCATGCTCATCTCTTCCGCCGTGCGAAAAAACGGCCGCAGCTCGGCGCGGTTGCCCAACGGCTCGCCGAACGCATGCTCTTTGACCGGATAAACCTTGTCGAGAACGGCAGCGTCGAATCCGTTGGCCCGGGCCCAAATAATTTCCGCTTTGGCCGCTTGCACGTCTTGCAGCGGCAACAACGCCACGCCGGAGATTTTTCCGCGATAGCGCTGCACGAGCCGGAGGATCGCGCGGTTGTACGAGCGCGCCATGGCGACGGCAAGCTCGGCATCGATCAGATAAGACCACCAGCCCGACAGTTGCGGCAGAATGAAATGGCGCTCGATGCCGAGCTTTTCGTAGTCCGCCATGCGGACGTCGATGTTGCAGAGGCCTTTCATGATCGCGCCCGAGCCGGGCGCGCCGAGCGGCGTTGTGCCGGCCACCTTCGGCGGCATGCCGGGAAAGACGATGTCCTTCAACAATCCGTCGTCGCCGATGCAAAGCTTTGGCGCGCGCTCCCGGAAACGATCGTCGATGTCGTCGAAAGCGTCCGGGGGCATGAAGTGGCTGTCGCAGTCGACGATCATACTGCTCATGTATACTTTTCGGCTCGAACGGGTGTCAAGGCAGGATGGGGTGAAGCGACACTCAGGCAACATGGGATGAGACAACAGTAAGAAGGCAACCTAACACCGCCCTCCAATTGTGTAGAGTTTTGCCTTTTTTACTTTTGAATTTTCACTTGCGAATGTTTAGTCGCGCCCGAGTACCCATTTCATGCGTTCGATTACCTGCGGCGGCTGGGCGATGACTTCTTTAGCGGACGCCTCTAGCTCTTCGCCGGTGAGCGGGTTGACGTCCCAGTTTCTCTTCTTGGCCTCGGCCAAAAGCGCGGGATCGGCCAGAGCGCGGGTGTAAGCTTGGCGCAGAATCTTCACGCGCTCGGCCGGGACTCCCGGACCGGTCAAGATGGGGCGGCCGAGCCCTACGCCGGCGATGACGACCGGGACCAGCCGGCGCGCCGCTTCCGGCGTCTTCAACCGATCCATGGCTTCCCAGATCGTCGGCACGTCGGCGAGCCTCGGGTCGCGTTTTTTTCCGGTCTGAACGATCACGCGGACAAATCCTCTCTTGTGCCAGCCGAGGTAAGGCTCGCGGCCGAAAAAAGTCGCGACGACCGGCGACCAACAATGGACTTCGCCGCGCTCGACCGCCAGATCGATCTCCGCGCCGCCCGGATAGCCTTCGACGATTTTTGTCTTAACGCCGAAGACCTCTTCCAATAGCCGGGGAAAATAATGGCCCGTAGTCCCCGTGCCCGAGCTGCCGCAGCGCGGCGGCTCTTTCGCGTTGCGCAGATCTTCGAGCGATCGGTAAGGCGTATCGGCGCGGATAAAATGCAGGATGTCGTTTTGCTCGGGCGAGCCGATCCAGGAGAACTTCGCGTAGTCGAATTGAACTTCCTTGCGCCCGATCAACTGATCGAAATAAATCGCCGGCACGATCGCGCCCAAGGTCAATCCATCCGGCTTCGTGACGTTGTATATTTGGTTGGCGGCTATGACCGATCCGGCCCCGGCCACGTTTTGGACGATGATGTCCGGCTTTCCCGGAATGTGCTGGCTGAAAAAAGGCGCCAGCATGCGCGGCCACAGATCGTAGCCTCCGCCCGGCGCCGAGCCGACGATCAGCCGGATGGTTTTTCCCTGGTAGAAATTTTCCTGGGCCTGGACGGCGCAGCTCACCGCAAGTGCGACCACGAGGGCAGGGATTATTTTTCCGAGTGGCACCACGTCAGTGATTTAGTCAAAATCGTGCTGGATCGTCAAGCTAAACGAGTAGCAATGTCTCAGGCCGAGAGCACTCTATTAATCGTGTAGACCCGGACCCGGGTCAAAAACTTACAAATTTCGTCACCCACAATCGCAGCGCCAGACCAATTCTTGACTTTTTGCGTCGAATAGCTCTTTGCAACGCAATAAAAACCTTATTTATTTCAATAATCTCCACTTTTTGCTTTTGGCATAGGTTTGGCATCCTGCATAAACTTAACAATTTTCGTTTCAAAGGGAAAAAGAATGCTCGATACGGTAAAAAATTGGCTAGAGGATATCCGGGGGAAGAAGGCTTACCATCGATATCTAGAGCTTGAAGATCGGAGCCGGAGAATCCAAACGCAAATCTTTTCGCTGCTGGGGATTGTAGCTTCTCTGGCTTATCTGGCCTGGATCCTGACGGTCTTGAATTTCGGAAACTGGTGGCTTTCCGTGCCATTTTTTCTTTCAGAAGTCGCCGGCTTGCTGATTTTTGTTTTCTTCTCAGTCATAACGCGGTATCCGAGATATCACAAACCCGAAGGACTCCCTGTAGAACGAGATTTCTCGGTCGATATTTTGATCACCACCTGCGGTGAACCGCTCGCTATCGTAGCCGAAACTGTTCGAGCCGCCGTCGCGATCAATCACTCCAATAAAAAGGTATATCTCTCGGATGATGCCGCCAACCCGGAGCTCAAAACCCTTGCCGAGAAAATCGGAGCTCACTATTTATCCCGTCAGACGCGGGAAGACGCCAAAGCCGGAAATCTAAACTTCGCGCTGGCTCATTCATCCGGCGAACTTGTCTTAACTCTCGACGCCGACCAGATCGCCGAGAAAGAGATAGTGCAGAGAATCATCGGTTACTTCAAGTACGCCTACATAGGCTTTGTCCAGACGAAACAGGTGTTCAAAGTTCCTGAGGGAGACCCGTTCTGCAATACCGATCCCATTTTTTATAATGTCATGCAACCCGGGAAAGATTCCGACAATGCCGCCTTCTCTTGCGGCTCTGGAGTTATGTACCGGCGCGCAGCTCTCGCGTCTATCGGCGGCTTCAGCACATGGAATCTCGTCGAGGATCTCCACACATCGATGCTCCTGCACGCCAAAGGATGGAGATCCGTTTATCACAATTATCCGCTTTCCATTGGAACTGCTCCGATGGATATCTGGAGCGTCTACAAGCAACGGCAGCAGTGGGCCGCCGACTCGTTGAGAATTTTCTTGTGGAACAATCCTTTTAAGGTAAGCGGGCTTTCCTTGAAGCAGAAGTTCCAATACGCCCATATCGGTTTAGTTTACCTCTTTGCCGGTTTCATTATGCCGTTTTTCTACCTCATTCCGCTGCTATCTCTCTTTTCGGGCAAAGCCGTCATCGAGACTAGTTTTTGGATTTACACGCTTTATCGCGCCCCGAGCTTTATGTTCACTGCTTATACGTACAAGCTTGCGTCCTATCCGAGCCCGTACTACCAGGCGATCAACACGTGGCTAGGCTATTTTCCAGCTTTTATGTATGGAACGTGGGTCGCCTTACGGAGTCGGAACAGCAAGCCTACCTATAAGGTCAACCGAAAAGTCCGAGCTCGAACCAGCCTCGCTTCGGATATCGTCGGCATCGTTCCACAGTTTGGGCTCATTGTTTCATCCGTTGTCGCCGTGGCGTATGGTTTCTACTATCGCACCGGCGATCTCGACACGCTTGTCGTCAGCGGCGTCTGGGCGCTCATGACGATCGACAAACTTCACTGGATTTGTAAAGCGCCTTTTTCAGTACGCTTCGGACAAGGAAAAGTCTTAAAACCCTCGTTGCCTCTGGAAGGCGTCAGCGTTTCCGAACGATAGAATCTTGCGATTGGAAAAATCTCGCTTGCGCAGTCGCCCAAGTTTGTTTCGCGCGGCGTTTTCATGGTATTCTGCGCGGAAATTCAGTGAATAATACGTCGCGCGGCAAGCCGCTCCTGGGATTTTACCTGCCCGAAACTCGAATCTCTTCCGGCTGCTTCAAACCCTTAGAAAATCGGATTGCGAGGCAATTTGAGATCGTCTCGGTTTTCTGGTCTTGGGGACTGGGCGCTCTCTCTTCTCCCTTCGACGAAATAGCGGCCATTCTTCGAGAAGGAAAGCATCCGCTGGTGACCTGGGAACCGTGGACTCTGCCTGAAGATTTCAACTCTCCTGCGAAAAGCGTCCAGGACCGAAATTATCGCCTTGAAAATATTTATAGAGGGGATTTCGATCCCTACATCCGTTTCTGGGCCAAAAATCTGAGGGCAATTCAAGAAAAGGTTTTTCTGCGGCCCATGCACGAGATGAATGGCAATTGGTATCCGTGGTGCGGAATGACAAACCAGAATCGTCCGGCGGAATACATCCGGGCATGGAGACACATCGTCGAAGTCTTTGCCGGCGAGAGAGTCGACAACGTCGAATGGGTTTGGTGTCCTTATGCCGTTTCGGTTCCCGATCTATCCGAAAACGGGCCGTCGGCGTATTTTCCCGGAGATGATTATGTCGATTGGCTCGCGATCGATGGCTACAACTGGGGCGATACTCGGGAAGGGTCAACTTGGACGTCATTGGGCGACCTTTTTAGGCCAGCCTATGAAACCTTGGCGGATCTATCGAAAAAGCCTCTAATGATCGCAGAGGTCGGATGCGCGGAAAGCGGCGGCGACAAAGCTAAATGGATGGAGGAAGCGTTCAAGACGCTGCGCGAGCGTTTGACTCGAGTCGAAGCCGTCGTTTGGTTCAATACTCGAAAGGAATGCGATTGGCGCATCGACTCATCGCCTGATTCATTCTTTGCTTTTAAGAAGGCATTGGAGTAAAAACGTATCAAAGATGAAGATTCTTTTCCCTTCGATGGCAATCGGCTTGGCTTTTTTGCTAACGGTACCCGTCTATGCGGAAACATCGATATTTGCCGGCGGAGAAGTGGATAACCACGGCCAAGGTTTCACCTATTTGGGATTGGAATTGAGCAAGAAGCTCAACGATAATTTTTCCCTCGCCGGCCGGCTGGTTCCGAATTACCTCACCTATCGGTATCGTTCCGGCCCCGATCTTGTGCGCGCGCAATCGCCCGGATTTTATGGTCTCGCTGGAACCAAGTTGGCTTGGGGGGCAACCAGTGTCGACCTCTTCGGCGGAGTGGAATACCGGCACACGAGTCTCAAGCCGGATGTCAGCTCTTCAAATAAAGGTGACCAGGTCTCCGGCATTGTTCAAGGCGCTTTCGATACGTGGATTCCCAGCCGAACCAATTTTAATCTACTTGTGAGCTACAGCGGGATTAGTACTTTTATCTATGAGCGCGGCCGGATCAAACAACAAGTCACAAACCTTGATTATAAGGATGCGAATACGATCAACTTGGGCGTCGAACAAATCATGGGGCGAAACGCCGACTTTACAGAGTTCGGCGGCGGGCTCATCTTCGAGGTCTTCAATATTCCGCACTCGGTGGCCTTCAGCGTACGCGGTGGCTATAAGCACGATACGACCTTCGGTCATGGTGGATACTGGGGTCTCGAGTTTTACAAACGCTTGTAAATCACGCGACCGCCAGGTTCCCTCCTTCTCGGCTTTTTTCTGCGGCCTCCGGCCATGTCCATGGCGTGCCTCCGCCCGCCCGTGAGCCGACGATCAGCCGGATAGTTTTTCCCGGATACAAATTCTCCTGGGCGTGGACGGCGCAGCTCACCGCAAGTGCGACCCCGAGGGCAGGGATTATTTTTCCGAACGGCGCCACCTCAGTGAAGTTGGTCGAAATCGTCGCGGATCGTCGAGCAGAAGAAATGCAGATTAAATAATGAAAAGTCCGGGGCCGGCTGGCCCGATACACTCCGTTCGATGCGGCTAGCGCGGCTTCGGAGCTTTAAAACCGACGACTTGATGAAAGGTTCGTTTCTCGCTGGTTTCTCCCTCGGACGGAATCTTGAGACACGCCGGACATCTGAAATTTCTCGAGGCTTCCACAATGCTCTCGCTGCCTGAAAGCTCAACCTCGAAAACGTGCTGGCAATGCGGACATCTCAGCTTCCAAGTTCCGCTATCGGGCATGACCTTCTCCTGTGGCGGTGTTCACGGCGGATACTCATTACATAACAGGCCGGTCGGGGCGTTAACAAGTAATATTTGGAAGCTATTTATGTCTTGAAAGTAAGACGAATTGCATATAAGTCTTGCTCCCATGGAGCTGCGGCACCTGAGGTATTTTATCGCCGTAGCCACCGACCTTCATTTCGGGCGCGCGGCGGCGAAGCTCGACATGGCCCAGCCCCCGTTAAGCCAACAGATCCGGAAGCTCGAAGACGAGCTCGGAGCCAAGCTTTTGCATCGCACGAAGCGCCGCGTGCAGTTGACAAACCCCGGCCGAACTTTCCTAGACGAGGCGCGGGCGATCGTCGCGCGGGCGGACGAGGCGGTCGCGAAGATCCGGCGCACGGGAAGGGGCGAGACCGGGCGTGTATCGGTCGGCTGGCAGGCGTGGTCGGACTGGACCGATCTGCCGCGGCGGCTGGGCAGGTTCGGCGCCCAAAATCCGGAGGTGCATCTCGAGATTCACAATTTAAGTGTGGGCGACCAGATAGCGGCGCTTCACTCCGGCAGGATCGATATCGGCTTTCTCCTCCGGCCGTTCGGTTCGGAGAAAGTTCAGCCGCTCGATACCGGGGCGTTGAAGACCAAGATTGTGCTGCGGCATCCGTTGGTTGCCGTTTTGCCCAGGACGCATGAATTGTCGGCTTTGAAACAAATCCCGTTTCGCCGGCTGGCCGACGCGCCCTACATCTCGTTCAAACGAGAGAGCGCTCCGGTTTTCTACGACTCGGTCGTCAGTCTCTACAACCGCCATGGCTTGTCGTTCAAAGTTCGCCATGAGGCGGACCATCCATCGACCGTTTTGGGCCTCGTCACGGCCGGCCTGGGCATTACACTTCTTCCCCTCGGGGCGCAACATTTGAGTTCGGGCGTCGTCTTCCGCGCCGTCTCGCCGCGACCTCCAACCGTGGATATTGCATTGGGATGGCGCGCGGAAAACGAGTCGCCGCTGCTGGCCAAATTTATAAAGCTGATGCGCGAATAGACGGCGCTACTGTTCTTCGATTTCCAGGTGGCGAGGTCCAGGTCGGATTATTTGAGCGCGCGGTGCAACAGGCGTTGTTCCGCCGCGTGCCATCCGATTCTGCTTATCACAGGAAGGAATTCAGTGAGCAAAAAATAACTGAAGCCCAGCACGAGACCCAAGATCGTCCCGACAAGGTAAATGACGCCGCACAAAATGCAGACCGGCGCGAGTATCATCATCCCCATTCCCCACCTCCTGAGAATGTTGAGGTATCTCAAGCCCCCTCCGTCGCTGACTTACTGTAGCCCCCGTATATTGGGGTGTCAACAAAAATCTTTCACAAGTAATGGTGGGTTGAGCCTCCCGGCTGTAGCGTGTAGAAAATCGTCAAGAGATCCATGCCGGATCCCAAGCGTTCCAACGGCTGAGAAATTCATGGCGGAGGGGACCGCCGGTTAGGTCTAGAAGTTAGGGCTTATATTGTGCTCCGCACATTTCAACTTCGCTTGCAGAGTTGTCAGAAATGGATCTGTGCTGAGCTTCACCATCCGCGAAGAGCCGTTAGACTGTTTCTGGATGACCGGACTCGCGCCGCGAACCAGCGCCTCCTGAGGAATCCGGTAAAGATCCCCGGAGCCTCTTTCCGCGTACGTCCCGGGTTCTTCAATTTCTTCCCAAGAAACTTCCTTGAGAAAAACCTTCTGCTGCGGTTGATAGGACTGATTCCTACTTTGTTCTGTTGCCACTTTATAAACTCCTTTCCATTTACATCTGATTCGTTTGCGCACGTTGATACACGGCGGTCCCCTCCATAGTGATCGTGGTGATCGTAAAGTATTCCCGCTTGAGCGGTCCGCGGTGGAGGAGCCGGAGTGATGGTTGGCTGATTTAAGCTTGAGGATTCGGCCCTGGGCTAGGGAATATTGTCAACGCATATACGACTATTACCTTGTGTCAACAGCGCAGGCGATTTTTTTTGCCCCAGGGAAAGGCCGAGCCGGTATCTTTCCGGATTAAGCGATTGAAATTGTTCTCTGCATCCCTTTCTGCTGCTATATTTATCGAGTAGGTGAAGAGCATATTATCTTCACCAATCCAAAATTCCAGAGGAGGTGTAGATATGAGAAATTTAGGAAAGAGTTTGGCGCTGGCGTTGCTGCTTTCGTTGGTGGGCGCCCAGGCAGCTATGACAGCCGATAAGTCAGAGAAGGTCCAGCAGTACGTCGATGACGCGACGATCACGACGGCGGTAAAAACAAAGCTGGCCGCGGACAAAATTAAGACTTTGGTCCGGGTGAGCGTCGATACCGCCGGGGGGGTTGTCACTCTCAGCGGCACCGTCGAGTCGGCGGACCAGAAAAAACACGCAGAAGAAGTGGCGCGCGGCGTCGAAGGCGTCTCGCAAGTTGTCAACAACCTCCAGATCGTGAAGCGTTAAGGCGACATCGGCTGCGAACGATCGGCGCCGCACGAACAAAACGTTCAAGCCGCCGTGAACTTCACC
>DASXRG010000189.1:0-31581 GCA_036506735.1 Binatia bacterium | reverse complement strand
GCGCGCTTGCCGATCACCAGCGCCAGCTCCGCCTCACCCTCGAAGATCGTGGCGGGCACGTCGGGCAGAATCATTGTGTCATTATCACCGATAACGCAGCCTGGCGACTTGTGAAACGCGTTGATCGGTGCCGGTTCCTTGCGCGTGCCGTCCTCCATGTAGTTCACCGCCATGGCGTCAATATTGACCGGTCTCGGTAGCGGCGGCCGGATTCGAACCTTGTCGATCGGCGTACTCTTGCCGTCAACGGTCGCTTTCTCCAGCGCGGCGCGATAATCCGCGAAGCGCTCGATCAGACCGCTGATGAGATTGTGCGGCCCGGTGTGCGGGATCTCGCGCACCGCTTGCGACACGTCCACCACGCTATCGCCCTTCAACACGCCCACCTTGAAATCATCGAAGAATAAGAGCTTCATTCATCCCTCCTACCAGCGTTAGCACCTTCTAAATAATCCACCTGCGCTTTAATGGTCGAGAATTGATGATAGGGGATAGAAGATCGCGATCCTCGATCCTCCATTCTCGATCATCGGCCCCCGTACGTTTCGGTATAGGTCAATTGCGACGGCAGGGTCAAGTTCCAGGTCAACGTCGCGTTTCGTTTTAGTAATGCATATCCGCATTGACGCCGCCAGACACCGAGAATGCCTCGCCGGTAATACTTAGGGCCAGCGGCGAACACAGGAATGCAACCACGTACGCAATATCCTCTGCAGTAACCAGATGGCGGATGAGACTACGCTGCCGCAATTCCTCCAAATAAACGTCAAGCGTTTTACCCCGGCGCTCGGCTTGCGCCCGATAGCGTTCTAAAACTGCTTCGGTGAGCGTCGTGCCGGGATAGATAGCGTTCACGTTGATGCCGAACGGGCCGAGCGTGTTCGCCAGAGATTTCGTCAAGGCGACGCAGGAGATATTGCGGGCCGGCGTGCTAACGGCGGTACCGGGGGTGCGTCCAGCGCCACCGCTTAGGTTAATGATCCGCCCCCAATGGGCCTGTTTCATGAACGGCGCAGCCTCGCGCGCACAGCGGAAGTAGCCGAGGAATTTCTCTTCGAAGTCTTTGATGATCTGCTCGTCGCTGATCACGTCCATATTGTCTGGGATGGTGCCGCCGACGCGAGCGGCACAGTTAGCGAGGACATGAACTCCGCCCAGAGCTTCGGCCGCTCGTCGGACGAATGCCTTAATCGATTCCCCGTTAAGCGTGTCCAAGACCAGTGGAACGATCATGCGGCCTGTCTCTTGAGTGATCTCCGCGGCAGCCTCGCCCAGCATCCCCTCGGTCCTGGCGCCGATCGCAACATCGCAGCCCTCGCGCGCCAATTGTCGCGCTATCGCCTTCCCCATGCCACGGCTGCCACCCGTAACGATTGCTTTCTTGCCCTGCAGCTGCAGATCCATGAATCCTCCGCACTAAGCGACGGTGCCGTAATGACGACAATGAAAGCGGTGTCATTCTGAACAAAGTGAAGAAACTCGACCGATCCCCAGATTGCACAAGGCGACATCCTTCTTGCGCAAGATGACATTTCGACACAGCTACTAAGGCGCGGGATCGGCCGGCTTTCATGACGTGATCAGCTTTCATCTCGATTAGACATCGCTTCTCAGTAGACTTAATTTACCTCTACGATCGTTTCAGCGGTTCCAGTCCGGGCCGGAACTTTTTCTCGTCCAGGAACTCGCGCATGCCGCGTGCTCGCGTCTGTTCCGGATCCGCGGCACGAAGCGCCATGCTCTTCGCCCCCAAATATTCGTAAGCTTGATCCATGTCCATGCCGCGCACGGCACGGATCGCTTGTTTTGTGTAGGCCAGAACCATCGGGCTTTTCGCCATTAGCTCTCGCGCGACGGCTACCGTTTCCTCACGCAGTTTCTCCGCCGGAACCGCCAGCGTGGCAATGCCCAACTCTACCGCTTTGCGGCCGTCGATCGTGCGCCCGGTCATCGCATAGAACAAGGCGTTTCGATACGACACCATGTCGCCGAAAACCTTGCTCACGTTGCCGCCGGGAATAATACCCCAGTTAACCTCCGACAAACCGAAGGTCGCGGTTTCCGCGGCGATCACAATATCGCAAGCCGCGAGAGAGATGAACGCGCCGCCGTAACAATAGCCGTTGACCATGGCGATGCTTGGCTTGCGCGACCAGGTAAGCAACTCCGTTGCCCAGCGACGATGCGCCGTCATGGCCCGGAAGCGCGCCACAGGGTCTTTATCCGTCTCGCGAAAATACTGTTTCAAATCCATCCCCGCGCTCCAACTGTTGCCCGCGCCGGTGATCACAATGACTTTAGTTTCTTCCTCGGTCTCCAGCTCGTACAAAATCTGCTCCATCTCGACAAGAAGCGTCGGGTTCATCGCGTTGCGCTTCTCCGGTCGATTGAACGTGATCCACGTAATCCCTTCGTCGTCGTTTCGACTAGCACGCAGGTGTATTCTTTCTTTTTAGCCATAGGAGTTCTCCTTCAAAATTTATTATGCCCAGATTTTTCGGTAGCCCGTTAGAATTTTTCCGACCATGGGCGCAACTCAATGTGAGATGCCCACGCACTACGATGCTGGCGGTGCAGCTGGAGATAAGTGAGAGCGATCGCGTCAGGGTCGAGGCAGCCATCTGGACCGCGCGACGTGAGACGCTCCGGGCGGCGCGTCGGCTCGCAGATGCCACCGTCGATTACGACTTGGGCGACGTGGATATTGTGCGGTTGAAGCTCGCGCGCCATGCTTTGTACTAGTCCGGTCAAACCGAACTTGCCCATGGCGAAGGCCGCAGAGTTTGCATATCCTTTGACGCTTGCAGAAGCGCCGGTGAACAATATCGTTCCGTTTCCGGCTTTGATCATTCGCTTGGCGGCTGCCTGTCCGACGAGGAATCCGCCGTAACACGTAACCAGCACCGTTTTGCGCACCTCTTCGCTATCCAATTCGGTGATCGGGCCGCGCACGCGAGCGCTGGCGTTATAGACAACCAAATTGGATTCGCCGATGTCCTTCGATATCGAGTCGAATAAATTTTCCACATCGTTTGGGCTGCTCGCATCGCATGGATAGGCGCGCCCATCGATCTCTTTCACTAACTCGTCCAGTTTCTTGGCATCGCGCGCGGCCAACGCCACCTTCATGCCTTCCTTCTTAAAAAGCCTCGCCAGCGACGCGCTGAGCCCTGGCCCGGCACCGACAATCAAAGCAATTTCTTGTTCAGCCATTGGAATCCTCCAACGGCCGAATATCAAGATGCGGACGGGCTGTCAATTATTGAGGAACGCAATTGGGATGAAAATAGATAGCATTGGGAGAAGCAAAAAAGCGATGACATTGATTTCAATGCCGGCGGAGCAACATGACCTGGCGCCGCTATAAACTCGCCAATGCTAGAGCCAGGTATTTTTCTATCTGCAAAGACTGCTGACATCTGCTCCTCGGCTTGTTATTAAAATGATAATGCCGAGAAATCATCGCGGGTGTGGCGTGGGCAATACTGATTGGAACTAATTTAGTGCTGGAGTTTTCGGACGTCGCGGTAGCGCACGCAATCCAGCTGGCTGTTGCGCCGGTTTTTCTGCTCTCAGGTATCGGCGCGATACTAGCGGTCATGACCAACAGGTTGGGTAGAATCATCGACCGTGCTCGGGTCTTGGAGGAAAAGCTGGATGGCGCTTCGGCGGGAATCCTCGCCTCACTGCGCGCCGATCTCGGGATTCTTTCACGGCGGGCAAAGCTCATCAGCCGCGCGATTACCCTTTGCACGACGACGGCGCTGCTCGTATGTACCGTTATCGCGGTGTTGTTCCTGAGCGCCTTTTTACGCTTTGACGCCACGATACCTGTGGCGTTGCTGTTCATCGCGGCAATGTCGACTTTCTTTCTGGGCCTGGTGTGGTTTCTGCGAGAGATCTATTTGGCCACGGTGACCCTTCGTATCGGGCTTCGTTGAGTCGGTCGCGCAAGCCGATTGGGCGAGCCGTGAATGTTTTTCCCCAGAGCAAAATCAAGGGAAAATTGAATCTCCTCTAGCGGTGCGCTTTTCTCACTGTTTCCGAATCTTTGAGTTGACGCTAAAAAACGCGGACCAGGTCTCTTGATTCGAAATTACCAAGAGCCTGGCCCGTAAGGATTATTCACACGCGCTCTACTTCGCCAGCGGATCGGGTCGCAGCTGAAAATGCACGGCGAGCGGCTTGGAGCCTTTGCCGTGCTCCATCAGCCACGGCGCGCGGTCGCCGCTCGAGCTCCACAATCCGCGGCCCTTCCAGCCCGCCTTGGGATCATCGATGCGTCCGTCGAAGCCTTTGGCGTAAAAGCCCATCGGGTAGGGTACGGTTAACAAGATCATCTTGCCGTCTTTCAATGCGACCAGGCCGTGGTGCAAGTTGGCCGTAGACATCGGCACGTCCTCACCGAGGCCGAAGGTGTTATGCTGGTCGACCCAGGAATAGTAGCTCGACTCCGCGCTGTTCTGTCCGATCCCCTGGAATCCGGGACCCGGATATTGGTGGAACGTCCAACCCTCGGGGCAATGATCGCCGGTCGCCTTCGGTCCGTTAAGCGGGCCTTTGCATTTTTTCCGGTCGAAGCTGGCAAGATGGCCGCTCGCGAGCGACGCCCACACGACGCCGTGCTTGTCGATGTCTGCACCGCGAATGCCGAAGCCCGGCAGCGGTATGTTGTAAATTTCCGCAAGGGCGGTCTCAGAGGGATTTGGTCCCGGCGCGATGCGCACGACGGCGCCTGGAAAAGTTCGAACGGAGCCCCAGACCGAGCCGTCAGCCGGGCTCGGCATGACGGCATAGAAGCCCGCCGAGATGCGCTTGTCCTTCGTCGGATCCGCCGGCTGGTTCGGCTCGACGTACGCGTCGCGCTTGCCGTTGCCGTTGGTGTCGAGAATCATCGGCGTCCAGCCCTGCGCTTTCGCCGCGTCGCCAGTCGCGTCGTATATCTTCATGTCGAGCCAGCCGACGACCTGACCGCCGCCGCTGGTCCACAGTCTCTCGTTGGCATCGAACTGCAAATGATGCGTCCCAAAGCAGGTGTCGATGAACGTGTACTTCATGGTCTTGGGGTCGAGCATCGAAAGGTGTCGATTGCTGCGCTCGGTCGGGAAGGCTTTTGCCGAGGGATGGTCCGAGCCTTTCTTGCAAAAGGCGGGATTGTTCGGGCCGCGCACCGCCGCCGCGAACCAGACGCGCCCCTTGCGATCGAACATGCCGTTGTGGTTGTTCGCCTTGCTCGTCCATACCGGTTCGTCGCCCCAGTAGGGCGACGGCTGCAGCGGCTTTTCCTCCATCGAGACGGGCGTATCCGGATCGCGGACGGGCGTCGGGAAGTGCTTCACGCTGTTGGTTTTCGGATCGAGGATCGGAATGATATCGACGCTGAGCTCGGTCGATCCGTACACCGGGCCGTAGGCGTTGACGGTCGGGAAACGCCGGTCCGACGCGATCAGGTCGTGGAGGTAATGCTTGTCGTCGAGCCAATCCCAGGTGCTGACGACGATGTTGCGCTCGATGCCCTGCGGCCGCGGCGGCTTCGCGTGCGGCAGCTCGCCCTTGGCGACGCGGTCCGTCCAGTCGGCGAAATACTTGATCGGCGCGCCGCCCAACTCCTTGACGATGTTATTGAACATCGTCACGCCGCCTTGACCCGACTGGATGCGGCGAAACCAGCCCTCCTCCGAATTCTTGAACGACGGGTAAGGATGCGGCACGGTCTTGGGAAACGTGCGCATCGCGAGCACGCCCTGCGCGTGGCAGTTGGCGCAGCCGTTGGACTTCATCTGATTGAGATACTCCTCCCGGGTCATCTTCGCGGGAATTTTTCCCTTGCCGCCGAACTCGGCCGCATCGGGAATTTTCATCATCGAGTACCAATAGATCGCCGGATAATAGTGCGCCGCCGCCGCTTCGTTCGGCGCGACGACGGCGGTTAGATTGACGATGTTGCCCGGAGTGGCTTTGACTTTCGGCGAATCCACGAGCCCGTAGCCGCGCACCCAAACGCTGTAGGCGGCCTTCGGCAGGTCGGGGATGACGTAGCGACCTTGATCGTCGGTGACGACGCTGCGGCTGAACCGCGTGGGTAGCTCGCGCGTCTCGGCGATCACCCACACGCCGGCTTCCGGTCCTTTCGCGCTGGTCACCACTCCGCCGATGTCGTCGCTGTCGATGCTGACGGCAGCGCGGTCGCTTCTATCGCCGCTTGGTTGCGTCGCGCAGGCGGCGATGACGGCGGCGACGCCGAGTGCCATGACGGTTATGTGCAATAATCTCGTCGTTCTCATGTTCTGCTCCTCTCGGGGCTTCCTCGAGCGCAAAGCCTCCTACGCCCGATCCATATAGAGTCACCATTTATACTCGGTTATTGCAGCCGTCAAGCGCCGCGTCCGGCGACAGTCGATGCAAAAACCTATCGTCCGCGCTGTTGACACAGCCTCGGAGTCTGGCTAGTGTCTGGCCTTTCCAGGGTCGCGCGACGGACAAATAAATCTTAAGGAGGCTGTCATGCGTAAAACAATTGCCGTGATTTTGGGGATGGCGCTGCTGTTGGGCGCCGCAGCGGTTTATGCCGATCAGGGCGGCGTCGTGCGCTTCGCCACGCTGCCGCCGGGACCCGGCCATCCCGAGGGACTTGCAGCGGATTCGAGGGGCAATATCTACGTCGCGACCTTCGAGTTCAATCCGCCGAATGCGATTCATATCTTCAGTCCCTCAGGGCGGCTTCTGGATACCATTTCGCTGCCGAGCGCCGTTCCACTGGGGCTCGCGTTCGATACGTCCGGCAATTTATATGTTGCGAACTTCGGTGGCGGCAAGGTGCTCAAGTTTTCGCCGCCGTTTATAGCCGGCAGCTTGCCGGTTGCGACCTATAACGTCTGCACGTTCGTGATCTTCGTCGACTGTGGCCTGAACGCGATGGCGTTCGACGCCGCCGGCAATCTCTACGTTTCGGATTCTTTCGGCGGCAAGGTCTATAAAGTCGCGCTTCCCGGCGGAACCGTCTCGCTGTTCGTCGCGGACGAGATGCTCAAGCCGGCGCCGCCGCCGCATGGATTTCCGCCTTTCGGCGCCAACGGTCTCGCATTCTCCGCCGACGGGAACACTCTTTTCGTCGCCAATACCGCGGACGACCGGATACTCAAGGTGAACGTGACGACCAAAGCCGTGACGCCTTTCGCGGAAAGTATCAATGGAGCGGACGGGATTCTTTTCGATCGCCAGGGCCGGTTGTGGGTCGCCGCAAACCAGGCCGACGAAATCGTGGCGCTCGATGGCGATGGCCGGATCGTCGACCGGCGCGGCTCGTTCGAAGGGATCGGACCCGATGGAGCGGTCAAGGGGCTTATCTTCCCCGCCAGCATCGTGATCAGCCGCGGCAGCCTATTCGTCACCAACGCGGCGCTCGCGCTTACGGGCACCGACTCGGAACCCGAAGTCGATGTCACGACTTTCACGATTTCGAGAATTCCCCTCGGCGGGGAGCGGGACTGAGCGATACGTTCGGATACAGAGCATCGGACCGGTTTATGGTCCGATGCTCTTTCCGATCGGGTCCAACCGGTTCACGAGTTGAGACTCTGCTTTGCAATCGTGGCGATGCGTTCCAGGTGATCAAGGCTTACCTCTGGCTCGCACGGCAGCTCGATCAAATCCGCCCAGACCCGTTCCGCGTGCGGAAGAGGCATCCTAACGAATCCCTCGTACGGCGATAGAAGATGGATCGGCACGTAGCTGCCTTGCACTTCATAACCCGCTTCGCCCAGGTCTTCGATTACATGCGCGGCTGCGTCTTCGTTGCGCCGCGGCGAGACTCGAACCACCTGTGTCAGGCACGCCGAGCCTCTGCGGTGGGAAATAAGTTGTAAACGCTCCACCTTGCCAAGCAATTCTCGATACGCGCGGACACGCGCGCGGCGGGCGGCGATGTTTTCGCTTAGCGTTTGGATGAGACTGCAAGCAACCGCGGCGTTCAGGTTCGCCATGCCTTGCTCGCGATAAGGAAGGGGCGGCGTGTCAGGGCAGGCTTGGTTGCGGTGAAACAGCGCTTCGGCGGGAAACGTCCAGTGGCGCCAGCGGCGCCAGAGAACCGTGGACAAAGCGTTGGATGCCACCGAATAAAATCCGGGAAGCCGCAGGTCAATATCCCGGAACATGGTTTTGTCGTTGGATACGCCGACGCCCCCGCCCAGTCCGGCGCAGACCTTCTCGTTGCCGAAGCTCAAAATTCCGGCATCGCCGAAGGTTCCGACAGCGTGTCCGTCGATCGTCGCGCCCAGAGCTTGCGCTGCGTCGTCGACGACGCGAATGTTTCTTCCGCGCGCGAGGTCGACGATCGACTCGATGTCGGCGGGATTGCCGAAGAGATGCGGGACGACGATCGTTTTTGTTTTCTCGGTCAGCGCCGCCGCGACGGTCTCGGCGGTGAGATTCAGTTCCTCTCCGACGTCGGCGAGCACGGGAATCGCGCCGAGGGCGAGAATCGGCCGCACGACGGCGGTGCAGCAAAAAGTAGGAATGATGACTTCGTCGCCCGCGCGAACGCCGCACGCGCGCAAGCAGATCTCGAGCGCGAAACTTCCGGATTCGCAGAGGATCGCGCTCCGGACGCCGAGTTGTTGAACGACCAGCGCTTCAAGCCGGTCGAGGTCCGCTCCGTAGACGGTGCCGCCGGTAAACAATGAACGCAGGATTGCGCGCTGAGTCGCGCCGGTCCAGTAGGGAAGGGCGAGAGAGACGTGGTGAGGGTAAGTAACTATTTTTTCTCCGCGGCGCCGAGGGTCTCTTCGACGAGCTTCATCACCGGCTTCATGGCATCCCGCTGGTTGTCGGTATCCAGATATATTACCCCATCGACGCGGCGGTATTTTGGCAGGACGTCGTCTTTCGGTATATCGGTTCTGAGAGAATCGGGACCGCCTTCCTCCGCATCGGCCAGTGCCTTCTGAAAATTCGCCTGCCCTTCGCGAGATAAGAACCAGTTGACAAAGACCTTGGCCGCGTTGGGGTGAGGGGCTTGATTGACCAGAGTCAGGAAACCCTGGCCGGCGCTGAGCGCGGCCCCTTCTTTCATGACGCCAAAAGAGTCCACGGGTAAACCTTGCTGTTTGCCTCTCTCGACGCCTTCGCACCAAAAGCAAATGGCGAATTTGCCGGTAGCCAGCCAATCGAGTCCCTGGCGCCGGTCGCGGAACAGAGTCATGTCCGTCTCGCTGAAAAGCTTCTTGACGAACTCGGGACCCATGTCGGGGTTGTAGTAAAAAAGCCGGATCGCACTGCCGCCGGTGCCGGGAGCTCTGATGTCGCGCGCTTCGATTTTTCCTTTCCACTTCGGATTGAGGAAATCCCAGAAAGAATTGATTTCCTTCGGATTGACGAGTTTCGTGTTGTAGTAGATCTGACCCAACTGAGCCGAGCCCACGTAACGGAACAGATACTTTTTTTCCGGGTCCGCATAGCGGTGCGTTTTCTGCCACCACTTGGACTCATCGACCACTTCGGGCAGGAGCAACGCGGGCTTGATCGGCTCGAGAAATTTGGCTTGGTAAAAATCGTAGCTGCGCAA
This sequence comes from Binatia bacterium, assembly GCA_036506735.1. Lineage (GTDB taxonomy): Bacteria > Desulfobacterota > Binatia > UBA9968 > UBA9968 > JAJPJQ01. The sequence goes on along the minus strand of DASXRG010000189.1, from coordinate 22,019 downwards.
AACGCCGACCATGAAAACATCCGCCAGGTATTTTCCCGCCCTGCGCTCGGTCGTGAAGCGCCGCTCCAAATCCAGTTCCACGCCGCTCACCGTCACGAGCTTGATGTCGGGAAACGCTTTTTGAAAAGCTCCCGACTCCACGGCCGGGGCGTAGGTACTGTGCACGTAAACGGTTACCTGCCCCTCCTTTTTCGCCGCCTGCACGGTCCTTTCCCATTCTTGCCAGCCGGTTTTTGCTTCCGCGGCGTGAAGGTTGGCGGCCGCAATCAGCGGCGCCAAGTAAAAAGTTAAAAGTAAAAAGTAAAACGCCGGGCTCATTTTTGTTTTTATGAGAGGTAGATTATTCTCGGTACGTGATCCGTCAGCTCACCCTGTTGGACGAGTTTCTCGACCACGTCCACGTGGACCAAGCGGTTCTGTGCCGGGTCGCGAATAAGGTTGGGCGGATCTTCGCCTCTGAGGCAGGCCTCAATCGCATTCTTCCACAGCTTGCGCACCTGGATTACGCCGCGATCCGAATGGCCGAGATGCTCGCGCGTGCGATCGACGATCGCGCCCTGGCTGACCTGCGCCGCCGTGTCCTGACCGTTGATCGTCGCCATATCGTACGGCTTGCGCGTGCCGCGCATGAGCGGTGGAGGTTTGCCCGGCCGCTCTCTCTGCTCTTTGGGCCAGGGCTGGCCGTTTATTGAAGGGTAAAAACGAAGGGTGAATGTCTGCGTGCTGAAATCGTCGATCGGCATGCGCCACGCGATGTCGACCATCGCCGGCTCGGGATCGCCGGGGAGCGAGCCGCCGTGGTGCACGACCATCACCGGCGGCACGTAGGCGACCTCCCGATGCCACTCGGTGCCGGACTGCGGTCCTTTGCGCCGGGCGACATAGAACGCCATGGTTTCCGTCAAGGTCACGTCGAAGTTGGGTGTCTCCATCCATTCCGGCGCCGCCGGCGCGCCGTGAATCGCGCGCCCGTGCAGGATCGTCGCGTGCACCGGGTCCAGCGCGTTTTCCAGTTGCTGCATGTAGTTGCACTCGCGGACGTAGCGGGAATGATTCCGTTCGCCGTCGTCGCGCGCGAGGAAATGATAATGGGGCAGTTCGGGCGGCGCGCCCGCGCCCATATAGGCCCAGATCATGCCGCCCAGCTCGCGCACCGGATAGGCTTTGATCTGAATTTTATCTTTGAAGTTGCTGTCGGGAGGCTCGCCCGGCTGCTCGATGCAGCGCCCGTTCACGTCGTAGACCCAGCCATGATAGCAGCAGCGCAGCCCGCCCGCCTCGATCCAGCCGTATTCGAGTGACGAGCCGCGATGCGCGCAAACCGGATCGATCAAACCGAGGCGGCCGAATTCGTCGCGAAACAGAATCAAATCCTCGCACAGCCAGCGCACCAGGCGCGGCGCATCGGACTCGATCTGCTGGGAGAAACCGACGGGCAGCCAGTATTTTCTCAAGGTCTCGCCCGCGGGCGTTCCGGGACCCACTCTCGTCAAGATCTCGTTTTCACGCGCGTCCATGTCCTCTTGTCCGAGCCGCGGGTCGCCTGCGCTCCTACGAGCGCCGGAACCGGCCGGTATTCGACCGACTCATACGTCATCGAGCCGTGATAATCCAGCGGCCCAGGGAGCGCGCCGGCGGTGTCGCGCGGCTTCGGTTTTGATATTATCGGTCTCGGTGGTAGAAGAACACAACGGAGGTGGCCCATGTCTCTGCGCAAAATGATTTCCGCCGCCGGTCTGTGGGCCGCCGTGTTCGCGTTGCCCCTAGTTGCACAGGCGCAGTCAAAACCGCCGAAGCATATTTACATCGGAGTTTCCTCCGTCAGCATGGGCAACATCATTATCTTCGTGACCAAGGAAGCCAAGCTTTTTGAAAAGTACGGCCTCTACGCCGATCCCGTCGCGATGCGCGGCTCGGGCGAAGCGTCGAAAGCGATGATCGGCGGCAGCGTGCAAATCGGTCCGATCGCGACGCCGACGGTCATCAACGCCGATCTGTCCGGCTCCGATCTCGTCATCCTCGCGCACACGCTTCCCGGAGTGGTGCATGCGCTGATGGTCAAGCCGGAGATTAAAAGAGTCGAGGATTTGAAGGGCAAAAAGGTCGGCGTCACCACATTCGGCTCGCTCACCGACTTCCTCATTCGTCACATCCTCAGGAAGAAAGGACTCAATCCCGACCGCGACGTGGCGCTGCTGCAAATCGGCGGCGATCCGGAGCGCATCGCCGCGCTCAAGCAGGGCTCGATCGACGCGGCATCGCTGTCGTTTCCCGGCTACGGCATTGCGATGAAAATGGGCTTCCCGATGCTTTGGGATTCGGCCAAGGAGATCGACTATCCCTGGATCGAAATCACGACCCGGCGCGCCATCATTCAGAAAGACCGCGACATGATCCAGAGCTATATGAAAGCGCATCTGGAAGGAACCGCGTTGTTCAAGAAAGACCGGGAATTCGGCAAAAAGGTGATCAAGAAGACGTTGCGCGTGGATAACGAAGAGCTGGTCAACGAGTCGTACGATATTTTTGCCAAAGCGTTTCTGCCGGCGCCGTATCCGAACACGGCGGGAATGAAAACCAGCTTCGAATACGTCGCGGCCACTCGTCCCGAGGTTTTGAATCACAAACCGGAAGAGTTTACCGACCGGAGCTTCGTCGAGGAGCTCGACAAGAGCGGCTTTATCAAGAAGCTGTACGAGAAATGATTTAAGCGCTGGAGGAGTCATGGAGCAGAAACCGTCAGAAGCAAAAGTAGCGGTCTCGCCGGAGCGGGCCTGGGAAGACCGTGGATTCATCGAGAGTTGGGATGAACGGACGGACAAAGAACGGTCAATCCGCGACATGCAGATGAAAACCGTTGTGTTTATGATTCCGCATCCGAGAGAGCAGGCGATTCGGCTTCTCGACGTCGGGGCGGGATACGGCGCGCTGGCCGCGGCGATTCTCGCAGACCGGCCGAACGCGAGCGCGGTTTGCCTCGACGGCTCCGAGGAAATGATCAAGCTGGGCCGCGAGCGAAACGGAAGATTTAAAGGGCGGGTCGAATTTGTCCGCGGCGCGCTGGACGCGCCGGATTGGTCGAGCGCGCTGTCCGGCTCTTTCGATGCGGTGGTTTCGGCGCGCGCGCTGCATCACTTGACCCACGAGCAGCGCCACCGGTTTTTCCGCGCCGCCCACGGTCTGCTGAATGCCGGCGGTTGCTTCATCAATGCCGACAGCCTGCTGGCGCCGAGCGAAGGTTTGCGACAACAGTACCGTAGGACGCGCCAGCGCTGGATCGACGGCCCGTCGGGAAATACAGAAGGGGAGACGCACGCGTCGAGAGTACGCCTGCCGCACGGCGCCCACTACAACGGTTTGATGGAAGACGAACTGGGCTGGCTCAGAGCGGCGGGCTTCAAAGACGTGGATGTTTTTTGGAAGTTCACAAATTATTGTGTCTACGGCGGCTTTAAATAACGTTGGGTGCCAAGCCTTCAATCGGCGGAAAAAGCCGGACGTCTACCGTCTCGGCGATAGGGGCACGAACGCGTTCTTCAACACGTAGTCGGCCACGCGACGGCCTTGGGCGATCGCCTCGGTCTTATCGAAGATCCAGTGGATGCCGAGGTAGATTCTGCTCTGACCGTTCTCTTCCTCGGCCTCAGAAAGCGACTCGAAGCTGCGCGAAAGCAGCGGCCGCACGTTCCCGTTGTTGTCCATCGTCACGCCGTTGAACTCGTCCGAAACGAAGGTGAAGGCGATGTAGTCGGTCCGGTAGAATTTGCGCAACGTTTGAAAAAGGGCGCCCCCGAAACCGGCGTGCCCGGACGGATATGCCGGAAAGGGCGGCGTGAAGTTCGGCCCGGTGAGGTTGCTGGCGGGCGCCCCGAGGGGATGGAAGGTCGGATCTCCGACCGTTGCGGCATTGCCGTCGCCGGCACCGGTCGGGCCGGTCCCGGGATCGGCCTCGCGGATGCCCGTGACCGGCCGCCAGAACTCGTAGAAGTATTTCGATTCCCAGATCGCGATGCCGGCATCGGCCATCGCCGTATTCGCAAGCGCCAGGAGTCGCGCGAGCTCGATGGCAGTCGAGTTCATCTGATCGGCGATTTGCACCGCGATTTGGTTGTAAAGCCGCGGCGGCGCGCACAGGCTCGGCGTTCCGTCGTACGCCCAATAAGTGCCGATTTCGGTCTGCTCCGCGGTTCGCACCGTCGGCGTATTGATTCCATCGCCGCCAATGGCCTTCACGTCGTTGAAAGCGGCCGCATATTCCGGGCTGTCGAGGGCGGGCGGTGGCGGGACTCGGAACTGACGGGCCGATCTCAGAACAAACGGCCTGACCTCGCCCCAGTGTGCGCCCAGCGCGAGTGGGATCTGACTGATCGGATCTTGGCGCCACTTCCCCGGCTCATTGCTGGTGATGAAATCGACACCGACGCGGGGCTCGGGCTGCTGCGAGCCGTCGTCCGCCCTGAGCGCGAGGATCGCTTTGGCCGCGCGCCGCCCGAGATCAACCCCGTGCGCTTTCGCGGGTCCGTTCCGAATCTTGCGGAGATCTTCGGCGAGCTGATCATCGAAGCTACCGGCCTGTGAAGGGAAGAGCGCTGCCAGGGTATCATGCGCCGCTTCAGCGACCGCGGCGTCCATGGAGGTATCGTAGTGCGCGGGCTGAATGCCCGTGTAGCTCCTGTAGCCTCCGGCGATTGCGTTTACGGCGTCGAAGATCGCGATGTGGACAATCGCCATCGCACGGCTCGCCCGCCCCGGTCCGAATTGCTCCCCAAAGACGCGATCCGGGCTCGGCGTATGATCGAGCCCGCTGGCATTGATCGCCATTTCGTTCCAGTGGCGGACCGAGTCTATGCCGGGTTGCGGTCTTGGATGTTTCGATCCTTCGGGGACACCGGGTGCGGGATGATAGCGCGAGCCCAACGCGTCGCGGACGCCGCCTGGGAACCCGCGGGCACTTGGAGGCTGCGTCTCACCTGTGCTTGAAGGTATACCGATGGCGAGTACCAGGCCGGCGACGAGCAGTTCACGTTTGTTCATCGCAAGGTTTCCCTAAACCTAGCGCAATCCTAGACTACGCAATTGCGCCAGTCTAGGGAAAATAGAAAGCAGGGGAACCTCCGCGTTTGCACCATTGCGCGACTATCGCGAGCGGCGCTTCACCGATAGAGTAGCACCGACTCCCGCTCTTCAATCCACGCCGCTTCATCGGCCGCGGCGACCGCGTCGAGGTCGCCGGGCTGAGCGGCGGGATCGTCGACCCACTTTCGCAATAGATCGCTGCCGTTGATCACGTCGATGGCAAGCCGGTTCGTTTCGTACTCGTAAGAGAAGTCGCGCCAAAGGTCGTAGTCGGGCTTGAGGAGCCGCAAAGATTTCAGCGCGAGCGCGGTCAGACGCCACGGCTTGAAAGCTTCGTGATCGTATCCTGAATCGTCCACGTGGATTTGGATTCCCGAACACAATTTGCCCGCGTGTTTGTTGAACGTCGGCTCGAACCCGCAATCGCGCAAGCGGCAGCCGCGCAGCCACTCGGGGGCGAGCGATTCCATTTTTGACAAGAGAGCGCGCGTGTCGAGATCCGGCGCGCCGAAAAGCTCCAACGGCCGCGTCGTGCCGCGGCCTTCGGAAAGCGTTGTGCCTTCGAGCATGACGGTTCCGGAATAGCAGCGCGCCATCGACGGATTCGCGGCATTCGGGCTCGGATTCACCCATGGGCGCTCACCGAGCGGCCAGCCGTAGCCCGGCGCGCGCGACGGCGCCCACCCGTCCATCGTTATGACATCGTAATCCACTTCGAGGTGCAGCGTGCTCACGAACCAGGTGGCGAGCTCGCCCAAGGTAAGGCCGTGGCGCATCGGCAACGGGCCGGCGCCGACGAAGCTCTCCCAACCCGGCCGAAGACTCAGTCCTTCGGTAGGCCGGCCGGCCGGATTCGGCCGGTCGAGCACCCAGACCGTTTTGCCGTGCTCCGCCGCCGCTTCGAGAACGTAACGCAAGGTTGTGATGAAAGTATAGACGCGGCAGCCCAGGTCCTGCAGATCGACGAGCAACACGTCGAAGCGCTCCATCATCGCCGCCGTCGGCTGGCGCACTTTACCGTATAAACTGAAGACCGGAATCCCGTGCACGGGATCGTGATAATCCTGAGACTCGATCATGTTGTCCTGCTTGTCGCCGCGCAGCCCGTGCTGCGGGCCGAAAGCCGCGACCAATTCAACATCGTCGAGCGACGCGAGCGCGTCGAGCGAGTGAACTAAATCGCGGGTGACCGAGGCCGGGTGGGCGAGCAGAGCAACGCGCCTGCCGGCGAGAGGTTTTCTCAGGTCCGGCTCTTCGAGCAGACGGTCGATGCCGAATTTCATTCTCGATTCACTATTTCTCGGCCGGCCGCCGGATCTCCAGAGCGAAGCCGTCGCGGTGATGGAAATCGGGCTTTCCCCGCGGATGTGCGAGCGCCCAATAGGTCAGTATCCCACGATTGTCTTCGATCACGGCGCAAAGCGCAACGCTGAGGTGCGAGCCGGGTTCGATTGCGTCAAAACAATCCATCCGCGGGGTCGCGTTGAGTTCCAGACTGTCTGTCGTACGGCGCACCGTGATCTCAGGCGCCAGCTTTCCCGTGAGAGGCGGTCCGGGCTCCCGATAACGATGAAACGCATACAGGGCCCACTCGCCGGATGGAGCGAGATTGATTTCATAATACGCCGGTTGATCTTTCACGGCGACGAACGCTTCGAAGCAGGTATGTTCCCATAGTCGATCCGCCCGCCGCGGCTCACGAGACGGCGGAATCCGGAGACGGATCAAATCTCCGCTGAGAATATAAGTGAAAGCGAGCGCGCCGTCGTCGTTCCAGCGCACTCCCGCTTCGATCTTTTTCGCCGCGTCGCTTACGCTTCCCGGGTGACGCTTAAGGACGGCGTTGTACGCCATGGAATGAAAAACTTATCCGTGAGTGGACTTGCTGCCTACGGTCGTGACCGTAATGTGCGACATAGTCGAATTCGCCGTAGCGCCATGCCAGTGCCGCTCGCCCGCTTTGATGTGCACGACATCGCCAACCGTTATCCCGCGCTCTTCTTTTTCCGTGGCGACGATGCCTCTGCCCGACGTGATCACCAGGATCTGGTCGCAGTCGTGGGCATGCCATCCGGTGGTGGCGCCTTTGCGGAAGTTGACGACGTTACAGCGAAAGTTTTCGGATTCTCCATCGCCGATAATCGTTTGTCGTGTCCGGCTTACCGGTCCGCCGCTCCATCCGGGGATGGGCGTGGCGCCGTCCATGGGCTTTTCGGGCAAATTTTCGAATGTGACCACACGCATGTGGACCTCCTTTGATAAGCTCTCTCACAAGCGCGGCGCCTTGACCACCACGCTGGAGTCGATGCTCGCAATGGTCGGTCTGCCGCACTTCGCCATCGTGATCTCGATTTCTTCGCGCAGAATTTCCAACACGCGAGCGACTCCGGCCTCGCCGTCCACCGCGAGTCCCCAAAAAAGCGGACGACCGATGAAGACGGCCTTGGCGCCCAATGCAATCGCTTTCACGACGTCGGCGCCGCGCCGGATGCCGCCATCGAGCAAGATTTCCATTTTTCCTTGCGCCGCATCGACCGCTTCCGAGAGGACCTCGATCGTCGCCAACGTGTTGTCGAGATGGCGCCCGCCGTGATTGGAGACGATCACCGCATCGGCGCCGGCATCGGCGCATAACTCGACGTCCTCGCCGGTCATGATTCCTTTGGCGACGACGGGAAGATCGGTCATCGATTTGATCCATTCCAAATCTTTCCATGTAGCCGCGAGATCTCCTCCGCCTTCGGACGGCGTCGTCCCGGGGCCGGCTGCGAAGTTGACGCCGCGCTTCCTGCTATAGTTGTTGCGGATGTTGCGTTCTCGCTTGGGCGGCCACTTCGAATCCAGAGTCACTACGATGGCGTCATAGCCGGCGTCTTTGGCGCGCCGCAGCCAGTGTTTCGTCAACTCCCGGTCGAGGAACGGATACAACTGCATCCACAAATGGCCCGTCGCTGCTTTGGCAAGCTCCTCAAAATTAGTACTTGAATTGGCGCTAACCGCCAGGATGGTCCCGACGGCCGCCGCAGCCCGGTAGGTGGCGAACTCTCCTTCGGGATGAGCCTTCTTATGTCCGCCGCAGGGCGCGATCAGAACCGGAAGGTTGACCTTCGTTCCTAAGACGGTGGTGGAGAGATCGAGCACGCTCACGTCGCGCAGCACGCGCGAGCGCAATGCCCACGACTCGTAAGCGCGGCGGTTCCGCTCCACGCTGATCTCGTCGGTCGCGCCGCCTGCGATATAATCGTACTCCTCTTTCGGTAAACGCTCCTTGGCGGCGGCTTCGAACTCGAAAAGGTTGATCGGGTCCAGGGTCGCGCTCATAAAACCTCCGACAGAAGATTCATACCGCTTCTGAGTTCGACCGTCTATCGAAAAAGCCGGCAGTGACGAGCTCGTTCCCGAGTGATAGTCTGGAGATACAATATATTATAAGGAAGGGGTTGGGACTTATTCGCATCGCTGCGACCCGACCCTTCCGGCCGGAGCCGCGCTTGATTACTTGATCTCCGGCGCTTCTGTCTATATTGTTGGGTGATTTCAGCTATCACGGCGCAAACCATGAAGGTTACATCCATCAAGGGCTTCGTCGATGTGCTGCCCGGCGAGGTGGAGATCTGGCAACTGGCCGAGGAGAAGGCCCGCGAAATCTTTGCGCTCTATAATTTTTCCGAAATCCGCATTCCCATCGTCGAGAAAACCGAGCTTTTCAGCCGCTCTCTGGGCGAGACGACGGATGTCGTCGAGAAAGAGATGTACACGTTTGCCGATCAAGACTCCAAAGGCACCTCGCTGACCTTGCGGCCCGAGGGAACGGCGGGAGTCGTCCGCGCCTACATCGAGGCGGAGTTGTATCAAGTGGAGCCGATGCGCAAGCTTTTTTATTTCGGCCCGATGTTTCGGCGCGAGCGTCCGCAGAAGGGCAGGCAGCGCCAGTTCTACCAGATCGGCGCGGAGGCGCTGGGCCGTTCGGACCCGCTGATCGACGCCGAGATCCTCTTGCTGCTGAGCGATTTTTTCGCGCGCGTGGGTCTGGAGGGAGTGACCTTGGAGCTGAATTCTCTCGGCTGCGTGCAGTGCCGTCCGGCCTATCGCGAGGCGTTGCTCGCGTTTCTCAAAGAGCGCGCGGAAAAATTGTGCGAGAACTGCCGGCGGCGCATGGAGCGCAATCCGCTGCGCGTTCTGGATTGCAAGGAGCCGTCGTGCATCGAGGCGACGCGCGACGCGCCGTCGATCCTCGACTATCTGTGCGATGCTTGCAAAGAGCACTTCGGCACGGTGCAGCAACTGCTGCGCGACAGCGGCGTCGAGTACAGGTTGAACCCGCGGATGGTGCGCGGCCTCGACTATTACTGCCGGACGACTTTTGAATGGACCACCACTCAACTGGGCTCGCAAAACGCGGTGGCCGCGGGCGGCCGCTACGACGGCCTCGTCGCGGATTTGGGCGGTCCGGCGACGCCGGGCATCGGCTTCGCGCTGGGAATGGAACGACTGGTCCTGCTATTGGGAATGAGAGAGACGAGACAGGCGCCGCGCCCGGCGCTATTTCTCGTGTGGGTCGGCGACGCGGCGCGGGCGTGGGCATTCTCCGCCGCGCACAAATTACGCCGCCGCGGAATCAGCTTGGAAATCGACGGAGAGAAAAAAAGCCTTAAAAGTCAAATGAGGCGGGCGGATAAGCTCCGCGCCAAATACGTCGTGATCGTCGGCGATGATGAGCTCAGCAAACGCATCGCACTTGTGCGCAATATGGATACCAAGGGGCAGATCGAGCTGCCGTTGGATCGCATCGAGGACGAAATAGAAAAACGGCTGACGAAGGAAGCCCTCACCCTTCCCTCTCCCTGAGGGAGAGGGTTAGAGGTGAGGGTTGAAAAGGTTATAATTGGAGAGGGTTTTCACCGATCATCTCGGCGAGTGGAAGCGGAGCTTCTACTGCGGCGAGCCGCGCCCGGACAGCGTGGGGAAAGAGCTTGTCCTGCTGGGCTGGACGCAGCGGCGGCGCGATCACGGCGGGCTGATCTTCGTCGATCTCAGGGACCGCAGCGGCATCGTTCAGGTCGTGTTCAATCCGGAGGTCAACCAGGCCGCGCACGAGAAGGCGAAGCAAATCCGCTCCGAGGACGTGATCGCGGTGCGCGGGCTGTTGGCGCGGCGTCCGCCTGAAACCGTGAACCGGGAGCTTTCCACGGGAGAGGTCGAGCTGCTGGTGCACGAAGTGCGATTGCTCAACGCTTCTGAAGTGCCGCCGTTTCCCATCGAGGACGAAATCGAGGTGACCGAGAACACACGGTTCAAGTACCGCTATCTGGACCTGCGGCGGCCGCGCAGCCTCGCTCCGCTCACCTTGCGCCATCGCATGACCAAAAAAATCCGCGACTATTTCGACTCTCTGGGTTTCATCGAAATCGAGACCCCCGTGCTCACCAAGAGCACTCCGGAAGGCGCGCGCGAGTTTCTTGTCCCGAGCCGGATGTATCATGGAAAATTTTACGCCCTGCCGCAATCCCCGCAGCTGTTCAAGCAGATCCTGATGGTCGCCGGCCTCGACCGTTATTTTCAGATCGTGAAGTGCTTCCGCGACGAGGATTTGCGCGCCGACCGCCAGCCCGAGTTCACGCAGCTCGACGTCGAGATGTCGTTTATCCGGCCGCAGGACATCATCGAGATCATCGAAGGAATGATGACCTTGCTGTTCAAGGAGCTGAAAGGCATCGAGGTGAAGCGTCCGTTTCCGCGCCTCACGTGGGCCGAAGCGCGCGGGCGCTACGGCACGGACAAGCCGGACCTGCGCTTCGGCCTCGAGCTGAAAGATTTTTCCGAGTGCTTCAGCAAGTCGCAGGTGAAAGTTTTCTCGAATGTCCTGGCGGGCGGCGGCATCGTCAAGGGCATCAGTGTTCCCGGCGGGGCGAATCTCTCGCGCAAAGAATTGGACGACATGACCGCGTTTGCCGCGAACTACGGCGCGAAAGGCATGGCGTGGATCAAACTCGCCGACGGCGAATGGCAGTCGCCGATCGCTAAATTTCTTTCCGACGCCGAGCGGGCGGAGCTCGTGAACATCACCGCGGCCAAAAGCGGCGATTTGATTCTGTTCGTCGCCGACAACGACAAAGTCGTTCACGACTCGCTCTCGAACCTGCGGCTTCTCCTCGGAGAAAAGCGCGGCTTGATCGCGCAAGACCAATACTCGCCGGTCTGGGTCGTCGATTTCCCGCTGCTGGAATACGATCCGGAGGAAAAGCGCCATGCCGCGGTTCATCATCCCTTTACCGCGCCGATGGAAGAGGATCTGCCGTTGCTCGGCAAAGAGCCCTTGAAGGTCAGGTCCAAAGCCTACGATCTGGCGCTGAACGGCGTGGAGATCGGCGGCGGCAGCATCCGCATTCACCAGGTCGAGCTACAAAAAAAAGTCTTCGCGCTTTTGGGCATCGGCGCGGAAGAGGCCGAAGCGAGATTCGGATTCTTGCTCGAAGCTTTGAACTACGGCGCGCCGCCGCACGGGGGAATCGCCTTCGGCATCGACCGCCTCGCGATGATTCTCAGCGGCGCGACCTCGCTGCGCGATGTCATCGCCTTTCCGAAAAGCCAGCGGGCGGTCTGTCTTCTTACCGACGCGCCGTTCGCGGTGGATCCCAAGCAGCTCAAAGAGCTGGGGATCAAGACCACCGGCGACTGAATCGATTTTAAATTTTGGATTTTGAATTGAGGCGTCGGGCGCTCCGGTTGAGAGGCTGCGCCCCTTCTGTTATCATCGCGTGACTATGTGGCGATTTTTCCCCGCCTTATTGATGTTCCTCGGCTGCAGCAGCGTCGGCCCGGCGAACTTCGAAAGCAAATCCTCCAACGACCTGGAAGCGCGGAAGGTCAAGCGCATCGCCATCTATCCGCTCGAAGCGCTCTCCGGCGAGAACAAAACTAAAGTCCCGTTCGCGGGTGAGCCGAGGACGGCAAATGCACCCGCCGCGCTGCTCAGCCGCCAGATTTATTCCGTGATGACCCAAACACCCGACTGGCAAATCGTTTCCGATCGCGAGGTGAGGGAAATGGAGCCGTTGGTTCCTCCGGGTTCTCCCGAGGCGAGAGCGAGAAGGTTGGGCCAACTGGTTTACGCCGACGCGGTTCTATCGGGCCGGCTTTTGCGCTTTCGCGAGCGGGAGGGCGAAGCGCTCGGAGTGAAAAGCCCGGCGTCGGTGGCGTTTGTCCTGGAGTTGTGGGACGTCAAGACGGGCGACGTGCTCTGGTCCGCGCGGTTCGATGAAACGCAGCAAGCCTTGAGTGAAAACCTGCTCGGTCTCGGTCAGGTCGCGAGCCGGGGAGTCAAATGGCTTACGGCTGAAGAGTTGGCGCGCGAAGGCGTCAAAAAAGCCGTCGATCAACTGCACAAGGCGCTGTACCGGAAATCCAGCTAGGCAAGCCGTCACCTTTTTCCCACTTCCAAAGGTTTTTCGATAGTCACGCTGAATCGTTCGCCCAAGCTCTCCAACTTTTTTTTCCCGCCGCGATCGAGGAGCACGGTCGCGCCGTTTTCAAGAACCAGCCGCAGCGACGGCACCGGATAAGTTTCCGCCGCGGAGGAGCCGGCGAGGGCGAAGCCGCTGTAGACCCGGTCGGTATCCAGACGCAATGTAATCACTTCGTCATAACTTACGCAGAACCTGATCCGGCGAAACACGCTACGTTTGATCAAGCAAATTTCTCGCTCGCGGCGGTCGAATACGATCGTTCGCTTGACGGAGAGAAGATATGCCGCGATTCCGAGCAGAACCAAATTCATCAACGGGAAATACCACAGAGACGCCGCGGGACCTTCGAAGCCTCGCTGGCGCAAGGCTTCGACAATCGGAACTGAAATGAACAGGAGCGCTACGGCGATCCCGAGGCAGAGAAAAGCGGGAAAGCGCGCGCCGTGCCAGACGAGCACCAGCTTGTCCGGCTTCTCCTCGGTCACGCGAAATCCCAGCCGGCTTCCAATCGCCTCGAAGTGGGCAGGGTTGCCTCGCATGGGTTAGCTTGGTGGCTGCCAGCCGTCAGCTATCAAACGAGATCGAATCCCTCACCCAACCCTCTCCCTGAGGGAGAGGGCAACGGTGAGGGGCCGTTTCATGGCTGATTGTCGAGTGCTAAAAGCTGATTCAGCTTCGCTTCTGCGACTGGTAAAATTCTCTGAAACGGTATTCTTTCAGCCGGATGAGTTCCTGATACGAGCCGAATCTCTCTTTGGGATCTTCCACTTGATCGAGAAGATCGACGGGGTTTTCTTCGTTCTCGAAAAGTTTGATCTTCTTGTAAGTGGTGGAGCGCTCGGCTGGGATTCTCCCCATTTCGCGGATCAGGCTGCGGAACTGAGCGGGCTTCATCAACTGGCCGTGCGACGCGCCGGCGGCGGTGGAGATGCTTTCGTTGATCAAGGTTCCGCCGAAGTCGTTGGCGCCGGCCATGAGCGCGATCTGTGAAAGCTTGGGTCCTTCCTTCACCCACGACACTTGCAAGTTGGGAATCCAGTTGTTCAGCGTGATACGCGACACCGCGTACATCTTCATGATCTCGGCGCCGGTGGCGCCGGCGCGCAGGCCCGGTATCCGCTTGCGATGGTGCATGGGCGCTTCTTCGTAGACAAAACTCAAAGGCACGAACTCGGTGATGCCGCCGGTGCGTTTTTGAATGTCGCGCAGAATGCCGAGGTGAGCCGCCTTTTGATGGGAGGTTTCGATATGGCCGTACATGATCGTCGAGGTGGTCGGGATTCCCAGCTTGTGCGCGGTTTGAATCAAATCGATCCATGACGCCGTGGAGATTCGGCCGGGCGAAATCTTCTCGCGGACTTCATCGACCAGGATTTCGGCCGAAGTGCCCGGCAGGCTGCCCACGCCCGCCTCGCTGAGCGCCGCAAGATAGTCGCGCACCGTGACGCCGGTCAAGCTCGAGCCATAGAGCACTTCCTCGGGGGAAAAACCGTGTACGTGCAAATCGGGCAGCGCCTTTTTGAGCGCGCGGCAGAGCTTGACGTAATGCCAGCCGTCCATGCCGGGCGCGAGACCGGCTTGAACGCAGACTTCGGTGGCGCCGAGATCCCGGGCTTCGCGCGCGCGGCGGATGACTTCCTCGGCGGGCAAAAAGTATCCTTCTTCCGCCAGGTGGCCGCGGCTGAAAGCGCAAAAGCCGCACGCCTTCACGCACACGTTGGTGAAGTTGATGTTGCGGTTGACGACGTAGGTGACAACGTCGCCGACGGTCTTTCGGCGCAGGTAATCCGCTGCCGCGGTGATGACGAACAGGTCGCTTCCGGACGCGTCGAAAAGCAGCGTCGCGTCTTCGACGCCGATGTCGTCGCCCGCGACGGCGCGGTCGAGGATGCGTCCGATAGCCGGCGTTACGGCGGACAGCAGCGCGTCGAGAGAAGTTTTGAGATGCGCCAACACCATGAACGCAATTTATCCATTCGTTATCAGAAACACAATCCGGCGGGCCAATAAACTTCGCCTAACTTCGTTTCATCACTCCTCGCGCTCCCTGCGGCGTACCGGACAACGTACGCCTCAGTCGGCTCGGAACTCGCGCCATAGCCCGTCAGTGGCGGGCGTTACGATGGGCATGCTCGTTTCTCCCTTTGACCGGCCCCAAAAACAGGATGCATGTTAATCCCGGAGAAATTATTTTTCCGCCCAGAAGCGGCTGTATTCTTGTAGATGCGAGAGGGTGAATAAGTCGCGCATGCGATCGAGGTAGACTTTGCCGTTCAAGTGGTCGCATTCGTGTTGGATCACGCGCGCGTGAAAGCCGGACACGGTGAAGGCCAGCTCCGCGCCCCGCCGGTCGAGCGCGCGCACTCGAATCGTCTTGTGCCGCGGCACCTTGCCGCGCAGGTCGGGAACGCTCAAGCAGCCTTCCCAGTCGTCCTCCATCTCATCGGAAGCGGTTTCGACCTCTGGATTGATCAAGACGGAAAGCGGCGCGCTCGGTTTTTGCGGGTAGCGCGGGTTGTCGGAGACTTCGAGAACGGCAATCTGCAAAGACTCGTGGATTTGGACGGCCGCGAGGCCCACGCCGCTGTATTCGCGCATGGTCTCGACCATGTCGTCGATCAGTTTCTGCGTCTCGTTCGATCTGATTTGCTCACGGGAGAGAGGTTTGGCGCCCGCTCGCAGCACCGGGTGGCCTAATTGCGCGACTTTAAGGATGGCCATAGTTGATTATTATCACAGCGCGGAAAGAAGTTTGAACCGAAAAATGGCGCCAAGTCTTGACAAAATAGACCTTGGGAGTCTATATTACATAGGTGGGTTTGGCGGCGAAGCACAAGACCGAGAGAAGCTCCCTGATGAACGTGGGCCGGCGTGTCGATTATGCCGTCCGCGCGCTATCTTATCTCGCCGGCCAGCCGGCAGGCAAGATCGTCAGCCGGGTGGACATCGAGGAAAAGCAGGGTATCCCTTCATATTATCTTTCCAAGATCATGAAAGACCTCGTCGCGGGCGGGCTCGTGCGCTCGCACATCGGCTCAAAGGGAGGCTTCAGTCTCGCGCGCGCGGCGCACTCCATCACGCTCAAGGAAGTTTACGAAACGGTCGAGCGGCCGCTGGTCTTGATGGAATGCCTGGACAAAGGAGACCGGTACTGCTCGTATTGCGGCGTTTGCAGCCAGAAATCCGTATGGGAAAACGTGCAGAATTTAGTGGCGGATTATCTCGGGAAAGTTTCCATCCGTGACATCGCCGATCCTCAGGGCCTCAAAAATCGTCTCATAAGTCTGTCGGCCTGACTTTTAGCTCGGGAATAGCTCGGGAATAGTTAGATTGGGAATAAGCGGTATGCTGATCATTAAAAATCTGCACGCGAAAATCGCCGGCGGAAACGAAATTCTGCGCGGCATCAATCTCACGGTGAACGCGGGTGAAGTTCATGCAGTGATGGGACCGAACGGCTCGGGCAAGAGCACGCTCGCCCATATTCTCGCCGGCCGTGACGGCTACGAAGTTACCGAGGGCAGCGTCCTCTACGGGGGGAAAGACTTGCTTCAGATGGCGCCTGAAGAGCGCGCGCGTGAGGGCATCTTTCTCGCCTTCCAATATCCGGTCGAAATCCCCGGCGTGAACACGACTTACTTTCTCAAGGCGGCCCTTAACGCGATCCGCAAGCACCGCGGCCTAGCCGAGCTCGACGCGATGGATTTCCTCGCGCTGGTCAAAGAGAAAATGAAGCTGGTGGACATGGAGCAGAGCTTGCTCAACCGCCCGATCAACGAGGGGTTCTCGGGCGGCGAGAAGAAGCGCAACGAGGTTTTTCAAATGGCGCTGCTCGATCCCAAGCTGGCGATCCTCGACGAGACCGATTCGGGTCTCGACATCGATGCGTTGAAAGTCGTCGCCGGCGGAGTCAACGCGCTCCGAAGCAAAGAACGCTCGATGATCGTCATCACCCACTATCAGCGGCTGCTGAATTACATCGTCCCCGATTTCGTTCACGTGCTCTCCGAGGGCCGCATCGTGAAATCGGGCGACAAGCGATTAGCGTTGGAGCTTGAAGAAAGAGGCTACGTCTGGCTCGAGGGGCAAGCGATCTCGTAATGCCATGAACGCCGAAGAAGCCAAAGATTTTTACCTCGACCGCTTCGCCGGACAGGAACGGGGACTGGTTGAAGGTGGGCGAGAATGGACGCGGGATGTTCGCCGCGACGCGCTGGCGCGCTTTGGCGCGCTGGGGTTTCCGACCACGCACGATGAAGAATGGCGCTACACAAACATTGCGCCGATCGTCACGATGGCGTTTGCGGCCTCCGACGGCGATTCGAGGGCCGGCGCGGAACTCATCGCCGAGATCGATGCGGCCAACCTGGCGGATCATCGGCTGGTCTTCCTCAACGGCCGTTTTTCCCGCGGGCTTTCGCGCCTGGAAAAACTGCCGAACGGAGTGATCGCCGGTAGCCTCGCGGCGGCGATGAGCGACAATAGAGCAGCGGTGGAGCCCTACTGGGCGCGCTCCGCTGACTATCACGAACACGTCTTTGTCGCTTTGAATACGGCAATGATGGAGGACGGCGCTTTTCTTTTCGTCCCGGAGCGGGCGGTGGTCGACGCGCCGATTCATTTTTTGTTCATCGCCACGGCGCCGGCCGAAGCGACCGCTTCCCACCCGCGTAGCCTGATCGTGCTCGCGCGCGGCAGCCAGGCGACGGTGGTGGAAACGTACTTGGGATCGGATCGCGCCGTCTATCTCGCCAATGCCGTGACGGAAATCGCGCTCGGCGAAAACGCCGTGCTCGACCATTACAAAGTGCAGCGCGAAAGCGCAGGCGCTTTTCACGTGGCCGCGCAGCAAGCGCGCCTCGAGCGCGGCAGCACTTTGTCTTCCCATTCGATCGCGCTGGGCGGCGCCCTCGTCAGAAACGAAGTCAACGCGGCGCTCGACGGCGAGGGCGGCGACTGTACGCTCAACGGCCTTTACGTCACCGCCGGAAAGCAGCACGTGGACAATCACACCCGCATCGATCACGTCAAGCCGCACTGCACCAGCCGCGAAGTCTATAAAGGAATCATGAGCGGGAAGTCCAGGGGAGTCTTTAACGGCAAGATCTACGTGCATAAAGCCGCCGAGAAGACCGATGCCCGCCAGACGAATAAAAATCTGCTCCTTTCCGAAGAGGCCTGGATCGACACCAAGCCGCAGCTCGAGATTTACAACAACGACGTCAAGTGCAGCCACGGCTCCACGATCGGCCAGCTCGACGAAGACGCGCTGTTTTATCTGCGCGCGCGCGGCATCGACGCCGCGACCGCGATCGGTCTTTTGACCCAGGGCTTCGCCGCCGATATCACGGGGCGGATCAAAAACGCCGCGGTCGCGACCTGGGTGGAAAAATTGCTGGTGCAAAAATTGAAGTTGATTTTAATGGATAACGGCAAGCTATGAAAGCTTTACATGAACTCCAATCCGCCTCCTGGAGCGAGCCGAACGCCGGTCTCGACGTGGCCAGGATCAGGCAGGACTTTCCTATCCTGCATCAACGGGTGCACGGCAAGCCGCTGGTTTATCTGGACAACGCGGCCACGGCGCAAAAGCCGCAAGCCGTGCTCGACGCTCTGAACCATTATTACGCGACCGACAACTCCAATGTGCACCGCGGGCTGCATCATCTAAGCGAGCGGGCGACCGAGGCCTACGAGGGCGCGCGCGGGAAAATCCAGCGCTTCATCAATGCCGCGGACTGCCGCGAGATCGTCTTCACGCGCGGGACCACCGAGGGCATCAACCTCGTGGCCCAGAGTTACGGCAGAGCCAACGTGCGCGCGGGAGACGAGATCGTCATCACCGCGATGGAGCATCATTCCAACATCGTGCCGTGGCAAATGCTTTGCGAAGAAAAAAGCGCGCGGCTGCGCGTCGCGCCGATCAACGACGACGGCGAGCTGTTGATCGACGAGTTCGAGCGGCTGCTGACGGAGAAAACCAAGCTCGTCTCGGTGGCTCACGTGTCGAACGCGCTCGGCACCGTGAATCCGGTCCGCCAACTCATCGAGCTGGCCCACCGCCGCGAGATTCCCGTGCTGGTCGACGGCGCGCAAGCGGCGCCGCACATGGAAATAGACGTGCAGGAGCTGGATTGCGATTTCTATGCTTTCTCCAGTCACAAGCTCTTCGGTCCGACCGGTCTCGGCGTGCTGTACGGCAAAATGAGACGTCTCGAGGCGATGCCCCCCTATCAGGGCGGCGGCGACATGATTCTCTCGGTGACGTTCGAGAAGACGACTTACAATGCGCTGCCGTACAAATTCGAGGCCGGCACGCCCCATATCGCCGGCGTTGTGGGGTTGGGGGCGGCGATCGATTATGTGGATGGGTTGGGAATCGCCGCGATTACGGCGTATGAAAGCGAGTTGCTCGCGTACGCCACGGCGGGAATTTCCGCCATCGACGGCGTGAAGATCATCGGGACGGCGAAAAAAAAAGCCGGTGTGATATCATTTATAGTAGACGGCGCGCACGCGCACGACGTCGGGACGATTGTGGATCAGGAGGGGATCGCGATTCGCACCGGCCATCACTGCGCGATGCCGATCATGGACCGCTTCGGCGTGCCGGCCACGGCGCGGGCGTCGCTGGCGTTCTATAATACCCGGGAGGAGATCGACGCGCTGGTCAAAGCGATCCACAAAGTTCGGGAGGTATTTGTCTGATGTCCGATCTGCGCGATCTCTATCAGGAGCTGATCCTCGACCACAACAAACGACCGCGGAACTTCAAGGCGCTGGAGGACGCGAACCGGACCGCCGAGGGCTATAACCCTTTGTGCGGCGACAAGGTGAAAATCTTTTTGAACGTCGAGGACGGGCGGATCAAGGACGTGAGCTTTCAGGGCTCCGGCTGCGCGATATCCAAGGCGTCGGCCTCGGTGATGACGGAAAGCCTCAAGGGAAAAACGGTCGCGGAGGTGGAGGCGTTGTTCAAACGGTTTCGCGATCTGGTCACCAAGGGGCCCGAGGCGGCGGAATCGGCCGACTTGGGCAAGCTCGTCGTTTTTTCCGGAGTCTGCGAGTTTCCCGCCCGCGTAAAATGCGCGACTTTGGCGTGGCATGCTCTGAGCGCCGCGCTGCAAGGGAAAAATCAGGCGGTTTCGACCGAATGAGGAAATATTTTTTATGAGCGATGCGTCGCCAAATCCCGTTGTGATCGAGGCCGAAGTGATCGAGGCGTTGCGTAACTGTTTCGATCCTGAGATACCGGTGAATATCTACGAGCTGGGCCTGATCTACGACGTCAAAGTCGAGAACACGGGGGGCGTGGCGATTCGCATGACCTTGACCTCGCCGAGTTGTCCGGCGGCGCAGTCGCTGCCGGGAGAAGTACAGGCGAGGGTCAAACAAATTCCCGGCGTGAGCGACGTGTCCGTAGACGTCGTCTGGGAGCCGCCATGGGACCCCAGCAAGATGTCGGAGGCTGCACGGTTACAATTGGGAATGCTGTGATCGAGCGCGGCGACGATCGACGACGACTGGGCGATTGAAGGGGGAACAATGGAAAGAGAATTTCCCGAAGAAAACGAAAAAACGCCGGCCGAAAACCTGTTGGAGGAAGCCGCGCCGATCGAGCCGGAGATGGACGAGATCGAGGAATCCGGCGATCTCTTGGCCACGGACGAATCCGAGCCGGAGGAAAAAGAAGAGGCCGAGATCGAAGGGCTCCAGAAGAGCAGCGATCCCATCGCGCTCTACCTGCGTGAGATCGGTTCGGTGCCGCTGTTGACGCGCGAGCAGGAAGTTTCATTGGCCCGGGAGATCGAAGAGGGCGAGCAAAAGGTTTTCGAAGCCGCGCTCTCTTCTCCCGCGGCGCTGCGGACCATTCTGGCGAAGTCCAAGCAAGTGCAAGCCGGGCAGGTCAGCGTTTCCGAACTGCTCCAGAATGACGAAGGCGGCGACGCGCCGGCGGTCGGCAGTCACGCCGAGAAGCAATTTCTCAAGGCGGTCAAGAAGCTTCGCCCGGTCGCGCGGGCGCGTGACCGCGTCGTGCGGGAGCTGGCGCGCAAACGGCTCGCCCAAAAAAGAAGAAGCCGGCTGGAGACGCTGCTGCAGAAGAAGAACGGCGAGATTCTCGCGGCCGTGAAGGAGCTTCACCTCGGGAAATCTTTCATCGAAGAGCTGGTGGCCCGGCTGAAGGAATCTCACGCCCGACTGATTCGGCTGGAGTCCGATCTGCCGCGCGCCAAGCCGGCGGAGCGCAAAGAACGGGCCGCCGAGATCGCCCGCATCGAACAAGAAACCGAGATGTCGTCCGCCGAGCTCAAGCGAAAGATCGCCGCCATCCAGCAGGGCGAGGACAAGGCGAACCACGCCAAAAAAGTCCTGACGGAATCGAATCTGCGGCTGGTGATCACGATCGCGAAAAAATACGCCAACCGGGGACTGCCCTTTTTGGATATGGTGCAGGAGGGAAATATCGGTTTGATGCGGGCGGTGGAGAAGTTCGATTACCGGCTGGGATATCGGTTCTCGACCTACGCGACGTGGTGGATCCGGCAGTCGATCACGCGCGACATCCATAATTCGGCGCGGACCATTCGTCTGCCGGTTCATGTGATCGAAGACCGAAACCGGCTGCTGCGCACCGTCCACTACCTGCTGCGCAAGCTCGGGCGCGAGCCTCGGCCGGAAGAGATTGCGGGCGAAATGGGGCTTGAGCTGGACGAAGTCAAGCGGATGCTCGGGCTCGTCGGCGAGCCGGTTTCGCTCAACACTCCGATCGGCGACGACGGCGAAAGCCGCCTCGAGGATCTCGTCGAAGACCGGCATTCG
Source organism: Binatia bacterium (assembly GCA_036506735.1). Lineage (GTDB taxonomy): Bacteria > Desulfobacterota > Binatia > UBA9968 > UBA9968 > JAJPJQ01. Next base: position 657 of record DASXRG010000189.1, on the reverse strand, counting down.
CCCAAGCCGATGGATCAGGCGATGGACGCGCACCTGCACGCGCAGATTCGCAAGGCGCTGGCGACTTTGCCGCCGCGGCAGGAGAAAGTTATTCGCATGCGCTTTGGAGTCGGCGAGCCGCGCGACTACACGCTGGAAGAGCTGGGCGACAAGTTTTCCGTGACGCGAGAGCGCATCCGGCAGATCGAGGCGACCGCGCTGCGCCGTTTACGGTCGCCGTTCCGGGCGCTGAAGAACTAGCTTAGCTACGGAGTGCTGAGCAGAACGTAGACTTTGCCGCCGGCCACGACGGCAAGATCCGGTTTCGTATCGCCATTAAAATCTCCCGACACTACGGCAAACTGCCCCCCGGCGACGGTTTCACTCTGGGGCGGTTTGGCAAAGTCGAATACTCCCAGTCCATCGACTTCACCGAGCACAACGGAAATACTCTTCGCCGCGTTCGCGGTGACCACATCCAGCGTTCCATCGCCGTTAAAATCCCCGGCGACTGCTTGAATGGGATTTTTCGCCAGAGAGGGTGAGTTCGTAGCCGGGTCAAACTGCCCGTCTCCGTGTCCTTTAAAGAAGGAGACGTTTCTGTCGCCAAAATTGGCCACGACTAGATCCACGATCGAATCTGAGTCGAAATTCCCCGCGACGATGGAGATCGGCTGA
>DASXRG010000188.1:0-3223 GCA_036506735.1 Binatia bacterium | reverse complement strand
GGTGGTGCGCCCGCTCATGCAGAAGCCCGTGAGGATCGGCAAGGCGAGCCTCACCATGGGTTATGCCGGAGTCTATTCGAGCTTTCTGCTGCACGCGGACAAAGCCGCGCAGCAGTTCGGCGTCGACGCCCGCGACATTCTGGTCGAGCTGGGAAGGCGCAACGTCGTAGGCGGCCAGGAAGACATGATCGTCGAGGTCGCGATGATGCTGGCGGAAAAGCAGAAACAGACGGCGCGGGCTTAGAGCGGAGCCGGCAACTCGGAGGAGAGAAATGGGTACGATCATCGCCGCCATGGCTTCATCCCACGCATACACTTTCCTCGAGCCCAAGGAATGGGATAGCCGCCGCGAGTTCACCCGGTCCAACTATAAAAAAAGATTCGGCGTCGAGCCGCCGGATCAGCCTCAGGTCGCCGAGGAGACGCTCGAAGGCAATGAGACTCGCTACAAGCGGATTCGCGACGGGCTCAAGTTTCTGCGCGACAAGGTTCTCGCGCTCCGCCCGGACGTGCTCATCGTGATCGGCGACGACCAGAACGAAAACTTCTTGGAGAACAACCTGCCGCAATTCGCGATTTATCTCGGCAAGGAGTTCGTCGCCGCGGATCGCGCCGGACGCACGGGCCACCGCTATCGCTGCGATGCGGAGGCGGCGTGGACCATTTTGGAACAGTCGGTCGAGGCGGGCATCGATCTCGCCTACTCGACGAGCTTCCCCAACGATCATCTCATCTCGCACGCGCACCGTGAGCCGCTCGAATATCTCGGCCTCGACGGCGCGGTGTCGATCGTGCCTATCTTCATCAACGCCATTCACGTCCCGGCGCCGACGCCGGCGCGCTGCTACCAATTCGGCCGTACCCTGAAAGAGATCATCGCCGCGCTGCCGGCGGATAAACGCGTCGTGGTATACGCTTCAGGCGGTCTCTCGCATTTCAGCGCCGGTTATCCATGGACCCACTACAAAGGGCCGTGCACCCTCGGCGCCATCTGCCACGACTTCGATCGGAAAATCGTCGATCTGATGCGTCAAGGCCAGGGCGAGGAGCTCGCCTCGCTCTCCTCCAAAGACCTGATTCAAAACGGCGAGATCGAGCTGCGCCAGTGGATCACGTTGTTGGGCGTGATCGGAAAAAGTAAACCCGAGCTGCTGGTCTATGAGCCCTTCTACCGCGGCCTGCTGGGAATGGCCGTGGGGTGGTGGGATCTAGCCGCGGCTTGAAACGGAACCCTCACCCCTACCCTCTCCCTCAGGGAGAGGGCGAGGGTGAGGGAATATTCTGAGCTGAAGGCTGATCGCTCGGCTGACGATTACGACTCCACTTGGAGAATTTCTTCATGACTGAATCACAACTTCGCTCGCGCTGCGTTATGGCGGGAAGGATCCGCACGCACTACACCGAGGCCGGCAACGACGGCCCCGCCGTCGTGTTATGCCACGGCGGCGGACCGGGATCTTCAGGTGAGGCCGGCTTCGGCTCGATCATGCCCGCGCTGGGAACGAAGTTTCAACTGTACGCGCTGGACAGTGTGGGAGGTTTCGGCGAGACCGATCCCTACTATCCGGCCGCGGAGGGCATCCAGACGAGAGTCGACCAGTTGGAGGAGTTCATCGATACGCTTTGTCTCGGCAAAGTTTCGCTCGCGGGAAACTCGCAAGGGGCGTGGGTCGCCGCGAAGTACGCGCTCGAGCATCCTGACCGCGTCGATCGCCTCGTCCTTATCGCCAGCAACACCATTGCCGGCGCCATGGGGATGAAGATGCCGATGAGCGAGGGCATGCGCGCGATCCGCGCCTACGACGGGACAAAGGAATCGATGCGCGCGTTCTTGCAAACGATCGTCTGGAACAAGAGCCTGATCACGGATCAATTGGTGGCATTGCGCAATGAATGTGCGAATCGACCGGGCGCCGCGGAGGCGCGGCGGATTTTTCAAGACGGCATGCAGCGGCTGACCGGCGATCCCAATCTGCGCCTCAAGTATGAAATGCAGCACACGTTGCCCAGGCTTACGATCCCGACCCTGTTCATCTGGGGCGAGGACGATCAGTTCGCGCCGGTCGAGCTGGGAAGAGAGCTGGAGAAAATGCTGCCGAACGTTTCGTTCAAATACGTTCCCAAGGCCGGACATCAAGTGCAAAACGACCAGCCCCAAGTCGTCAGCAAGCTGATGATGGATTTCCTCTGCGCGTAAAAGAAATTTTTCTCACCGCCCGAGCAGCTCGGTGAGTTTCTTGCTGATCTCCGGCCGTTTCTTCGTGTAGAAATCATAGGTGTAAGTATCCAGGTAGTCGATGCCGGCGACCGGTATCCTGTGGCTTGGGACTCCCTTTGTGCCGACGTCGGTGCGCCGGCTTGGATGGCCGGTCGACTCGGAAAAAATCTCCTGCCCTTCTTTCGAGGCCAGCCAGTTGAACAAGACCGCCGCCGCATTCGGATGCGGCGAATCTTTAACCAGCTTCAAGACGCTGCTGCCACCGGTCAGATAGCCCGGCGCGTCGGTCAACGAAGGAACGATCCCGATAGGCAGACCCTCGTGACGCATCGGCTCGATATTCCTGTCGACGGTGCCGAGACCGATTAGATAAGTGCCGCGGGCGATCCATTCGGCGAGCTGCTGATGGTTCGAAGTGTAGGTCACCTTTTGATCGACGAAGACTCGTCGCACATAGTCCTCTCCCAAAACCTCCAGCCAATACGTCGCGTCCGACTGGCCTGCGCCGCTTTTCCGCGGATCATAACTGGCGATCTTTCCGCTGTACTCGGGCTTCAGCAGATCCTTGCTCGACGCAAGATCCTTGGGCTTCACCAGACTCGAATAGATCGCGATCGATCCATAAACCTGATCCGAGGTCTGGAGTAGATACTGGCCCTCCGGGTCGGCCCATTTGAGCCGGCCGGCCTTCCAATTTTGCGGACTCACGACCTCTTCGAGAAGCAGACGCGGTTTGGCAGGCGCGAGACAGCCTTTCGGATAGAGCGTGATCAGCTCGCTCAGCCCGCCGAGGAGAACGTCCATGCTGGGCCGGCCCGCGGCACATTCCCGGCTCGCAACCGTGGTGAGCTCCGCGCCTTCGAGCGCGCGCAGCTCGACCTCGATGCCGAATCTTTTTGCAAACGCGCTTGTCATGCCTTGGCGAAAGGCAGGAATGGCGACGCCGCTCCCGAGCACGACCCGCCCCTCTTTTTTTGCCGCCGCCACGACCTGCTCCCAATTTCC
>DASXRG010000187.1:0-1963 GCA_036506735.1 Binatia bacterium | reverse complement strand
GGTGTGCCAGGTGACGACGAAATCGCGCTTGCGGATCTCGGTCGCAAAACCAGTGGCGAGAATGCCCGCGGGCACCGCGAACATGGCGATGCCGACGATCATCACGATGCCGCCGAAAATTTTGCCCATCGGGGTGATCGGCGAGATATCGCCGTAGCCGACCGTCGCCATCGTCACGATCGCCCACCACATCGTGTGCGGAATGCTGGCGAAAGTTTTCGGCTGCGCGTGGCGCTCGATGATGAACATGATGCCGGATTCCACCACCAGCAGCACCGCCATGACGAGGAGCGCGGCGAGCAGCGGCCGGCTCTCGGCGCGGATCACCGCGACGAACAACGAGAGGCCGGGCGTGTGGCGCGCGAGTTTGAGCAGACGGAGCAAACGGACCACGCGGAGCCAGTCGGGATCGGCGGCGAGAAAGAGGTCGACGTAAAACGGCAAAATCGCGAGCAAGTCGATGATTCCGAAGGGCGAAACGGCATAGCGCAGCCGCGCGCGCCACGGCTGCGCGGCCCCGGTGGGATTCCCTTCCGGCGCGACCCACCATCGGAGTAAATAATCGAGCGTAAATATGGCGACCGAGGCAACCTCGATGGCGGCAAGGAGACTACGATAGAAAGAGTGGAGTGATCCCAGGGTTTCCAGCGCCACGGCGGCGACGCTTATGATGATCACGGTGGCGAGAAAAAAATTGATCCATCTCTCCGTCCATGACCGGGTCTCGGTTTCCTCGAGCCAGTCGTAGAACCGCGCTCTCCAAGATGTCGCGCCCTCCGCCATTACGGCCCTCATTACCGTAGGGAGCGAGAAATGTCCAACTGTAAGATTTTGACTGCCCCTAGCAACCTCTTTGCGGCGATCAGAAAAGTCCCAGAGAAAAGCGGCCGCAACCGCCACACCGCCCGGCCGGGGGTTTCTCGTAGGGCTGATGCGTGGGACGCGAAAGCGTCAGGCGTACTTCAGATGTTCTCCCGGAATGGTCTGCCGCGTAACACCGCTGTATCGCATCGGCCCGGAGAGAGACCCCCGCCGGGCGGTGTAGCTGCGACCTTATGACCGCCGGGCGGGATCATAACCCAAGACTGGAGAGAGCCACCGCTCGATTTCGGAGACCGTCATCCCCTTGCGCGCGGCGTAGGATTCCACCTGGTCTTTCCCGACGGCGCTCACGGCGAAATAGCGCGATTCCCGGTGGGCAAAGTAAAGACCGCACACGGCCGCGGCGGGCCACATGGCAAAGTTTTCCGTGAGCGTGATGCCGGTCGCTTTTTCCGCTTCGAGCAGATCGAAGAGCGTTCTCTTCTCCGTGTGGTCGGGGCAGGCGGGGTAGCCCGGCGCCGGGCGGATGCCCTGATATTTCTCCGCGATCAAATCTTTGTTCGATAGATGCTCGCTTTTGCCGTAGCCCCAATCGGCGCGCGCCCGCTTGTGGAGATACTCGGCGAACGCCTCGGCGAGACGGTCCGCCAGGGCTTTGACCATGATCGCGTTGTATTGATCGTGCTCCTTCTCGAAGCGCTCTGCCAGCTCTTGCGCCTTATGTCCAGCGGTCACGGCGAAAGCGCCGACGTAGTCCAACAAACCCGTCTGTTTCGGCGCGGTGAAATCGGCCAGCGCAAGCTGCGGCTTTCCGGCGATTTCTTTCTGCTGTCTCAGAGTGTGGAAGCGCGCCCATTCTTCCCTGGTTTCCGGATTCTTGTACAAAACGATGTCGTCGCCGTCGCTGTTGGCGGGGAAAAAACCGTAGATCGCGTGCGCGATCAGCAATTTTTCGTCGACGATCTGCTGCAATAGCTCCCGCGCGTTGGCGAACAGCTCGCGCGCCGCCGGGCCGCGGATCGGATCGTCGAGGAGCTCCGGATAGCGCCCGCGGATCTCCCAGGTATGAAAGAACGGCGACCAGTCGATGAAAGGCACGAGCTTCGCGAGCGCGAAATCGCGCAGCGATCTCGTTCCGGTG
>DASXRG010000186.1:0-19653 GCA_036506735.1 Binatia bacterium | reverse complement strand
ATCACTTCGTCCACCAGGCTGGACTTGCCCGAGCCGGAAACCCCGGTGATGCAGACGAACAGCCCCAGCGGAATTTCCACGTCGACGTTTTTGAGATTGTTGGCGTCCGCGGCGAAAATCTTGATCATCCGCTGCGGAATCGGCCGGCGCCGGCGCGAGGGAAACGGGATGCTTTTTCGCTGCGCCAGGTAAGCGGCGGTGAGCGACTTTTGATTTTCGAGCAGCTCGCGATAGGGTCCGGCGAAGATCACCTCGCCGCCTTTCTCGCCGGCCTTCGGACCGAGGTCGATCACGTAGTCGCTTTCTTTGATAATCTCCGGGTCGTGCTCGACCACGACGACGGTATTGTTATTGGCGCGCAGGCGGTGGAGGATCTCGACCAGCCGGTGGCTGTCGCGCGGATGCAGCCCGATCGAGGGCTCGTCGAGGACATAAAGGGTATTCACCAGCGAGGAGCCGATCGCGGTCGTGAGGTCGACGCGCTCCAGTTCGCCGCCGGAGAGAGTGCGCGACTGGCGGTCCAAGGTCAGATATTCCAGGCCGACGCCCATGAGATAGCCGAGGCGGCGCCGGATCTCGTCGAGAATCAGGCGCGAGACCGGATCGCTGTGGCCGCCGAGCCGAAAATTTTCCAGAAACCGATGGGCGTCGCCGACGCTCATCGCGTTGATCTCGGCGATATTTTTTCCTTCGATGCGGAAATTGAGCGCGTCGGGCTTGAGCCGCGAGCCCTGGCAGTCGGGACAGATCAGATAGGCGCGGTAGCGGGAGAGGAAAACCCTGACGTGCATCCGATAGCTCTTGCGCTCGAGCCGTTGGAACCAGCCGCGAATGCCTTTGAACCGGCCGTCGCCTTCGACGATGAGCTTTTTCTGTTTCTCGCTCAGCTCGCCCCACGGTTTCTTCATGGGGATCTTTTTGCTTTCGCAGAATTCCGTCAGCCGCTGCGTTCGGCGCGCCTTCGTCTTCCAGGGCTTGATCGCGCCGTCGCCGAGCGACTTCGCCGGATCGGGAATCACCAGATCCAGATCGATGTCGATGACCCGGCCGAAGCCGCGGCAGGTCTCGCAGGCGCCGAGCGGACTGTTGAACGAGAACAGATTCGGCGCCGGATCGTGATAGGAAAGATCGCAATGCGGGCAATGGAACTGGCTGCTGAACGGCTCGGCGCGCCAGCCGTCTTCCGGATGGTAGAGGCAGAGCCTTCCTTTGCCGAATTGAAGCGCCTGCTCGAGCGAATCGGTGATTCTTTTTTTTGCCTCCGGCCGATAAACCAGGCGGTCCGCCACGACTTCGATCGTCGCGGTCGCCGTGGTTCGACCATGCTCAGAGTTCGACTGAGGCTCACTCGAAGGCCCACCCTGAGCTTGTCGAAGGGCCGGGAGCGTCTCGATTTCCTGCAGGCCGCGGACGGTTTTGTCGAGCAAAAGACGATGAAACCCCGCCTGCTCCAGCCCGGCTTTGGTGTCGCTCCACGGAAACGACGGCGCGATCGAGAGCGGAAAAGTGAGCACCAGAGTCGAGCCTTCGGCCACGCCGGCCAATTTTTTCAAGATCGATTGCGCGGTGTCGCGCTCCACCACCCGCCCGCAGCCTTTGCAATAAAGGACCGAGACCTTGGCGAAGAGCAGCTTCAGATGATCGTGCAGCTCGGTCATGGTTCCGACCGTCGAGCGCGAAGTCTTCACCGGACGCCGCTGGTCGATCGCGATCGTCGGCGGAATCCCTTCGATGCTCTCGACGTCGGGCTTGTCCATGCGGTCGAGAAACTGGCGCGCGTAGGCGGAGAAACTTTCCACATAGCGCCGCTGTCCCTCGGCGTAAAGAATGTCGAAAGCGAGCGTGGATTTTCCCGAGCCGCTGACGCCGGTGACGACGGTCATGGCGTTGAGGGGAATATCGAGATCGAAATTTTTGAGATTGTTTTGCTTGGCGCCCCGGATGTGAATCCAATCCATGTCAGCTTACTCGTGACGGGTCATTGCAGGTGGTAACGCTCGGTGAGAATGCGGCGGAAGCGCGAGCCGTAAATCAGATCGAAAGTCTCGGCCTTGTCGGGGAAAAGCTCCAAAGCCTTCGCTTTAGCGTCGGCGACGACTTTTTGCGCTTGGACGAGGGTCAAGTCGGCTTGCCAGAGAAGCGCGGCGGTAAAATCCATCAGGGTGCGGAGCCGTTTCAGCCTTAATTCCTCGGCGCGTACTGCTTCGTCATCCGGGATCATCGTACAACCTTTTACTTGTATCACAGGTCGGCGGTGAGTCAAGCTGAACGGGACCGTTGGCGGACCGTTCGATTCTGCCTGCTCGCTTTGGTAAGCTTGGCGCATGCGCGTCGCGGAAATCTTTTACTCGATTCAAGGCGAAGGCCGGCTGATCGGCGTGCCGTCGGTTTTCATCCGAACTTCCGGCTGCAACCTGCGCTGCGCCTGGTGCGACACGCCGCACACGTCGTGGGCTCCCGAAGGAGAGGAGCGAAGTATCGATGACATCATGGCCGAGGCGAAGCGGTATGGGGCAAAACACGCCGTGATAACCGGCGGCGAGCCGTTTCTGGCGCGCGAAATCGAAGGGTTGACACAAGCGCTCAAGCGCGACGCTTTCCACGTCACGCTCGAGACCGCGGCGACGATTTTCAAGCCGGTTGCGTGCGATTTGATGTCGCTGAGCCCCAAGCTCGCCCACTCGACGCCGGAAGGCAAGTTCGCGCGCATGCACGAAGAGCACCGGCTCGACCCGCCGGTGATTCAGCAGTTCCTCGACCGCTACGATTACCAGCTCAAGTTCGTCGTCGAAGAGAAAAAGGATTTTGCCGAGATCGAAGAGGTTCTAAAAAAGCTCACAAACGTCGATCGCGGCCGCGTTCTGATCATGCCGCAGGGGAGAACGCCGGAAGAGCTGCGCGAGCGCGCTCCATGGATCGTCGAGCTATGCAAGGAGCGCGGGTTCTCTTACACGCCTAGGCTGCAGATCGAGCTGTGGGGCAATAGAAGAGGAACGTAGGATCGGCATACTCGAAACCCTCACCCCTTCCCTCTCCCACTGGGAGAGGGTGAGGGAGAGGGAGTCCGTCGCCCTGAAACTGCCAGCACAAAGATCCGGTAATTCAGATCGAACACGAGCTTGCCGTCAATCAAGCGGACGTTTTGTCCGGTTGTGTCGCCGCGGATCGATTGTCGGAGCAATCGGCGAATTTTCCGTCTTGTCTTCGGCGGCGTGCGGCTCAGCGCCATCCAATCTTCGGCGCTGCGCGGCTGAACGAGACGCCGTTCTTTTACGACTCGGAGCCCCGCGTCTTTAAATAATCTGCGCCATTTTTTAAGCGGCAGCATCTCGACGTGCGACGGATCGCGCAGCTTTTCGAGTCTATTTTGTAAACGGCTCTTCGCCGGGTCGTTTTTCGAGGTGTTGTCGGAGATTAGAATTCTCCCGTTGGATTTGATCACGCGCGCCATCTCCTGCAGCACACGCTCGGGCTCGGGGAAATGGTGAAAGGAAGCGCGCGTAACCACCAAATCGAAACTCCCGTCAGGAAAGGGGAGACGCGTTCCATCGGCGCGGCGAAACGTCGCGTTGTCGAAGCCTTCGCGGCGCGCCAGCGCGCGCGCTTTCTTGAGCATCTCGGCGGTCAGATCGACGCCGACGACTTCGCGCGCATGCCGGGCGAATTCCAACGCCACGAAACCCGGACCGCAGGCGAGATCGAGGACGCGATGATTCGGCTTCACGCCCGCGAGCGGCGGCAGGATCTCCAGGCCGCCTTTTTGCCGCATGGATTGGGACCGAGAAAATTGCTCGGCTTGCTTGGTAAATTCCCGCTGAACGATCTTGCCAAAATGCTTTTGCTGCAAGGGGGATCGTTCCCGCCTATTCCTTGGAAAGCTCCAGCCGGTTGCCGCCGGGATCGATGACGTAGACCGAGTAGCCCGGGCCTTCGCCGTGGAGCCGGATATCGTCCACCTTGATTCCTTTCGCTTCCAGCTCTTTCGCCAGCTCGTTGGGATCGCTGGGCCCTTCGATGTCGAAGGTGTGATGCGGCACGCGCGGCGCGCGCTTTTCCGACGCGTCGAACAAACCGAGGCCGGTCTCACCGGCCTTCAAGCGATTGACTTTGACGCCGGCGACGGTGTGCGTGGTGCGCATCTCGGCGCCGAGCCCGTCGCGATAAAAGCGCGTCATTTTATCGAGATCCTCCGCGTGAAAATTCCACGAGCGCAGGCGCAATATTTTCATGGCCGTCCTCCTGCGGACCCGTTAAACCACAATGCGCGACATTATGGAAGCATGATTGCAGACTCCTGTCGAAATGGTTGACACATCTTCCCGACCGATCTAAGAATTATTCCCAGCTACAATACGAAAAGGAGTCCCCCGTGGCGCGAATATCGCTTAAGGTAAACGGCAAGGTGCGGACGGTCGATGCCGACCCGGATACGCCGCTGCTCTACGTTTTACGAAACGATCTAAGTCTCAACGGGCCCAAATTCGGCTGCGGGCTCGCCCAGTGCGGCTCTTGCACGGTGATCATGGACGGCAAGGCGGTCCGCTCGTGCGTGACCGAGGTGAAGAGCGCGGCCGACCGCCCGGTCACCACCCTCGAAGGGTTGGGCTCGACCAAGAAGCTTCATCCGTTGCAGAAAGCTTTCATCGACGAGCAGGCGCTGCAGTGCGGCTACTGCATCAACGGTTTTATCATGAGCGCCAAGGCGTTGCTTGACACGACTCCGAAGCCGACGGATGCGCAGATCAAGGAAGCGCTGGCGGGGAATTTGTGCCGCTGCGGGACGCACACGCGGATTCTCCGCGCGGTGAAGCGGGCCTCGGGTCAGAAGGTTTGAGAAAGGAACCATCATGAAAGATCTGGAATTCTCCCGCAGACAACTTCTCAAAGCCGGCGGCGCCTTGATCGTGAGTTTCAATTTATTCCCTCCGGCCTTCGACCTGTTCGCGCAGTCGGCGCCGGTCGCCGGCGGCCTACCCGATCCGACGCAACTCGATTCCTGGATCGCCGTCGGTCAGGACGGAACCGTGACGGTGTTCACCAGCAAAGTCGAGCTCGGCACCGGCATCGAAACGGCTCTCGCCCAGATCGCCGCCGAGGAGTTGGATATTTCCTGGAAAAAAATCAAGGTCGATATGGGCGACACTCAAAAGACGATCGACCAGGCGACGACGTCCGGCAGCCGCACGATCGAACGCGCCGGCCCGCAGATACGCCAGGCGGCCGCCGCGGCGCGGAAAGAGCTCCTGCGTCTCGCGGCCGAAAAGCTGAAGGCACCGGTTGACAAGCTCACCGTCAAAGACGGCGTCGTCAGCGTCGCCGGCAGTCCATCAAAAAAGATTTCCTACGCGCAGCTCATCGGCGGCAAGCGCTTCAACGTCACGATCCAAGCCGAAGGCAGAGCCGGTGAACTCAAATTGGCCCAAGACGTCAAGGCCAAGGATCCGAAGGATTACGAAACCGTCGGCCAGCCGGTGCCGCGCTTCGATCTTCCTCCCAAGGTGACCGGCGAGGCGGTCTACGTTCACGACGTGCGCATTCCCGGCATGCTCCACGGCCGGGTCATCCGGCCGCCGGTGATCAATACCGCGCCAGTCGGCGTCGATGAAGATTCAGTGAAAAACATACCCGGTTTGGTGAAAGTCGTGCGCCAGGGAAGTTTTGTCGCGGTCGTTGCTAAAACCGAATGGGCGGCGATCCAGGCGGCGAAAGCGATAAAAGTAACCTGGGCCAAGCCGGCGACCAAACTTCCGGCGAACCGGGAAGAGCTGGACGCTTATCTGACCGGCACGAAGAGCTTCACGACATTAAAAGCGATCGAGAAGGGCGATCCCGCCGGCACGCTTGCAAAAACGAAGAAGCAATACGAGGCCACGTTTCGCTGGCCGTTTCAGATGCACGGCATGATCGGGCCGTCATGCGCGGTGGCCGACGTGCAGGGAGAGAAGGCGACAGTTTGGTCCGGTTGCCAGGGCCCGTTTCGCACTCGCGCGTCCATCGCCGGGTTGCTCAAAATTCCGGAAGAAAACATCCGCGTGATTTATCACGACGGGTCGGGCTCCTATGGCCGGCTCAGCAACGACGATGGCGCGGAAGACGCCGCGCTCCTGTCCCGCGCCGTAGGCGCGCCGGTGCGGGTGCAGTGGTCACGCCAGGACGAGCACGGCTGGGAGCCCAAAGGTCCGGCGCAGCTACAGAAGGTGAAAGCCGGTGTCGATGGCGAAGGCAAAATCGCCGCGTGGGAGTTCACCGATTACAGTTTGCCGTGGACGGTCGCGGGGACGATGATGCTGCTCGCGTCGGAGCAGATCGGCATGAAACCCAAGGCGCAAGGTCAGGGCAACGGCAACCAGGGCGGCGGCGAAATTTACGCGTTCGAAAATACCAAAGTCATCGCGGAGGAGATCCCGTGGCTCCAGCCGGAGCCGATACCGCTCCGCACCAGCAACCTGCGCGCGCCGGGGCAGTTGTCGCGCTGCTTTGCCAGCGAATCGCTCCTGAACGAGATCGCGGCGGATCTCGGCGTCGATCCGGTCGAGTTCCGCCTGCGCTATTTAACGAGCGATGCGCGTGCCATGGACGTGCTCAAAGCCGTGGCGGAAAAATCGCAATGGCAAAAGCGCCGACAGCCGGCCGCGGCTTCGAATTCAGCCACGGCCAACGGCAGGGGCGTCGCGATGACGCGGCGCGCCGGCGGTTATGCCGCCGCGATAGCCGACGTCGAAGTCAACAAGCCCACCGGCAAGGTCACCGTGCAGCGCGTCACCCTGGCGCACGATTGTGGCCTGATCGTCAATCCCGACGGCGTCAAAAATCAGGTCGAGGGAAATATTGTTCAGGGCGTCAGCCGCGCGCTGCTCGAAGAGGTCACATTCGATGGCACCGGCGTGACGAGCCTGGATTGGTCGAGCTACCCGATTCTCAAGTTCCCGGACATACCGGCGCTCGACATCGTCCTGATCAATCGAAAAGATGTCGCTCCGCTCGGCGCGGGCGAATTGTCCACGGTTCCCGTACCGGCGGCGATCGCCAACGCGATCTTCGACGCGACCGGCGCGCGCCTGCGCGAGGTGCCGTTCACGCCGGCGCGGGTTTTGGCGGCGATGAAGGCGACGGAAAGTCAGAAGAGCTGATCGATGCCGTCAGCTGAGGCGAACGGCTAGATCCTTCGCTGCACTCAGGATGACTCACTTGCGTGAGTCAATTTACGTGGCTCCAGGCGTGGTAGGAGCTGCGCACGAGGGGGCCGGATTCGACGTGACGGAAGCCGAGCTTGTCGGCGTCGAGTTTTAGCTGCTGAAATTCGTCGGGGGTCACGTAACGTTCGACGGCGAGCTGATTTTTCGACGGCTGAAGGTATTGCCCAAGGGTCACGATATCGCAACCGGCCGCGCGCAAGTCTCTGAGCGTCGCCATCACTTCGTCCATGGTCTCGCCGACCCCGAGCATCAAGCCGGATTTGGTCAGAACGTCCGTTCTGATCGCCTTCGCAGCTTTCAAAACGTCCAGCGATCGTTGATAGACCGAGCCGGGCCTGACTTTCTTATAAAGTCTCGGCACGGTTTCCACGTTGTGGTTCAGGATGTGAATTCCCGATCGCACCACGGTCTCCACGGCCCGATAGTCGCCCTTGAAGTCGGGAATCAGGACTTCGACGCGAATTCCAGGATTGAGCGATTTGATCCAGAAGACGGTTTGGGCGAAATGAGCGGAGCCGCCGTCGGGAAGATCGTCGCGATCGACGGAAGTCACGACGATGTGTCGTAGCCCGAGATCTTTCACGGACAGCGCCACGTTGCGCGGCTCCTCGGGATCCAACAGCACCGGCTTGCCCTTGCTGATCGCGCAGAACCGGCAGCCGCGTGTGCAGATGTCGCCGAGAATTAAAAACGTCGCGGTGTTGTGCCCCCAGCACTCGCCGATATTCGGGCAGCGCGCCTCCTCACAAACGGTGTGGAGGTTGCGGTCCCTTAGAATCCGCTTGAGCCGGAGGTAATTGGGGCTGCCGGGATTTTTAACCTTGATCCAGTCTGGATGTCGTCGTCCCATAGCTCTTCTCAGGCTGCTGAAAAAGGGCCATCTACTTCGTTGTGCTCGGCCCGCTTCGCGTCAACGTACTCAAAGAGTACGCCTCCGCTCGCGGACCTTCGCGCGCCTCGTATCCGGCACCTTTTTGACCAGCCTGAAAGTCGAATTTATTTATCATTGGCTCGATCTCTGAATAACTGAACGCTTCGGCAAAATAATAGGCAAAACGGGTTTTGACTTGCTCTACGTTTTGCTGTTCACCTAGCTCTTTGGCCATCGAGGTCACTTCGGACCAACGAAGACCGCAAGGAACGATGCGCTCAAAATACGTGAGATCCGTGTTCACGTTGAGCGCCAGGCCGTGATACGTGATCCCCCGTCGCACGGCGACGCCGATCGCGGCGATTTTTTTCTTGCCGATCCATATTCCTGTCCAGGGGGGATTGCGCTCGGCCGCGATGCCGAAGCTCCCGAGCGTCCGAATCGCCGACTGCTCGAGGTATCTGAGATAGCGATGCACGTCTTTTCGGAGCTTCGACTTCAAATCGATGATCGGATAAACCACCATCTGGCCGGGACCGTGATAAGTGGCGTCGCCGCCGCGGCTGCTGCGAATCACCCGCACATCGCCGGAATTGACGACGTTCGACTCTTTGCCGCCGCGTCCGAGGGTGATCACGTGCGGATGTTCGACGAAAAGTAGCAAATCGGGAAGATTTTCTCTGTGCTTGGACTCGACCAGGCTTTCTTGCAGAGCCAGCGCGGCGTTATATTCCATCCGTCCGAGGTCTTTGAAGATCAACGTGCTCATCGTCAAACGACTTCTATGTCTTCACCCTCTCCCTTGATGGGAGAGGGAAGGGTGAGGGTGAAAAACCGGAAGCACCCCTCATCCTAACCTTCTCCCGCAAGGGGAGAAGGAACAAAACTAAACGCAACGTCGATCCATTCCCGCAGCTCATAATCAAGGAATTAAGGCAGCGGTGTGCGCTTCTTCTGCGTAAAGGTGTGCGTCGGATAGCCGTAAAAAACTTCCGCGGCCTCCATTAAAGTTTCCGACAAGGTCGGATGCGGATGGACCGACTCGGCGATGTCGCGCGCGGTCGCTCCCATCTCGACGGCAAGCACGCCTTCGCTGATCAGCTCGCCGGCGCGGCTTCCGACGATGCCGACGCCGAGAACGCGCTCGCTCTCCGGGTCGATCATGAGCTTGGTGAGACCGTCCGGCCGGTCGAGCGTCATGGCCCGCCCGGAGGCGGCCCACGGGAATCGCGCCACCTGGACCTGAACGCCCTTTTGTTTTGCCTCCGTCTCCGTTAAGCCGCACCACGCGACTTCCGGGTCGGTGAAGACGACTGCGGGAATCACGACGTTCTCCATGCCGCTGGCTTCGCCAAGAATGGATTCCACTGCGACGCGCGCTTCCTTCGACGCCTTGTGTGCCAGCAGCGCGCCGCCGACGACGTCTCCGATGGCGTAAATCGCATCGTCGGCCGTCTGCATCTGCGCGTTCACTTGAATGAATCCTTTGTCGTCCAAAACGGCCTTGGTATTCTCCAGGCCGAGGTCCTTGCAGTTGGGCAAACGGCCGACGGAGACCAGCACCCGATCGTAGTTTTCTTCTTTTTGTTTTCCGTTTGCCGACAGCGTGACTTTGATCTGCTTGCCGCTGGTGGCCATCTTGGCGACTTTGGCGTTCAGCCGGACTTCTTTAAAAGCTTTTTCGGCGTAGCGCATGACCGGACGGGCCAGGTCCGAATCGACGCCGGTCAGAATCGACGGCAACGCCTCGGTAACGACCACGCTGCTTCCGAGGGTCGCATAGACGGTCCCCAGCTCCATGCCGATATAGCCGCCGCCGACCACCAAGAGATTTTTGGGAATTTCCTCGAGCTCCAATGCCTCCGTCGAAGTCATCACGCGCTTGTTGCCGAGATCGAACGCCGGGGGGAGGGCGGGCCTGCTGCCGACGGCGATGATCGCTTTCTCGTAGCTGATAAATTTTTGTCCTTTGGAGGTCTCCACCCGGAGACTTTGGGAATCTTCGAAATGGCCGCGTCCCTGCAAGAATTCGACGCCGCGCTTTTCACAGAGACCGGCAAGCCCTTGGGCGAGTTTTTCGACTATCGAATTTTTCCACCCGCGGAGTTTTTCGAGATTGACCTTCGGCTGGCCAAAGACGATGCCGCGCTGGTTGGAGATTTCCGTTTCCCGAATCAACTCCGTGGCGTGCAGCAGCGCCTTGGAAGGAATGCAGCCGCATTGCAAACAGACTCCGCCGAGGCGCTTGTCGCGCTCGACCAGAATGACTTTTTTTCCTTTGTCGGCGGCGTAGAAGGCCGCGGCGTAACCGCCGGGGCCGCCGCCCACGACGACGATTTCGGTCTTGATCGGTTCCATCGCGCGTTAACCCTTCAGCTCCCGCTCGGGAAAATTCTCCAGCGTCGCGATCAATTGTGTAATGAAGCGCACCGCATCGGCGCCGTCCATCACGCGGTGATCATAGGAGAGCGCTATCGGTAAAACCGCGCGCGCCTCGATCTTTCCATCTTTGACGACCGGCTTCAAGGCGGAGCGCCCGATGCCCAGCACGGCGACCTCGGGCTTGTTGATGATCGGGGTGAAATGGCCGCCGCCGATCCCGCCCTGATTCGAAATCGTAAAGCTTCCGCCTTGGAGCTCGTCCAGGGAAACTTTTCGCTTCCGGGTCCGTTCCACCAGCTCGTTCAGCTCCTGAGCGAGGTCGGCCAGATTTTTTTTATCCACGTCTCGCAGCACGGGAACGATCAGCCCCGCCTCGGTATCGACCGCGACGCCGATGTGAAAATAATTTTTAAAGACGACCTCTCCGGTCGATTCGTCCAAACTGGAATTGAAAATCGGATATTTCTTGAGCGCCGCGACCACCGCCTTCAGGACAAACGGCGTGAGCGTCAGATGCTTGTCTTTTTTCGCCAAAGACGGCCCGTACTCTTTTCGGAGATTGCCGACGTGAGTGATGTCGACGTCCTCGAGCTGCGTGACGTGCGGGATCGTCGACCACGACTCGTACATGCGCTGGCCAATCGTGCGCCGGATCGACGAGAGCGGTTTCTTTTGGACCGGTCCCCAGCGGGAGAAATCGATCGCAGGAGCCGCCGGTTTTGCCGCCGGCTCGGGAGCGGAGGCCGGCGCCGTCCCATGCTGCAATTGCTCGACATAGTTTTTAAGATCGGCAATCGTAATTCTGCCGCCGCGCTCGCTGCCTTTCACCCGGTTGAGGTCGATGCCCAGCTCGCGGGCGATCTTTCGCACCGAGGGCGACGCTGGGGGAGGCGCGCCGGCGGCGGATTGATAGCGGTATTGATCGGCCCCGCTCGGTTCTCCAGCAGGGACCTTTTGCAGCTGCGGCGAGGCCGCGGGCCGGATTTTTTGCTCGCCGGCCGGCGGGCTTTTCTTTTCCGGCGCAGGCGCCTTCTCGATGACGGCGCCTTCCTGCGCCAGCGTGATCAACGCCTGTCCCACGTTGACCTCGTCGCCGGGCTTGACGTGGATCTTCGCGACTTGCCCCGAAGCGGGAGAGGGGATCGGGCCGACGGCCTTTTCGGTTTCCAATTCCAGAATGACCTGATCTTTTTCGATCCGGTCGCCCGGCGCAACGAGAATATTCGCGACAGTGGCTGACTCGACGCCTTCGGCCAGCCGAGGAACTCGTACGTCCATGATTTTTGCTTATGCTATAAAGGATCGGTTTGCCAGAGATACTTTCACTCGTTCATGACGACAAAGCAAAAATATCATTCCGCGTGAAGAATCCCGCTGTTTAATGATCTCCCGGCTAGAGGAAAAACGGCGCGGCCTTTTCCGGATCCACGCCCAGCTCCTTGATCGCCCGCGTCACCGTTTCTCCAGATGCCGCTCGTTTTTGATAGAGGGCGTAAAGCGCGGCGAGCACCGTCATCTCGGCGTCCACCCCAAAGTAGCGCCTGAGGCGCGGCCGGGTGTCGCTCCGCCCGAAGCCGTCGGTGCCGAGCGAAAGCAGACCTCCCGGCACCCAAGGGGCGATCTGATCGGGGACGATCTTCATGTAGTCCGAGACCGCGACAAAGGCGCCTGCTTCTTTCTCGAGCAGATTTTCTACGTACGACTTTTTCGGAGCCTCCGCGGGATGGAGCATGTTCCATCTCTTGGTTTGCAGCGCGTCGCCGCGCAAAAGCTTATAACTCGTGGCGCTCCAAACGTCCGCCGACACGTCGTACTTCTCCGCCAGTATTTCCTGCGCGCGCAGCGCCTCCCGGAGCAACGGGCCGCTGCCGAGGATGTGCGCCTTGTGCTTCGCCTTCTCTTTGCCCCGACGAAATCTGTAGAGCCCTTTAAGAACGCCTTCCTCGGCGCCTTCCGGCATCGCCGCCATGGGATAGTTTTCGTTGTACAAGGTCAGATAGTAAAAAATTTCTTCGTCTTTTTGATACATGCGGCGCAAGCCGTCGCGGATAATCACGGCGATCTCGTACGCAAACGCTGGATCGTAGGTCAGCAAGGTGGGAACCGCGCTCGCCAGGATATGGCTCTGGCCGTCCTGATGCTGCAAGCCCTCGCCGTTCAAGGTCGTTCTTCCCGCCGTCGCGCCGAGCAGAAATCCCTTCGCCTTGCTGTCGGCCGCGGCCCAGATGAGGTCGCCGACGCGCTGGAAACCGAACATCGAATAAAAAATGTAAAACGGGATCATCGGGAAACCGAGGTTGCCGTAGCTCGTCCCGGCGGCGATGAAGGAACACATCGAGCCCGCTTCGGTGATTCCCTCTTCGAGAATCTGGCCGTCCTTGGCCTCCTGGTAATAGAGCAGCGTCTCGCGGTCGACCGGCTCGTAGAGTTGCCCTTTAGGCGAGTAGATGCCGACCTGGCGGAACAGCGCGTCCATGCCGAAAGTCCGCGCCTCGTCGGGAATAATCGGCACCACCCGCTTGCCGATCGCCGGATTTCTCAGGAGCTTGGCCAGCAAGCGGACGAAAGACATCGTCGTAGACGCCTCGAGTTGGCCGGAGTCTTTCAAAAATTCCTCGAAGAAATCCGGCAGCGGAATCTCCAGCGGCTCCGACCTGGCGCGCCGCTTCGGGACAAAGCCGCCCAATTGTTTTCTGCGCTCGAGAAGATATTGGGTCTCGGGGCTGTCCTGCGGCGGGCGATAGAAGGGAGTCTCGACGACTTCCTCGTCTTTCAGCGGAATCGCGAAGCGGCTCCGAAACTCTCTTAGCTCTTTCTCGTTGAGCTGCTTTTGCTGGTGCGTGATGTTCCTGCCTTCGCCCGCCTCGCCCATGCCGTAGCCCTTGACCGTCTTGGCGAGAATGACCGTCGGCGAGCCTTTGTGTTCGACGGCCGCTTTGTAGGCCGCGTAAACTTTTTGCGGATCGTGACCGCCGCGCAGCAGCTTGTGGATTTGATCATCGGTCATGTCGTTGACCAATTCGAGCAGCTCGGGATACTTGCCGAAGAAATGCTTGCGCGTGTAGCTGCCGGGCTCGACGGAATATTTCTGATAGTCGCCGTCCACCGCCTCTTCCATCCGCTTGATCAACAGATCTCTGTGCTCGCTGCGGAGCAGCCGGTCCCAGTCGGAGCCCCAGATCACTTTGATGACATTCCAGCCGGCGCCGCGGAAGATCGCTTCCAATTCCTGGATGATCTTGCCGTTGCCCCGCACGGGCCCGTCGAGCCGTTGCAGGTTGCAATTCACGACCCAAACCAGATTGTCCAGATTTTCCCGCGCGGCGAGGCTCAGCGAGCCGGTCGATTCGGGCTCGTCCATCTCACCGTCGCCGGCGAAGCACCAGACGCGCGGCTCTTCGGCTTCGAGAAAACCGCGCGCTTTGAGATAGCGGAGAAAACGCGCCTGATAGATCGACATGATCGGCGCGAGCCCCATCGAGACGGAAGGAAACTGCCAGAACTCCGGCATCAAGTAAGGATGCGGATACGAGGGCAAGCCGGGAATTTCCGCCAGCTCCTGGCGGAAGTGGTGCAGCCGCTTGGCGTCGATGCGCCATTCGACGTAAGCCCGCGAGTAATTGCCCGGCGAAGCGTGGCCCTGGAAATAAACCAGATCGCCGAGGCGCTTGTCGTCGCCGCCGCGAAAGAAATGATTGAAGCCGACCTCGTAAAGCGTCGCGCACGATGCGAAGGTCGAGATGTGGCCGCCGATGCCATGGTGGATGCGGTTCGCCTTGACCACCATCGCCATCGCATTCCAGCGGACGTAACTCTTGATGCGCCGCTCGATCTCGCGGTCGCCGGGGTAGGCCGGCTCCTTTTCTACGGGAATCGTATTGATGTACGGCGTATTGACGATCGAAGGCACCTGGAGACCCGAGTCCCGCAGCCGTTCGATGAGCCGCTCCACCAAGAGAGGCGCTTCTGAATTTCTGTTCTTGAGGACATATTCCAAGAGGTATTCGACGGAATCCAACCACTTCTGAGTGGCGATGTGGCTGTTATTGTCTTGTGGACCCGAGACCTCCTTGCGATTATAATTGCTCTGGGAAACGTTAGGTTCTTCTTTCTTTCCAGTTTCCATTTTTGCACCTATCCGTTGATCACGATGGATCACCGGTCAATCGACAAAAATCGCTTCACGGATTCAATTCTATTCATAGCAGGGATCGTGTGAAATACCTAGAGCAAACGTGGCCGACTCCGGAGCAAAATCTCGCCTGTGACGAGGCACTTCTTCTCGACTGCGAGGAAGGCGACGGAGAGGAGGTGGTTAGATTCTGGGAGCCGCAAGAACACTTCGCGGTGCTGGGATATTCGGGCAGGACGAATGCCGAAGTTTTTCTGTCGCGCTGCCGGGAGCATCGTGTCCCCGTGCTCCGCAGGTTGAGCGGCGGCGGCGCGGTGCTCCAGGGACCGGGCTGTCTGAACTATGCCTTGGTACTGAAAATTTCGCAGCGACCGAATCTGCATGACGTCGCCGCGACCAACGCTTTCGTCATGGAACGTCTAAAGCGGGCGCTTGCGCCGGTCGTCGAGTCGCCCATCGCCGTTCGCGGCTTTACGGATCTTACTCTTGGCGCGCGCAAATTTTCCGGCAACGCCCAATACCGGAAGCGTCGCTTTCTTTTGTTTCACGGCACCTTCTTGCTCCATTTCGATTTCGCGCTTGTTGAAAAACTCCTGCCTGTGCCTGAAAAGCAACCTGGCTATCGTCAAAATCGCACACACGGTAATTTTCTCGCCAACCTGAATCTTCCGTCTCACAAGATCAAGGAGGCTCTGAAACAAGCGTGGAGCGCTAGAGAGGAATGCGAAAATATGCCGCTTGCAGCAATTGAAAGACTCGCACGGGAGAGATACTCCAGCGACGAATGGAATTTTAGATTCTAGCAGGCCGGTGAAAAAGTTGTCTCGTGCTTCGACAAGCTGCTGCACGAACGGAAATCCCCTCGCGTTTTCGACACTTCCTCCGTTCGCCCTGAGCTTGTCGAAGGGTGAAGGGACGGTTCACCGGCCTGTCTACATCAGGACCTGAATCAACTTCCTGGCAGCTTCGGGAGAAACTCCGAGAGGACGGTGGGCCAGCGGCCCGCCTTCGGCCAGGACGGGCTCCAATTCGTCGAGGCTGGGGAGGTCCGTGCGCTTCCAAAAGAGGCCAATGGGAATGGCCTCGCCCCAGAGGTAGGCCTTGTCCATGGCGGAGTGAAAGTCCGTCGGATCATGGCCCATCTCTTCGAGCCTTTTGACGCGGGCTTTGAAAAACTCATGGCTGTTATCGTTATTGTAGGTGACGCACGGGCTGAAGACATCGATGAGGGAAAAGCCTCGGTGCTGGATGCCGCCCTTGATGATTTCCACCAGATGTTTTTGCTGTCCGGTGAATCCGCGGGCTACGTAGGTGGCTCCCCCGGCGATGGCGAGGGGAATCGGATTGATCGGGTTCTCCACGCTGCCGAAAGGCGTGCTCTTGGTCTTCATCCCTTTGACGCTCGTCGGCGAGACTTGGCCCGTGGTGAGTCCATAGATCTGATTGTCCATCACGAGGTAGGTGAGATCGACGTTCCGGCGCATCGTGTGGAGGAAATGGTTTCCACCGATGGCGTAGCCGTCGCCGTCGCCGCCGGTCACGATGATTTTCATTTTGTGGTTCGCGAGTTGGGCGCCCGTGGCCACCGCGAGCGCGCGGCCGTGGAGCGTATGCATGCCGTAGGCATTCACATATCCCGGCAAGTTGGAAGAGCAGCCGATGCCGCTCACGGTCATCACTTCATGGGGTTGGAGTTCCAACTCAACGAGCGCCTGCTTGAGCGCGGCGAGAACACCGAAATCCCCGCAGCCAGGACACCAATCCGGATCAACCTTACCTTTGAAGTCCTTGACGGTCAGCTTGGGACCCCGCCCCTTGGCCATAATCCCGCCGCGATTTTCGACTGCTGTTTCGTCCATCATGGGTAGACTCATATCGGTTCTCCTTAGACCGCTTGCCTCGTCTGCTATAGCCGAGCCGGACGCATCTCTCCGGTCCGATGCGATACGCCTGTCGTACGCTCGACGGAAATACGCTTGGATTTCCTCGCCCCACGCATCGGATCTCCGAGATACATCCAACTTGGCTTCCCGTCAGACCATGACTTCATGGACCGGCACATACTCTTTGCGCGCGCCCGCCAATATCGCTTTTACGCCATCGACGATGTGGTGCGGCATGAACGGCTCGCCGTCGTATTTACGGACATGGCCATCGGCCGCGATGCCGGTCTCCGATCGCAAATAGCGCGCAAATTGGCCGCTGTAATTGTTTTCCACGATGATGAGCTTTTGGCTCTGCGAAAGAAGGGACAGGATCTCTTCCGAGTGGAGCGGCACCAGCCACTTGACCTGAAGATGGTTCGCGACGATTCCTTCCTCCGCGGCAAGCTTCTCGATCGCCTCGCGGATCACACCGTGCGTTGAGCCCCAACCCACGAGCGTGACCTGAGCGTTGCTCGGACCCAGGATCTTGGGCGGCTCCAGCAGAGAAAGAATGCCCGCCATCTTGCGCATTCGCTTTTCGTGAATCGCCTGGCGCTTGTGCGGGTTGGTGAACTCGTCGCTGATCAGCACGCCGTCTTCGTCGTGCTCGTCGGTCGCCACCACGTGGACGTATCCCGGCGTGCCGGGCAGCGCGCGCCGCGAGATGCCGCTTTCGGTCAACTCGTAGCGCTTATAAGAACCATTCGCAGGCGGGCTGTCTCCGTTCAGTCCTATGATCTCGCCGCGCTCGATCGGCACGTTGAAGTCCAGCTCAGCCGGATCGACGCTCGACCGGCCTTCCGACAGCAGGAGATCGGAAAGGATGATGCCCGGGCATTGGAATTTGTCGACTAGATTGAAGAGCTGCGGCACGGTCTTAAAACAATCCGTGATTGTGGTCGGCGCAACGATGATGCGCGGGTAATCGCCTTGCCCCGCCCCCATCACCTGCCAGAGATCGCCTTGCTCTGTTTTGGTCGGCACGCCGGTGGCCGGACCGGCCCGCTGCACGTCGATGCAAACCACCGGGATTTCCATCATTGCCGCCGATCCCAGAGCTTCGCTCATGAGAGCGAAGCCGCCGCCGGAGGTGGCGCACATCGCGCGGCAGCCGGCATGCGCGGCGCCGATCGCCATGTTCATCACCCCGATTTCGTCTTCGACCTGGCGCACCATGATGCCCAACTCGCGGCCATTCCGGGCCATCCAGTGCAGCACTCCCGTCGACGGACTCATCGGATAGGCGCAGTAAAATCGCACTCCGGCCGCGGCCCCGCCCATCGCCAGCGCCTGGTTACCCTCGAAGAACGCGAGTTTCTTGCCGGTGTCGGGGAGCGAGAAGGGAAACGGCTTGAAATGAGCCGCGGCATAATCATAGCCGGCGCGCGCGACGCCCACGTTCTCGGCGATCACGGCCGCGCCTTTTCTCTTGAACTGAAGCGTCAGGATCTCTTCGAGAGGTTTGAACTCGACGCCGATCAGTCGCAGCAGAGCGCCAAGGGCGATGGTATTTTGCACCAGATCGCCTTTGATGTTGGGGGCGAGCTCTTTGACCGAGAAGGAACAAAGCTGGACTCCGTCGGCGGCTGCTCCAGGCTTGATCTTGTCGCTGTTGTAGAGGACGGCCGATCCGGCTCTCATGAGCTTGAGATGCCGATCCATGCTGTCCTGGTTCAGCGGGACCAACGCGTCCAGCTTGTCGCCCAAGCTGAGAACCGGTTGATCGCTGGTGCGCAGCGTCAGAAAGATATGGCCGCCGCGTATGATGGACTGGTAGGCGTTGTAGGCATTTAGATGAAGGCCGCGCCGCACGAAAATCCGCGCCAGAATATCTCCCGGAGTAGCAATCCCCTGGCCGGCAGCGCCGCCGATCCCGATGGCGAGATCAAATTTACCCATGGGCGATCTCCTTCGAAATTGTCTCCGCCCCAACTACCGCAATCGTTTCTGGCTCTCTATTAGTCCCGTTGCTTTAAAGTTGCAAGCTTTATTACGTCCTGTAGCATGACTATGAAAAGCAACCTTAGGCGGGAACAAAATTAGCATCGCTGGAGTTTAAGAACTGGAGGTCATTAAAAAAATGCGACACATCCGTCTTGCGCTCATCATTGTCGTGATCTCGCTCTGGGTATCACCCACCTACGCCCAATTAGGTCCCAAAGACGGGGCCAACTTGACGCCGACCGATCTGGAAAGAGTCAAGGTCGGCGACAGGGCGCCGGATTTCACTCTGGAGAACATGGATGGAGCGAAGGTCACGCTTTCTGATTTCGGGGGAAAGAAAAGTGTCGTCCTGGTTTTTTACCGAGGCCACTGGTGACCTTACTGTACTCAACAGCTCGGCGAGCTGAAAAGTCTCTTGACCAAGAAAGAAAAACAGAAGATCCAAATACTAGCGGTCAGCATCGACAATCACGAGGATTCAAAAAAGTTTGTGCAAAAACTGAAAGAGAGGTTCGCCGGCGATCTCGATTTCCCTTTGCTGGAGGATAGGAACCACAAGGTGATCGACCGCTACGGCATTCTCAATCGCGACGGCAAGGGCTGGCCGCATCCGGCGACTTACGTTATCGACCAACAAGGCGCGGTGCGCTGGAGATTTGTCGAGACGGATTACAAGAAGCGACCGACCCACCGGCAGATCCTTGAGGCGCTGAGAAAAATACCCTAGCGCACGATGGGACACTTTTAATCGTCGATCTCGATACGCCCGGGCCGAGCCGCCTTGCGCCACCGTTGTTGAACCCGCTCGTAGTCCTCGATAGCCTTCGGACCCGCCCGGCTCATCGCCCCTCTCGCCTTGTCAGGATCGTGCCAGCGATAACCGACGAATTCCGCATAAAACGGCGCCATGTGCAGCCCTTTCCGGCGGCGCGCGCGGGAGGCCAGGACGTACTGAAGCACGGTTTCGATCGTCGGCGGATCGGTCCAGTCGGCGCGAAAAAGCACCTGACCGCCGCGGCCGATAAGATAAGTCATGTTCGGCAGCATGCCGTAAAGTTTATGGCCCGTGCCAACGAGATCATCGACCAGGATCGGCCGCTCGATATGAAACTGTTCTTTGAAAGCGCCGGCATGAGCGAGCTTTTGCTCCAGGCTCAGATGCGCGGGGAAATTCTCGCCCGGATGGGCTTCGCGCGTGTAGAG
>DASXRG010000185.1:0-2634 GCA_036506735.1 Binatia bacterium | reverse complement strand
ATCGATCGAGAGACACGGAGATCAAGGTGAACAAACGAATTCAAACGGCGGTTTTGAGCTTGATATTGATTACGGCGTTGCCGGGTTTGACGATGGCGAGGGATCGGTTGGCGCACGGCTACTCGAGCGCGAGCGGAGTCTTCGCCGGCCTCTGGGTAGCGGAAGAGGGAAAGATTTTCGAAAAATACGACATCGATTCTCATCTGATACTGATCGCTTCCGGATCGCTGATGGTGCAAGCGATGCTAGGAGGCGATCTTCCAATCGCCGGGGCGGCCGGGAGCGCCGCCGTCGATGCGAGCCTGGGCGGGGCGGATGTCGTAATGTTCGGGTCGATGGTCAAAGTTCCGGCTTTTTACATCATGGCTTTGCCGGAGATCAAAACGATCGACGACTTGCGTGGGAAGGCTGTCGGGGTCACCCGTTTCGGTTCATCAACCGATTTCACGATGCGTTATGTTTTGCGCAAGCAGGGGCTCGAACCTGGGAAGGACGTGACCCTCATACAAACAGGCGATGTCTTCGCGGCGGCGGCGATGTTGAAAACTAAGGCCATCGTCGCGGCGCCGTTCTCCAGCCCGGCGAACCTCAAGGCTGAAGAGGCCGGCGCGAGAGTAATAGTGAATATGGGCAAGGCCGGAGTTTACTTTCCCCATGATGCTTTCATGGCGCGACGTTCTTTTCTCAATGCCAACGGCGATCTGGTGCGGCGATTTCTCAAGGCTTACTCGGAGGCGGTGTACCGGCTGTTTACCGACAAGGAGCTCAGCCGGCGCGCGATTGCCAAATACACCCGCGCCGCGGATGCTAAAACCCTCGATACGGTTTATCAGTACGCCGTGGATTACGTCGACAAGATTCCCTACAACACGCGCGAGGGTATCCAGGAGGTTTTGAATCAGGCGGCGGTTAGAAATCCCAAAGCCAAGGATGCGAAGCCCGAAGCGTTTTACGACGATCGGTTCGTCAAAGAGCTCGACAGCCAGGGGTTTTACAAACAGCTGTGGAAGTGATGGGCAGGGGAGCGCGGGGACATGGAGTGGCGGAGTTATGGGTGACTGGACGATAGACGGTCGAGGATCGAGGACCGTATTTCCTTACTGCGGAGGGAAACACATGAAACCTGGTCGCGTTATTGCTCTTAGCCTTGCAGCTTTTGTCTGGGCCGCCGCCGTTGCGCCGCTCAAGGCCGCCGAAACGCGCATCTCCATCGGCGTCACCGAGACGATGGAGACGTTCAATCCTTACGGCGACAGTGTTGCGCTCATGTATAGCGTATGGTGCATGGTCTTGGGCTGTCTCGGCACCTATGATTTTGACAAAGGACAGCATGTTGGCCTGTTGATGGAAAAGTGGGAAGTGAAGGATCCGAAGACTTGGCTTTTCCATTTGCGCAAGGACAATCGATTTCATGACGGCTCGCCGGTCACGGCGGAGGATGTCGTTCACTCGCTCAAGCGCACGCGCAGCGATCCTTTCACCAAGCAATTCCAAAACGTTTCGCCTGTCGCCGGTGAAGCGGTCGTCGACAAGTACACGGTAAGAATCATCACGAAAGAGCCGACGGCGCCGCTGCTCGAATATCTATTCGATCGGATTATCGTTACCAGCAAGGCGATCTATGACAAGTACGGAGCGGATGTCGCTGACCGGCAGCATCCCGTCGGCGCAGGGCCGTACAAATTTCGCGAATTGATTCCCGGCCAACGCTTGGTCATCGGCAAGGATAAAACCCATCCAATGTGGAAGCAGTATCCACAGGCGCCGGATGAGATCGTCTTCCGCCTGATGCGGGAACCGGAACAGCGGATAACGGCGCTATTAAATAATGAAATTCAGATCGCCCAATTCGTACCGCCACACATGCGTGAGCGTGTTGAAAGAAGCGCCAATCACAAGATCGTGAAGTTCCACACCGCTGAGATTATGTTTCTCGCGATGATGCCCAAAGTGAAGCCTTGGGATAATAAGTTCGTCCGCCAAGCGGTGGGCTACGCCATCGATCGCGACACGATTATCAAGACGATTCTGCGCGGCGAAGCGTCTCGGCTCGATGGGCCGATCGGCGAGGGGCAGTATGGCTACGATCCTAATTTGCAGCCCAAGTACACGTACAACCCTGAGAGAGCCCGCGAGTTGCTCAGACAGGGCGGGTATCCCAACGGAGTTGATGTCGAGCTGTCCACGCCCGTGGGCCGTTACACCTTGGACAAACAGATCACTGAAGCGATGGTGCCGATGCTCACTGCGGCTGGGATTCGCACTAAACTGCTGACGCCGGAATGGGCGACTCTTTGGGCCAACGTGCAGACAGGCAAAGTCCCTTTTTACTACATGGGTCGAGGCGGCGTTGTTGATCCGAGCGCGGCGTTGTCGCAATATTTCGAGACCGGCGGCTCGCCTCGCATCGGCTACTCTAATGCGAAGCTGGACGAGTTATTATCATCCGAGCGGCAGGCTTTCGATCCTGCGAAGCGCAAAAAGCTGCTTTCGCAAGCGATGAGCCTTGTCACTGAGGAAGCGCCAGCGCAATTCATGTGGCGCCATCAACTGCTCTTTGGCATGGCCAAGAACATCGATTACCGACCGCTGCCGAGCGAACGAATCTACGGATGGAATATCAAAGTGCGGTAG
>DASXRG010000184.1:0-61263 GCA_036506735.1 Binatia bacterium | reverse complement strand
TAGTCGGGGTTCAAAAGGCGGGGATCGTCGATTTTCTCGGCATGGTTGGCCGAACCCCGGACGAAACTCTCCAAGGTCTGGCGGGATAATTCTAGAAGCCGCTTTTGCGATGAAGGAGGAAGGTCGATGCTTGCCATCTTTCTCCTCCGGGCGAGAACGAGTCTAGCGCCGCTTTCAGCGGGTTACAAGTCTTTTTCATGCTCTTGGTTCCCTTTAAGCTGTGCGCCATAAAACCCTCCTGGTTATGAATAGTTGTTACTGTTGTCCGCATCGGACGTGCGCTGTCAAGCGTTTTATTGGGAAAAAAGTCGCTGCTATTTTTGCACCTGCCGTTCTGCTATGTTGGGTCGAAAACGGATTCAGAAAGGCAATCGAAGATGATCCACATCGATGAATTCAGAAAAGTCGAGCTCCGCGTCGGGGTCGTGAAAAGCGCCGAGGCGCATCCGAACGCGGACAAGCTGCTCGTGCTCAAAGTGGATATCGGCTCGGAGGAGCGGCAGATCGTCGCCGGCATCCGCGCGCACTATCAGCCGGAAGAACTGGTCGGCAAACAAGTCGTCGTGGTGGCGAATCTCGAGACGGCGACCTTGCGCGGCCTCGAAAGCCAGGGAATGGTCCTCGCCGCCTCATCGGATGATGGTCGCGTCGTTTTCTTGACGCCGGAAAAAACGGTGAGCACGGGCGCGAAGGTTTCTTAAGTCACCCGCTCCACCTTCCATTCTTTTTTCACCCGTTCCGGGGCCGTACGGCTCGTGTCCATCGGGATTTTTTCCGGATTCCGCCGTCGGTTGACACCGCCCGAGGCGTTGGACTAGCCTCAATAAGCGCCGATGATAACCCGCTTAGCCTTTCTCCTCACCTTCGTGTTCGGTTTTGTTTTGTTCTCACAGACCGGCCGAGATTCGCCCGCGGCTGAGAAGCCCGACCGAAAGGCCGAGTGGGAAAAAACCCTCAAGGCGGCCAAGACGGAAGGGCAGGTGACCGTCTATGGCTGGTCGCGCGAGAGCCACCTGCAGGCGCTGACGGAATTCCAGAAAATTTATTCAGAGATCAAACTGATCCTGATTTCCGGCAGCGGGTCCGATCTTGGTCCGCGTATCATCGCCGAAAGGCGCGCCGGAAAATATTTGGCCGACCTATTTATCGTCGGCACGACAACGCCGGTCGAGGTGCTGCTCCCGGCCAAAGCGCTCGATCCGATCCGGCCTCATTTGATCTTGCCCGAGGTGAGCGATGAGTCGCTCTGGTTCGGAAAGAAATTCCACTTCGCCGACGCGGAAAAAGAATACGTGCTGCTGAACGACGGCACCGTCGAGACTTCGCTCATCGCCTACAACACCAAGCTCGTGCGCCCCGAGGAGATTCAATCGTACTGGGACCTCCTGCAACCCAAGTGGCGCGGCAAGATCTTGGCCTACGATCCGCGCAAGCGCAGCGGCGCCGGCGGCCCGATCCGTTTTCTCTATTTCAGCCCCAAGCTCGGCCCGAAGTTCGTCTACCGGCTCTTCAACGAAATGGACTTGACGCTCGCCGGCGAGGGCCATCTCATGACCGACTGGCTGGCGACGGGAAAATTTCCCCTCTTCATCTTTCCCGCCGCCGGTGATATTGACAAAGCGAAAAAGCAGGGACTGCCCGTGGATGAAATGACCCATTTGTCGCAAGAGGGCGCGAGCATGCACGCGGGCGCGGGCGCGGTGGGGATCATGAACCGGCCCGCGCATCCCAACGCGACCAAAGTTTACCTCAACTGGTATTTGTCGCGCGAAGGCCAGATCGCTTATCAAAGGATCACCGAGCGGAATTCCTTGCGCACGGACATTCCCAAGAACTTTCCGGACGCGGCCAACGTCGTGCCCAAGGAAGGCGTGCCCTATATTTTTGCCGCGCTGCCGGAATACGGCGATCTCCAGCCGATAAGAAAGCTCATCACCGAGGCGCTGGAGAAAGCCGGAAAGAAATAATTACTCACACGGAGGCCGGTATGGCGAGATCCGAACTGCAAGAGAAGCTCGATGAGATTTGCCGCGAGCACATCGAAGAGAGCAAACGGCTCAAACTGCGCGACGTGCAGCTCACGCCGTCGCGCGGGCGGTTGATCGCCGTCCAGCGCGCGCTGTTCAATAAAAACCGCCGCGACTGCTGGGGCGCGGTGCAGTGTTCCGCGCCGATCGAGGTCAAGCGCGTCGTCTGGGCGCACGAGGAAGAAGAGTTGATCCGCGATCCGCGCTGCGGCTCGGACCACTACTCGCTCCACGTGCGCCGCTGCATGGCGCTGGGCCTCACGCGCGAAGAGATCGAGAACGCCCGGCCGCTGCCGTCCTCGCGCGCCGCCTTCTACGCCTGGCTCTACGTCGCGCGCACCAAGCCGTGGCTTCAAGCGCTCTCGTCGTCCTCGATTCTCGAGCGCGACGCCAACATGATGAGCGCGCGGGGCGACGTGAAGCGCAACACCGAGAAATGGAAAAAGGAGCTCGGCCTCACGGATAAGGACATGGAAGTCTCGACCGCCAACGAAAACGCCGACGGCGATCACTCCGACATGATGGCGGACATCTTCGACCGCCACGCGGCGACGCCGGAGCTGCAGGCGCTGGTGCTGCAAGGGGCGCGCGAGTCGCTGGAGATCAACCGCACTTTCGTTGCCGGCCTCACCGAAGCCGCGAAACTTATAGAATAGCTCGTATGGCACGCCGTTACCGCATTATATCCGGAGACTCCCACCTCGATCTGCCGCCGGAGCGCTGGAGCGGTCGAGTCCCCGAGCGCTGGCGCGAGCGCGCGCCGCGGCGCGTCAAGCTCGCCAACGGCAACGACGGCATCGTCGTCGAGAATCGTCCCGTCTTCACGCCGACCCTGCTCATCACCGGCGCCTCTTACGATAAGCACGACTTGGGCCCGATCACTTACGACGGCGCGGGCACCGGCACGCCCGAGCAGCGCCTCCGCGAGCAGGACCAGGACGGCGTCGACGCCGAGATTCTCTACACCCATCCGGTCTACATGAGCATATGGCGCGGCATCGGCGACGACGAGCCGTACAAAGCGATGATCCGCGCCTACAACGATTTTCTCGGCGAGGAATACGCCGCGGCGGCGCCCGACCGGTTGATCGCGATGGGACTCATCCCCGACACCGGCTTGGAAGACGCGCTCGCCGAGATGGAGCACTGCGCGCGCTTGGGTTTGAAGGGGGTCTGTCTCTATAAATTTCCCTCGGGTAAAGGTTATCCGACGGCCGAGGACGACAAGTTCTGGAGGGCCGCGCTCGATATCAAAATGCCCCTCAGCGCGCATACCGCCAACGGCTCGACGCGCTTTTCGCGCGAGGGGCCGCTGCTCAAATATTCGCGCGTTCCCGCCGATGCGATTCCCGGACGCGATCCGGTAAATCTGCTGGTCCGCTTCGTCGGCGAGGCGCCGGCGGGCGCGCTGCAGCTCGCGATGGCGGGCGTCTTCGACCGCTTTCCTTTACTCAAGATTTACTGGGCCGAAACCCAGATCGGCTGGCTGCCGTACTGCCTCGCGCAGCTAGACGACACGTTCGAGCGCAATCGCTATTGGTCGGAGCGTTTGTGGGGATTCAAACCGCCCGCGCGAACGCCGAGCGAATATTTGAAGACGCAGA
Organism: Binatia bacterium; assembly: GCA_036506735.1. GTDB lineage: Bacteria > Desulfobacterota > Binatia > UBA9968 > UBA9968 > JAJPJQ01. The sequence goes on along the minus strand of DASXRG010000184.1, from coordinate 57,632 downwards.
ACCTCTGGGGCTTCATGCGCGACCCGCTCGGTGTGCGGCTGCGTTACGATACCGGCGTGAGCCAGCTCCTGTGGGGCAGCGACTTCGCGCACGCCTCCGGCGATTGGCCGCATTCGCGAAAAGTGATCGAAGAATCTTTCGCCGGGGTTCCCGAGGACGAGTGCTACCGCATGCTGGCCGGCAATGCGGTGGAATTTTTTCGCCTCGACGCCTGATCGGAGGATCGATGAGCCTCGAAGAGCTGCACCGCTTGATGCAGGAGAAACACTTGAGGGGCTACTGGACGCGCGAAGAGCCGCCGTCGTACGAGCCGGCCGTCGCGATGCAGCCTTTTCTGTGGAAGTGGGCGGACATCGAGCCGGTTCTCGAGGGTGCCGCGAAGTACGTGGACATCGAGCACGCCTTCCGGCGCAACATCGGCCTCGACAACCCCACCGGCCGGTCCAAGACGATCAACATGGGCATGCAGTTGATCCTGCCGCGCGAGAAGGCGCGCGCGCATCGCCACACGGCGGAAGCGATCAGGTTCGTCATCGAAGGCAACGGCAAGGTCTGGAGCACCGTGGAAGGCGAGGCGCTCGTCATGGAGCCCGGCGATCTGATCTTGACGCCCAACTGGACGTGGCACGATCACGTCAACGAATCTTCCGAGCGCGTCGTCTGGATCGACGGTCTCAACGCCGCGATCGCCGGTTATCTCCAGTTGAGCTTCCGCGAGGACTATTCCACGCCGCAGCAGCCGGTCGAGAGCCCGGCGGAGTTCAGCCGGCACGCGGCATCGCTCGCGCGCGCCGCGTGGCTCAAGCCTTCTGCGTCGCTGCCCGGGGTGCCGTATCGTTACCCGTGGTCCGAGACGGAAAAAAGTTTGACCGTTTTGAAAAATACGGCCGGCGATCCATGCGACGGGATTTTTCTCCGCTACGTCAATCCTTGGTCCGGCGGCCCGACCTTGCCGTTCATCTCCTGCGCGATCCAGCTTTTGACTCCGGGCATGAAGACCAAAGCGCACCGACACACCTCAGTCAGCTATTATCACGTGGTGCGTGGAAGCGGCGCGACGCGCGCCGGAGAAATGAATCTCGAATGGGATAAAAAAGATTTCTTCGTCGTGCCGCCGTGGAGCTGGCACCACCATGAAAATCAGGGTCGCGAAGACGCGATTCTCTTTTCCATGAGCGACGAGGCGTTTTTAAGGCCGCTGGGACTATACCGGGAGGAGATCGAAGGCGAAAAAGTCAGGCGGGAACGGAAGTATTGGTTCGGGGAATAAGAGAATGTGCAGCCTAGACCCACGCACGCCGCCAACCGCTCTCCGAGCCCGCGCAATAGATTGTTGATTAATCCAACCGCCGGTGTCGGATGCGCGGCCTCTTCGACCGGCCGGTGGCGTGCGGGCGAGGCCGAGGGGCGCAAGTTTGAAGGACGCGGACGTCCGATAAGAGAGGTTCGACTCATGGTACTGTCCTATCGGCCGCGGCCTGAAAGCTTGCGCCGTGAGGTCTCGCAGGTGAGGGGGAGTTTTTAAGGTGATGGCAATCGCCGACACACAACAACATCTGACGGCCTTACACGCAGAATTTGCGCGCCGTGGTTTGCGCGGTCTGTGGCAGAGAGGCGGAGATCGAGGCGGCGAGAAGCCGTCCGAGGCGAAGACAAATGTCTGGCGCTGGACGGAGATGTTGCCGATTCTCGAACAGTCGCTCAAGCTCGTGCGCCTGCCCGAGGACACGGACCAACGCGTGATCGGTCTCACCGGCGGCGGCAGCGCGCTGTCGCTCGCGTATCAGCTCATGAATCCCGGCGAGAGCGTCGCCTCGCACCGCCATACTCCCGCGCAGATGCGCTTCGTCGTCGAAGGCAGAGGCGCGACGACGACGTCGGACGGTGAGCCGATGGTGATGGAGCCGGGCGATCTGCTCGTCCAGCCGAACTGGAGCTGGCACGGCACAGAAAATTTAAGCGAAGGGCCGTCGATCTGGCTCGACATACAGGACCGCAACCTGATCAATTATTTGGGCGCTTTTTTGCGCGAGCTCTGGCCCGACAATACGGTGCAGCCGGCGACGCGGCCCGCCGAGTATCACCGGCGCGCTTTCGGTGCTTTGCAAGCGCGCGCGCCGATCGAGCGGTTACCGGCTTACCGCTATCGCTGGAGCGATACCTTGGAGGCCCTCGAACAGCTCTGTGAGGCGAGCGAGCCGGACCGTGAAGGGGTCTTTGAATTCAAAAACCCGGCGACCGGCGGCCACACGTTGCCGACGATGAGCGTGGAGATCCAGGTGCTCCGTCCCGGCGAGGTGACGCGCTGTCACCGCCGCACCGGCACGGCGATGGTTCACGTGATCGAAGGTGAGGGTGTGAGCCAGGTGGGCGCGGAAGAGCTTCAATGGAATAAGCGCGACTGTTTTGTGATTCCGCCGCTCCAGTGGCAGGCGCATAGAAATTTATCCTCGAAGGAAAGGGCGCTGCTTTTTTGCGTGAGCGACCGCCCGATCCTCGAAGCGCTGGGGCTCTATCGCGAGGAGAATGAATAGAATCCACAAAGGAGATTTTATGCTGACCCCACAAGACATGCGCGGCGTGATGGCGATGATGCCGGCGTTTGCGACGGCGGATGCCGGGGATATTCGGGCGACCGCGACGATCAACGTCGATGAACTGAGACCGAGCGTCGATCGCATCATCCGCGACGGCATCGACGTTCTCGCGACCACCGGGACTTTCGGCGAGTGCTACAATCTCTTGTTCGACGAGTTCGCGACACTCACCCGCGCGACGATCGAGACCGTCAAGAAGCGCGTGCCGCTTCTGATCGGCTGCACCAGCCCGAACCCGCGCGAGGTGGTCCAGAAAATGAAAGTCGTCCGCGACGCCGGCGCCGAGGGCGTGCTGCTCGGCGTGCCGTACTACGAGCCGTCGTCGGTTCCCAACGCGGTGCAGTTTTATCATGATATCGCCGCGCTTTTCCCCGAGCTTGCGATCGTGATCTACCACAATCCGGAAAACCACAAGTTCACGATCCCGGTCGCAGCCTTCAACAAGTTGGTCGAAAACAAAAACCTCATCGGGATTAAAGACAGCCACCGCGACACGCGCGCGTTCGTGCAGTTGCAAAAAATCATCAAAGGCAAGATCAGCGTCTTCGTCAACCAGGCGCAGTATTACCCGTTTGCCCGGATGGGCGCGGCCGGCTGCTGGTCGATCGATGCCTGGATGGGGCCATGGCCCGTGCTGCACTTGAGAAATTTGATCGCCAAGGGCGAAGACGAGCAGGCGCTCAATTTGGTCGGCGAGCTTTTGGGCAGCGGCAGCGGCGGCCGGCCCGACGCGAGCGAAGGCGGCGCGGGCAAGACCGCGCACGAGCGCGCGGGATACTACAAGCCCGGGCCGGCACGGCCGCCGTTTCTAAATTTCTCCGAGACGGCGGTCGAGCGGGCGAATAAGCGCGGGGAATATTGGAAAGGGCTGTGCGCCAAATACCGGCCGCTGGTGGAAGCGGAAGCGAAGCGTTCGGACGCGGCTTAGCCTCGCTGGCGCTCGGATCTCAAATGGCAGATCTCAAATCTCAGATATCCGAGATCTGAAATATGGGTTGAGTGCAGCTATGGTGACCGCCCGCTCGGGTGTTTCTCGGAGGGCCGATGCGTGGGACGAGGGAGCCGCAAACGTATTCCCCCGTGGAGCGTAATACTGCCGTATCGCATCGGCCCGGAGAGAGACACCCGGGCGGGCGGATGACAGGTGCATCTTCGCCCCCGTCTTTTTAGGAGTGGTTATGCGCAAAGTGCAAATGATCTCCGGGGACTCTCACCTCGACATTCCACCCGAGCGCTGGACCCAGCGCGTGCCCGCGCGCTGGCGCGAGCGCGCGCCGCGCCGGGTCAAAATGGCGAGCGGCGACGACGCTTTCGTGGTCGAGAACCGCCGGCCCCATTCGCCGGGACTGCAAGTCACCGGCGTCTCCTACGATCAGCACGATCTCCACGGCATCAGCTACGACGGTCCGGGGACTGGAACGCCCGAGCAGCGGCTCCGCGAGCAGGACATGGACGGCGTCGATGGCGAAATTCTCTTCACGCATCCGGTCTACATGAATTCCTGGCGCGGCATCACCGATGACGAGCCGTACAAGGCGATGATCCACGCTTACAACGGCTGGCTCGCGGAGCAGTACTGCGCCTACGCGCCGGACCGGCTGATCGCGATGGGTTTGATTCCCGATACCGGCATCGACGATGCGGTCGCGGAGATGGAATACTGCGCGCGCGCCGGGTTGAAAGGCGTCTGCTTGTACAGATTTCCCGGCGGCAAAACTTTCCCGACCGCGGAGGACGACCGCTTCTGGGAAGCTGCGCTGAGTCTCAAGATGCCGGTGACCGCGCACACCAACGGCGGCACGACGAGATTCGGCAAGGAAGGCCCGGTATTTCGCTATAATAAAGGACCGGCGCGCCAGGTTCCGGGGCGCGATCCGGTGAGCTTGATGATCCGCTTTGCCAGCGACAACGCGCTCGCGCCGATGCAGCTCGCGTTTGCGGGCGTGTTCGATCGCTTTCCCGATCTCCGCGTCTACTGGGCGGAAACGCAGATCGGCTGGATTCCTTACTGTCTCGCGCAGATCGACGATACTTACGAGCGCAATCGCCACTGGGCCTATCGGCAGTGGGGACTCGAGCCGCTGAAAAAAAAGCCGAGCGAATATCTCCGGCAATACAATCTCTGGGGCTTCATGAAGGACCCGCACGGCGTGCGGCTGCGCCACGACATCGGCGTCAAGACGCTGCTCTGGGGCAGCGACTTCGCCCACGCCACGGGCGATTGGCCGCACTCGCGCAAGGTGATCGACGAGACTTTCACCGGCGTTCCCGAGGACGAGCGCTACGCGATGCTGGCTGGCAACGCGATCGCGTTTTTTCGTTTGAAAGATTCGGTACCTGAGATCGCGGACCTCAAGCGCACCTCGACGGCCGCCTAAGACGATGTTGAGCTGGAAGTCTTTGCCGTTCCTCTGCTCCCTTTTTCTTTTCATCTATCCTCCTGCCGCCCACGCCGCCGAATCCAGAGGGGATTGGAAAACGGATTGGGAAAAAACCATTCAGGCGGCGAAAAAAGAAGGCCAGCTCACCGTCTATCATTGGGGCGCGCCGCTGATTCTCGATGCCGGGATTTTCCAGAAGGCCTATCCGGAGATCAAGGTGACCGCCGTGGAAGGGATGGGCACGCAGCTCATGCAGCGCATCCTGGCCGAACGAAGAGGCGAGAAATATATTCCCGACGTCTACATCGCCGGCATCGCCACGATGCAGGTGCTCCACCGGGCCAAGGTCTTCGATCCGATCAAATCGGCCCTGGCGCTGCCCGAAGTGGTGGATTCTTCCAAATGGTGGAGGGGGGCGCAAATTTATGCCGACGCCGAGCGCGGCCACATCTTCGCCTTCGCCAAGAGCCCCGACTACGGCTCGATCGCCTACAATCCGAACCTGGTGAACGCCAAGGAGTTCCGCTCCTACTGGGACCTGCTTCACTCGAAGTGGAAGGGAAAGATCGCCGTGCAGGATCTCCGCGCGGGCGGTCCGGGATCGACGCAGGCGCGGTTTTTTTATTACCACCCGGACATGGGCGCCAAGTACCTGCGCAAGCTCTACGGCGAGATGGAGGCGACGTTCTTTCGCGATAATCATTTGGCGTTGGACTGGCTCGCCAGCGGAAAATTCTCCATAGCTTTTTTCGTCCAAGGCCCGGAAGAGCTGCAAGAGAAGGGATTGCCGGTTGAGCCGTTGAAGATCGCCCTGCAGGAAGGCGTCGGCCTCTCTTCGCGCGTGGGTTACATCGCGCTGCTCAACCGCGCGCCGCATCCCAACGCGGCCAGGGTATTCATCAACTGGTTTCTCTCGCGCGAGGGACAAGAGGCCTACCAGCGCGTCCAGTTTCAGGCCCGCAACGCAGTCGACTCGCTCCGGATCGACGTTGCCAAAGATTACATTCCCGCCGCGGACCGGCGCGCGGAAGGCGTGCGCTATCTGGACGTAGACGAGCAGGATTTTTTAGACCCCGCTCCTGCGCTGCAGGTTATTAAAGAAACCCTGGCGGAGAAAAAAAACTGACCGTGGCGGTGCTCCGGTGAAAACCGGCCGCAGGTCGCTGGAGGTAGCGTGATGCGAGTCCTCTTCGTATTCCTTTTGTTTTTACTGGCGCCGACCGGCGTTGCGCAAGCGCAGTCGAAAAATTGGCAGGCCGAATGGGACAAGATCGTCAAAGGAGCCAAGGCGGAAAAAGAGGTGATGGTCGGCGTCGAGCCCGGAACCGACAACCAGGACGCCGTGAGGGAGTTTTCCAAAGCTTATCCCGACATCCGCCTGAACCTTGTGCCGATCGGCGCGCGCGACTTTGCCAACCGCGTGCTGGCGGAGCGGAGAGCGGAGAAATATCTGGCCGACGTCTTCAACGGCGGCACCACTTCGCCGACGCAGGTTTTGGTCCCGGCCAAAGCGCTCGATCCGATTCGCTCGGCGTTGATTCTTCCCGAAGTCACGGACGAATCGCTCTGGTTCAAGAAGAAATTTCACTTCGCCGACCGCGAAGGGCAATACGTCATGCTCGCCGCCGGCACCGTCATCAACGACGTCGTCACGTATAACACCAAGCTCGTCAAGCCGGACGAGCTGCGCTCGTTCTGGGACCTGACCAACCCCAAGTGGAAAGGCAAGATCGCCGCCTACGACCCGCGCCTTCCCGGCGGCGCGAGCAACGACATGCGCTTTCTCTACTACAACCCCAAGCTCGGGCCGAAGTTTCTGCAAAAACTCTTCGGCGAGATGGACATCGCGATCGCCGCGGACCGGCGCCAGGTGATGGATTGGCTCGCGACCGGAAAGTACGCGCTGGCGCTTTTTGCCAGCCGCGAAGTGGACGTCGCGCGGAAACAGGGACTGCCGGTCGATGAGCTGACCTCCCTCAGGGCCGAGGGCGCTCATCTAGCCACCGGCGCGGGCTGCCTCGCGCTCATCAACCGCGCGCCCCATCCCAATGCCGCGCGGGTTTTCATCAACTGGTTTCTCGCGCGTCAGGGGCAGTTGGCCTGGCAGAAGTACGTCGATCGCAACTCGCTCAGAACGGATATTCCGAAAGACATGCTGACGGACGCGAAAAACCGCGTGCCGCAGGAAGAAGGGGATTATATTTTCACGAATCTTGCCGACTACGACGATCTGACGCCGGGCCGGAAGATCGTCGAGGAGGCGCTGAAGAAGGCGGGGAAATGATAGACGCCTACCAGCCCCAGCTTCATGTGTGCTCTTTCTGCAAGAACCAATCGGTGGGGATTTCTTTGCCCAGACCCAGGCGCCGGGCGTTGGCGAGGATGCGCGATCCGGTGGCGGCGTGCTGAACGCCGAGTCCGATGTTGTTGCAGTGAAAGGTGATCTCTCCGTCGTTCTTCCGACCTTTAATTTTTCCCGTCAGCAATTCGCCCAGTTCGCGCATCGACCGCCAATTTAATTTCTTCGATTGTTTATTGATGTTGCTTCCCACCGTGTCCATGCGTTTGCCCATGACGTAATCGCGGACGAGATCGCTTGTGCCGCCGGCGAACGGCCGCGCGTTGACCACCACGAGATCGGAGCGAGTAAAGCTGGCGCGGTCGGCTTCGACGATGTTGATGCTGCCGAGGTGGGTGCCCTCGTCGAGCCAGCGCGTCTGAAACACCGGCGTGAGAGAAGTCGTGGCGCTCGCCACGATATCGGCGCCGCGGCAGACGGCTTCGGGCTTTTCGACCGGGATCACCTCGATGCCGGCCGCCTTTTCCATTTTTTCAGCGAAGGACCTGCGATGCTCGGAATTGGGGCTGTAAACTTTGATCTTCGTAAGTTTCCGGACCTGGGCCGCGTAAGCGAGTTGTCCCTCGGCCTGAAAGCCGGTGCCGAAAAGTCCCAGAGTGCTCGCGTCCTTGCGCGCCAGATATTTAATTCCGAGAGCCGATGTCGCGGCCACGCGGTTTCTCTGCAGCGGCCCGAGCGGGAGAATCGCTTGCAGCTCGCCGGTGACGATGTCGAAGAGCAGCATCATTCCCGTGTAGCGCCAGCCCGCGCCCAGAGGAAGCTTGACGCTGCGTTTCATCTCGTTGAGGGACGGATTCGTGTCGGTCGTCGAGTCGATCTTCAGCGCCATGATGCCGCATTTGGGGTAGCCGCCGACGATCGTCTTAAGACGGTAGTTCAGCTCTGCGGTCTTTTTGGCGGCCCGCATCCACGTCGTCGATTGATGGGCATCGGCGTCTTCCGGAAGATCGCGCAAAAGCGCTCTGGCTTTCTTTTTGATTTCTTCTTCGGTCCCGTATCTCAGCAGCGGAATGCCGGTCTCGGTGCGCGGCGAATTGATGGCAGCGCCGTTGCCCAGCTCGGTAAAAGCCTCTTCCATCGCTTCGATATAGCCGTTTGCGTCCAGAGCCTGCACGACCTCTTCGGTGTTGAGGACCAACGTCATTTGAGGTCCTACTTCCGCCCGATGCCGAATGCTTCGTTATACAGCGCGATGACTTTGTTGATGTCGTCCTGCGGGTCCGGCACCCACACGGGCAATCCCTTGAGCAACCGCGGCGGATTGGGCTCGACGTCGGAGCGGGCGGGAATCCGGCCGGCCTGGCGGATGAGGGCCGCGTTTTCGGCGGACAGCAGAAAATCGATAAATATTTTTCCCGCGTTGGGGTGCGGCGCGCGCGCCGCCAAGGATACGACCGACGGATTGACGACCATGGGATTCGGCGCCACCCAGTCGATCGGCGCGCCCTGATTTTTCAGCACCTCGACGCGATAGTTGAAAAGCTCCAGCGCGACCTCGTACTCGCCGGCGGCCACCAGCTGGGCCTGCAGCGTGCGGCCGCGATTGAAGGCGGGCTGCTGCGCGCGCAGATTTTTTATGAATTCCAGCGTTTTCTCTCTCCCCTTCAGCGCGAGCATCGCCTGAAACCATTCGTAAGCCTCGGCCTCCATGGTTATTTTGCGGCCGCGCCAGCGCGGCAGAAGAAGATCGTCGTAGGATTTCGGCGCCTCCTGGCGCGCAACGAGCCGCGTGTTGTAGCCGATGACCGATGCCTGCACGGTGGTGCCGGTCCAATAGCTTTCCTTGTCTTTGAACTCGTCGCGGAAAAAACGCCGCTCCGGCGAGTTGTACGGCACGACCAGATTTTTTTGCAGCAGGCCGCCGATAAAGGTGAGCGTCATGTCGGTGACGTCGTTCTCGGTCCGTCCGGCCTGCGCTTCGGACATAATCCGGGCGCCGAGCGCCGAGTTCCCGGCGCGATAAAGCCTGACCTTGAGCGGAGAAAATTTCTTTTCGAACGCCTGCGCGATGCCCTGGCTCGCGTCGACGTTGAGATTGGTGTACCAGACGACGACCCCCTCCTGGCGCGCCTTCTCGATATCCTGGGCGGGAAGAAGTGGGGCGGTAGCCAAAATCCACAGGATGGCAAGGGTCGGAACGACCGGAAAACTGCTTCGCATGTGCCTGCCTGTTCTGCGCGTAAGGCGGGTGGTCCTGGGTAACGCGTGGGCGCTTTATCCGCTCGCCTTATTTGTACCCGATCGCTTGGCTCAGCTTTAAGTGGATGCGCCGGACGCGCTCGACCTGGCCCTTGGCGGGGAAGCGCTCATAGAATCCTTCGGCGCGAAATTCCCTGACCAGTTCGCTCCACGGGTGCATGACGCCGATGAACACCCGCGGGTCGCGCTTCTCATCCCACGCCTGAAAGATCTTCCGGTTGCGGATGATGTCGCCGAACACGCGGACGAGCGCCTTCAAGGTCACGTCGCGCGTGAACATGTAGCGCTCGTTGTCGCCCCAGACCGAATGCATCACGTCGCGCACCGCCTTCAAATAATCCCGCACCAGCGCGTAAACGTAGTCGGAGCGGAACTGGAAATGCTCGTCGAAGAACTTGCGATTCCTGAGCACCACTTTGTAGAGCTCGTTGAAAAGCTCCGACTGCAGGATCCATTTTTCCTGCCGGCTGCGCCCGCCCAGCCGGTTGATCCGGTAGCGCAGCGGCGAGTCGGTCTCTTCGTAGAGCAAATTGACGACCTTCGCGGCGAGCTTTTTCTCCGGCGTTTCCCAGGAGACGCGCTCGTAGAGATCGACCAGGTGCGATTTGTTGATCCGGGTGTGGGTCGAGTTGATGATGACGAACATCTCGGTGGCGAAATCGGCGCTCTTGCCGTCGAAGAGCACGCACGGGACGTCGAGCAGCTTGGCCGTTTCCGGGTGCTTTTGGGTGAAGAAATGGAGCGCCGCGAGGCGGTGCTGGCCGTCGATGACGAGAAACTTGCCTTTCGGCTCGCTCAGAAAACCGACGCTGTCGGAGCCGTCCTGCCGGCGAAAGCCCAAGTTCTCGTCGGTAAATAAAAGGATCGTGCCGGGAATCAGCGGCTGGCTCACCGCGGTCTCGTAGAAGTTGACGATCTGCTTGATTTTTCTCTGGTTGAGGACGCGCTGGAACGACTTTTCGTTTTTTTCGATGCCGGAGATGAAGCGCGCGACCTCGTCGTCGCCGGCGTCATCCGGCGCGATCTCCTCGCCTTCAAAGTAGTAGCGGCTGGTGAAACGGACGCGGTCCAGCAGCTCGTGGGCCTTTACGGCGGCAAAGTAAAACGTTCCCTCTTTTTGGACGATTCTGGTTGCCAGCATGATTTCGCCCCTCCCTCGATAATTATACCCGTCTCCCGGGGTTCCTGCTAACTAATAGGTCCGAATAGAGCTAATTTAATTGACGCAGGAGGTCAAGGGAGAAAAAACGCGACCGGTTGGACCAAAGAGACGGAAGGATGAGAAAATAAAGCCGCGCAAACGCCGAGTCCGTTACGTCGGTTTACAAGTCGCGGCAGATTTGTTAAGCCGGTGGTACAAGGCATAAAACCTTCCTCTTAATGAGCGGTTTACTCAAAGGACGTCCCACCTGTTGTTTGGTCGATCTCGCCGCGTTGCGCTGGAACTTCCAGCAGGTAAGAAGCATCGTTGGGCCCGGCATAAAGGTTCTTTCCATCGTAAAGGCGGACGCCTATGGTCACGGTGGATGCGAGGCGGCCGCGGAGTTGGCTGAGGCGGGAAGCGACGGCTTCGGGGTGGCCACGCTCGAGGAAGGGATCGAGCTCAGAGAAGCCGGAATTCACGCTCCGATTCTCGTACTGACCGCCGTCTACCCTGATCAGCTCGACGAATTTTTTGCCCACGATTTGACACCCGCCGTGAGCGATGTGCCGACCTTGCGCGCGCTCGAAAAGCTCACGCGGAGGCACGGTCGAATGCTCAAGTTCCATCTCAAGGTCGATACCGGGATGGGGCGGCTCGGACTTGTGCATTCGGAGCTGGAGTCCTGGCTGTCCGAAGTCGGCAAATTGGAGGCGCTGCACGTCGGAGGACTCTTCTCTCAGCTCGCGCACGCGGAAGACGGCGCCGGAGCCTACACGCAAACGCAGGTAAAAAACTTCGAGCATGTGGTCGAGCGATTGCGCGGCTCGGGTTTCAATCCGCCTTTGATTCACCTGGCGAACAGCGCCGGGGTGATCGGCGTTCCCGGCTCGCATGGCACCATGGTCCGGCCCGGGCTGATGCTTTACGGTCTCTATCCGGCGCCGGAGATGGCGCGCCGGGTCGAGCTCAAGCCGGTTTTATCGTGGCGCACGGCCATTTTGCAGCTGAAGGAATTGCCCGCGCGCGCCAGCGTCGGTTACGGCCGCACGTTCGTGACCAAGCGAAAGAGTTCGATCGCGATCCTTCCGGTGGGTTACGCCGACGGCTATCACCGGCTCTTGTCGAACCGCGGCGCGGTGCTGGTGCGCGGCAAACGGGCGCCGGTGGTCGGCAGGATCAGCATGGATTTGACTATGATAGATGTTACCGATATACGGGGAGTCAGTCAGGGAGACGAAGTCGTTCTGCTCGGACCGCAGGCCGAAGAGACGATCTCTGCTGACGAGATGGCCGGCTGGGCGGAAACCATCTCTTACGAAATTTTCACGTCGATAAGCGCGCGGGTTCCGCGCTTCTATCTTAATTTAGAACATTCGAAGGAGGAGTAGCGAAGGTGGGCAAGATCGAGAGGGCCTTGATCAGCGTCTCCGATAAAGGAGGAATCGCGCAGTTCGCCCGGGGACTTTCGGCCTTGGGGATCGAAATTATTTCCACCGGCGGCACCGCGGCGCTGCTCAGAAAAGAAAACATCGCGGTGAAAGACGTCTCCGAGGTGACCGGCTTTCCGGAGATGATGGACGGGCGGGTCAAAACGCTGCACCCGAAGATCCACGGCGGGATTCTCGCGCTCAGGGAAAACAACGAGCACGTGGCGCAGATGAAAGCGCACGGGATCGCGCCGATCGGTCTGGTCGTCGTGAACCTCTATCCGTTCGAGGCCACGGTCGCGCGCGGCGCGCCGTTTCACGAGATCGTCGAGCAAATCGACATCGGCGGGCCGTCGATGGTGCGGGCGTCGGCAAAAAATTTCGCCCACGTCGGCGTGGTCGTTGATCCCGCGGATTACGAATCGGTGCTGGCCGAGCTCGGCGAGCAGGGCGAGCTGGGCGACGCGACGCGCTTCGCGCTGGCGAAGAAGGCCTTTCGCCATACGGCGCACTACGACGGCGCGGTTTCCAATTACTTAGACGCGCTCGACGGTGAAAAAGGCCCGGCGCGCTTCGGCCAAACGCTGACCCTTCAGTTCAACAAGATTCAGGATCTCCGCTACGGCGAAAACCCGCATCAGAGCGCGGCGTTTTATTCCAGCGGCGAGAACCGCGGGCCGTCGCTCGCGCGCGCCAGGCAGATCCAGGGAAAAGAGCTTTCCTATAACAACATTCTCGACGCCGACGCGGCTCTCAGGGTGGTGCTCGAATTTTCCGACATCGCCACGGTCGCGATCAAGCACAACAACCCGTGCGGCGTCGCCGTGTCGCAAAAATCTCTCGCCGACTCGTTTCGCAAAGCGAAGGCGTCGGACCCGGTCTCGATCTTCGGCGGCGTCATCGCGGTGAACCGGCCGGTGGACGAGGAAACCGCCAGCGAGATGAAAGAAATTTTTCTCGAGATCGTGATCGCGCCTTCGTTCACGCCGGAAGCCAGGGCGGTGCTGTCGTCGGTCAAGCGCCTGCTCAACATACGCCTGCTCGAATTGGACATGAAGGACAAAGAGGTCGCCGGCTACGATCTGCGCCGGGTGCGCGGCGGGCTGCTCGTGCAGGACTGGGATACCGGGACCGTCCACGTGCGAACTTGCAAAGTGGCGACGAAGCGACAACCGACGGAGGCGGAATTGAAAGCGATGGACTTCGGCTGGCGCGTTTGCCGCCACGTGAAATCCAATGCCATCGTGTTTACGTCGGCCGACCAGGTCTTGGGCGTCGGCGCGGGGCAGATGAGCCGCGTCGATTCGGTGAAGCTCGCGGTGATGCGGGCGGCAATTCACGGTCTCGATTTGCGCGGCTCGGTCGTCTCGTCGGACGCTTTTTTTCCGTTTCCCGACGGCGTCGAAGAGGCGGCGAAAGCCGGCGCGAAAGCCGTCATTCAGCCCGGCGGCTCGATCAAAGATTCCGAGGTCATCGCGGTCGCCGATGCGAACGACATGGCGATGGTGCTCACCGGGATGAGGCATTTTCGACACTAGGGCGTCCATAGAGAGCCGTATACCGCCCGCCCGCGAGTCTCTCTCCGGGCCGATGCGATAGGTCCGTGTTACGCGGCACGAGAGCCCTAAGGCAAATTCGGAAATACGCTTGATGCTTCACGTCCGACGCATCTGCCCTCCGAGAAACTCCCGGGCGACCTGTTACCATAGTTGTGCTGAACCGTCTTCGCTTGCGCTCAGAGCCGTCTAATCATGAAAGTATTAATCATCGGCGGCGGCGGCAGGGAGCACGCGTTGGTTTGGAAATTGCGCCAGAGCCCGCGAGTCGAGAAAATCTACTGCGCGCCGGGGAACGCGGGGATCGGCGAGAGCGCCGAGCTGGTGCCGATCGGCGCGGAAGAAATCGAAAAACTTGCCGGCTTCGTACAACAAGAAAAAATCGATCTCACCGTGGTCGGCCCCGAGCTGCCGTTGACCCTCGGAATCGCCGAGCTGTTTCAAAAAAAAGGGCTGCGGATTTTCGCTCCCGGCCGCGCGGCGGCCAAGCTGGAGGGAAGCAAGGCGTTCGCCAAGGATATTTTGCAAGAGAATCGGATTCCCACGGCGGCGTTCGCCACTTTTTCCGACGCGGCGGCGGCAAAGAAGTATCTTGCGGAACAAAAATCGCCTTACGTCATCAAGGCCGACGGCCTGGCGGCGGGAAAGGGCGTTCTCATTTGCGCCAAGCGCGTTGAAGCCGAGGCGGCGATCGACGACGTGCTCGTCAGAAGGCTCTTCGGCGCCGCGGGGGACAAAGTCGTGATCGAAGAGTTCCTCGAAGGCGAGGAAGCCTCGTTCATCGTTCTCACCGACGGCGAGCACATACTTCCGCTCGCCTCCTCTCAAGATCACAAGCGCGTCTTCGACAACGATGAAGGACCGAACACCGGCGGCATGGGCGCCTACTCGCCGGCGCCCTTCGTCACTCCGGAAATTCACCGCCGGATTATGGAGGAGATTCTCCAGCCGCTGCTGGGAGGCCTCCAAAAAAAAGGGATTATCTATCGCGGCGTGCTCTACATCGGCTTGATGCTGACTTCCGATGGGCCGAAGGTTTTGGAATTCAACGCCCGCTTCGGCGATCCGGAGTGCCAGCCGCTGATGATGCGGCTCAAGAGCGATCTCGTGCCGCTGCTGGAGGCGACGATCGAGGGCCGGCTGGATGACGTTAAAGCCGAGTGGCACGACGACGTGGCCGTGTGCGTGGTTCTGACGGCTGGCGGCTATCCTGGATCGTATGAGAAGGGAAAAGAGATCAAAGGATTGGGCGCGCTGGCAAATTGGCGCCGCGGCGCCGTCTTTCACGCCGGAACGGTCAAGCAAGACGGTCGCTGGCTCACCTCCGGCGGCCGCGTCTTGGGCGTGACCGCGTTGGGAGTTGATGCCAGAACGGCAGTCGCGGAAGTTTATCGAGCGGTCGAGCAGATCAGCTGGGACGGCATGCATTACCGAAAGGATATCGCGCAGAGGGCCCTCACCCTTCCCTCTCCCTGAGGGAGAGGGCGAGGGAGAGGGGAACGGATGAGGGATGAAAAGCCCATGAAAAAGAATGCGCAGCCGAAGGTGGGGATCTTGATGGGCAGTGATTCGGATCTCGAAATCATGAGCGAGGCCGAAAAGCGCCTGGATTATTTCGGCATCGCTTATGAGACGCGCGTCCTGTCGGCGCATCGCACGCCGCATGAAACGCAGAAGTACGCCGAATCGGCGATCGAGCGCGGCATCGAGGCGATCATCGTCGGCGCCGGCGCCGCCGCCCATCTCGCCGGTGTCGTCGCCGCGCACACGACCGTGCCGGTTATCGGTGTGCCGATCGATTCCTCCAGCCTGAAAGGCCTCGACGCGCTGCTGGCGACCGTGCAGATGCCCGCCGGCATTCCGGTTGCGACGATGGCCATCGGCAAGGCGGGCGCCGCCAACGCAGGGATATTCGCGGCGGAGATATTAGGGCGTAAAGATTCGAACATCGCTGCCAGGCTGGTGCGATTCAGACAGGAGATGACCGCCGGCGTCCTGGACAAAGACAAAAAGCTCCAGAGTGAAAGACAAAAGCGCTGAGAATTTCTCCGCCGCGCTTCAGGCTCTCAAGCGCGGCGGAGTCATCGTTTTTCCTACCGAGACTTTCTACGGTCTGGGCGTGGACGCGCTCGACGCCGCCGCGATCGAACGAATCGTCTTTCTCAAGGGTCGCAATCCCGATAGTCCCATCGCGGTGATCGTCGCCGACCGGGAGATGCTGACGCAGGTCGTGCCCGAAGTTTCTCCGATCACCGAAAAATTGATCAGCCGGTTTTGGCCCGGTCCGTTGACGCTGGTGCTGCCCGCAAAGCACGGTCTTCCCGCGCCGCTGCTCAATCGCGAAGGAAAAATCGGCGTGCGCGTCTCCAGCCATCCGATCGCAATCCGATTGACCCGCGAGCTGGGTCGTCCGATCACCGCGACGAGCGCTAATCCATCGAGGAAACGGCCCGCGCGGACGATCCAAGAAGCGCGGGGTTACTTTGTCGGCGGGATCGAAGTTTTTCTCCATGCCGGATCGCTGACGGGAAGAGCCGGCTCGACAGTAGTGGAAGTAATCGGAAGCCGGCTTAAGGTCATACGGGAAGGTGAAATCAGCTTAACGGAGTTGGAGAAATGTATTTGACGCGGACGGTCTCGTTGGTCCTGCTTATGGTTTTATTGGGCTGCGGCGAAAAGAATGGAAGGGAGGACAAAGCCAAGCAGGCCGTCAAGGACGCGGCGACCCGAGAGTTTCAGTATTACGAGGGCGCCAAGCAAAAGCTCGGAGAATCCGAGAAGCAGGAACAGCAGAGGCGCGAACAAGAAAAACAGTTGCAACCGTAACCGCTTACTTTTTGGTTTTTTTAACCCGCTCTATCTCGCCGTCATTTTCATCTTCATAGTACATGACATTCGCTTCTTTGCGGTAAAAGGCGCGAAAGCCGGGCTCGTGGGGACTGGATGTCAACGCGCCGATCTTCTTCGAATCGGGATATTCCGTGATCTCCGGATACTCCATCGTGCTGACGCACAGATATTTCAGCTCCCCGTTGGACGTGTTGATCACTTGGTGCGGATGGCCCGGTCCCGGCGGAAAAGCGATGAACATGCCCGCGGAAATCTTACCCTCTTCTTTCCCGAACCGCAGCGTGCCTTCTCCTTCGAACACATAGATCATTTCCTCATTGGCGTGATGGAGATGGAATGGAAAGGCGGTCTTTCCCGGCGGCACCGAAAAGAAGCTGTAGCCGAGCTTTTTCGCGCCCACCGCCGTCCCCACGCGCTGGCGCTGGGCGCTGAACTGCGAGCCGTCGGGAGTTTTCATCTGCTCGATGGGAACTTCCGAGAGGTGAAGAATGTTTTTCATTGACATAGCGGCCTCCGCTCCGCAGAACTTTCCAGGAGACTACCATTTTTTTGCCCCGGTATGCTATGAACATGGCCATGCTCGTGCTGTCGGAAAAAGAAGTTCGGCGTCTCAAGAAAATACTCGTCCAAGTCGAGATCTAAATGGCGCGCGAAGCATTCGCCGCATCCGTGCGCCTCGACAAGTGGCTCTGGGCGGCGCGCTTCTTCAAGACGCGAAGCCTCGCGGCGGACGCGGTCGAGGGCGGAAAAGTTCATCTCAACGGCAATCGTACCAAACGCGGTCATACCGTCCGCATGGGAGACGAGCTCAAGATCAGGCGCGGGCCTTATGAATGGACCGTCATCGTGAAAAGTCTCAGCGAGCGCAGAGGCCCGGCTTCGGAAGCGCAAAAGCTCTACGAGGAAACGGATGAGAGCAAGGAGAGCAGAGAAGCGCTGGCGACCGAGCTTCGTCTTCAAACGCCACTGGGACTTGGATCGGAGGGTCGCCCAAGCAAAAAAGAGCGGCGTGACATACTCGGATTTAAGCGGCGCGGTTACTGAACCCTAAAGGCGGAAGGACAAAGATCATTCAGGACGCAGATTTGGCAATTAGGCTTGCGTGCGTAACAAACCCGCCGGCCATGGATGATCAACCGGTGCGAAAATCCGGTCCACTCCTCGGGCGGCAGGAGTTTCATCAGGTCCCGCTCGATTTTGGTTGGATCTTCTTCCTTCGTCAGACCGAGGCGCCGCGACAAGCGCTTGCAGTGGGTATCGACGATGATTCCGGGAATACCGAAGGCGTGGCCCAGGATCACGTTCGCCGTCTTGCGTCCCACCCCGGCAAGCTGCGTAAGCTCTTCCATCGTCGCCGGGACCTCTCCGGCGTGGATTTCAACCAATCGCCGACTGGACTTTTTCAACGCTATGGCCTTGGCATGGAATAGACCGAGGCGGCGAATGAATTTTTCGATCTGGCCGACCGGCGCGCGCGCCATCGATGCCGGAGTCGGATAGCGGCGAAACAGCTCCGGCGTGACTCGGTTGACCATCTCGTCCGTGCACTGAGCCGAGAGAATGACCGAGACGAGCAGTTCGAAGGTGTTGCGATGATCGAGCGGGACGCGAAGCTCCGGGTAAGCTTCTTTCAGGCGCGCCGCAAGGGCCAGCGCCCGTTTCTTTTTTGCTTCAACGGTTTCTTTTTTCACTTCAGATCGTTTTGAAAGCCTTCTTGCCCGCGTACACCGCCCGCTTGCCCAGCTCCTCTTCGATACGCAGGAGTTGATTGTATTTAGCCGTTCGCTCGCCGCGGCAGGGCGCGCCGGTTTTGATCTGGCCCGCGTTGGTCGCGACCGCTAGGTCGGCGATCGTCGTATCCTCGGTCTCGCCTGAGCGGTGCGACATGACCGTCGTGTAACCGGCTCTCGCGGCCAGGCGCATCGTTTCCAAGGTCTCGCTGAGCGTGCCGATCTGGTTCACTTTGATGAGGATCGAGTTGGCGATGCCGGATTCGATGCCGCGGGCTAATCGTGATTTGTTCGTGACAAAGATATCGTCGCCGACGAGCTGCACTTTTTTGCCCAACGCCGCGGTCAGCGTCTTCCATCCGTCCCAGTCGTCTTCCGCGCAGCCGTCTTCGATCGAGACGATCGGATATTGCCGGACCCAATCCTCATAGAGCCGGGTCATCGATTCAGGGCCGCGTTTTTTGCCGTCGGATTTTTTGAACACGTAGCCGCCGCTGTCGTACAGCTCGCTCGCGGCCACGTCGAGCGCCAGTGCCACGTCGTCCTTCGTTTTGTAGCCCGCCTGGGTGATCGCTTCGAGCAAAAGCTGCACGGCCTCTTCGTTGCTCTTAAGGCTCGGGGCGAATCCGCCCTCGTCGCCGACGGCGGTGGAGTAGCCGCGCTTGTGCAAAACCTTTTTTAAGGTCTGGAAGACCTCCGCCGCCGCCCTCAACGCTTCGGAGAAAGTTCTCAAGCCGACGGGAACGATCATGAACTCCTGAAAGTCCACGTTGTTGTCGGCGTGGGCGCCGCCGTTGAGCACGTTGAACATCGGCACGGGGAGAGTTCTGCCCCGCGGGCCGCCCAGGTATCTATAGAGCGGCAGCTTCTCCGCCGCGGCTTGAGCCTTCGCCGCGGCCAAGGAGACGCCCAGGATCGCGTTGGCGCCGAGCCGGCCTTTGTCCGCGCTGCCGTCGAGCGCGATCATCAGGCGATCGATCTCTCGCTGGCGTTTCGCGTCTTTGCCGAGCAGGCGCGGAGCGATCACGCGATCGACGTTGAGCACCGCTTGTTGGACGCCCTTCCCCAAAAAACGGTTGTCGCCGTCTCTCAGCTCGACCGCTTCGTGCTCGCCCGTGGACGCGCCGGACGGAACCGTCGCGCGGCCGCGCGCGCCGTTTTTCAAGGTCACGTCGACCTCCACCGTCGGCTGGCCGCGGGAATCTAAGACTTCTCGCGCATGGACCTGTCTGATCTTCATTGTCACCTCCGGGATCGCGCTCGGTCAAGGCGTGAAAATAAGCAAGCCGCAAGAAAATGTGCTACTATGGGCTGCCTTCGGATCATGCGTTCATCGACTTCATCGCAGCGCCGCGTCGTTTATCTATTTTCCAGCCTCCTCGTCGCCTTGTCTCTCTTCACCGCCTTTGGCGAAAGAGGGGTGTTTCATCTCTGGCGCCTATGGGGCGAGAAAAAACAACTGGAAGAGCGAAACTTTCTCCTGCAGAAGGAAAATGAAACGTTGCGCGAGCGCGTCAATCGGATTCGCCACGATGATCTTTATCTCGAGAAGATAGCGCGAGAAGAACTCGGTTTGGTCAAACGGGGCGAAATGGTCTACCGGTTCGCCGCGCCCGACTCCAAAAGAAGTAAAAACAGCGCCGTCGTCGAATCGCCCGCTCCATCGGAAAAAGCTCCGCCTTCTTAACGCCGCCAATCCGCCGGTTCCGCGCGCTCTGCGCGGGAATTCGAGTTAAAGCTTGAAGCGGAGACTGAGCGCAAGGAAAATCGCGCCGCGACGGAAAGATTATCCCGGGCTGGGCTTGAAAACAAAGTGATAATACTCGTCCATATCCATCAAGGATTTCACTTCGGAATGATCCTTCAGCCTCACCTCGACCAACCAACCCTCGTTGTAAGGGTCTTCATTAATGATCGATGGATGACTTTCCAACTCAGGATTGACCGCAATCACGGTTCCGGAAACCGGCGCGATCAGCTCGGCCACGGTCATCTGTGACTCCACCTCCGCGAACGCCTCGCCTTTTTCCACCTTGTCTCCGAGCTCGGGAAGGTCGACGGAGATGATGTGGCCGAGCTCACTCTGGCCGTAGTTGGTCACGCCGAAAAATACGTGCTGATCCTCGACCCCGACCCAGACATGATCCTCGCTTACTTTGAGCGTTCGTTCTTCCATATCGGCGCCCTGATGCCCCCACTATAGATATTGCTTGTCCTCTGTCAAGGCTCGAATCCCCGCTGTGAAAAACGATTGGAGTTCATCGCTTGGCCTTGAATAATCGCTGGGCTTTTAGTATGCGGATTGAGTCGTCAATTGGCGCCGCGCGTCTAGAATCCGGAAGTGCCCGTCTGAAAAAGTAATCGGCGAATCGCATGAATGCTTTGGAGGCCGCAGAAAACGTCGTCGCGGCGCTTAAAAGAGCGCGCATCGATCTTGTCGCCACGCTCCCGGACTTGAAGATCGTCGAGCTGGTCAAGAAGATCGACCAGGACCCGGATATTAAACACGTCCCGCTTTGTCGCGAAGAGGAAGGCGTCGGGATTTGCGCCGGCGCCTATCTCACCGGGAAAAAGCCGGCGCTTCTGATGCAGAACGCCGGCCTGCTCAATAGCTGCAACGGCCTCACGACGACCTGTCTGCAATTTCAGATTCCGATTCTGCTGCTGATTTATTACGCCGGCGATTTCGGCGACCGCGGTTTCGCTACGGTCGGGTCGGTGACCGAGCCGGTGCTCGCCGCCCTCGGACTTCGGACCTATGTGTTGCGCAGACCCGAGGAGGTTGCCGAGACTCTCAGCGGCGCGCAGATATTGGCTGAGGACTCGCGGAAGCCGGTTGCCGTGCTGCTGACCCGAACCGTCCTGGGAGTCGAGTGATGCAGCGCTACGATTATCTGAAGGCGATTGCCGGCGATGCCGGTGACGCGCTGGTGGTCGCGGCCGGTTGGGCGGCGCGCGAGTGGCAGGCGCTCAGACCGGGCGACGGAAACTTCCGGCCGCGCACCCTGGGACTCGCATCCTCGATCGCTTTGGGCATCGCGCTGGGGCTGCCGCGCCGCAAAGTCATCGCGATCGACGGCGACGGGGCCTTTCTGATGAACCTCTGCGGCCTACCCACGATCGCCTGGCAGACCCCGCCCAATCTCATTCATCTGCTCTTCGACAATCAATGCTACGAGGCGTCGGGCGCGACCGAGACCGCGACGGTATCGGGAACCGACGCCGTCGCGCTGGCCAAGGGCGCGGGTTACAAACACGTCTGCTGGGTGAAGAGCCCGGAAGAGTTCCGCCGGGAGTTTCTCGAGGCGTGGAAAAGAAACGAGCTTAGCTTCATCGCGGTTAAAGTCGAGCAGGGACAGCCCAAGCTGCCGCCGATCCGCTCCGACGAGCTGGAAAACAAGTACCGTTTCATTCGCCACATCGAGGAGACCGAGAAGAAGCCGATTCTCGGTCCGTCCGATCACCGAAAAGTGTAAGGAGTTTTCATGCTGCTTTTGAAAGACGACGACGTGCAAAAAGTTTTGACGATGCCGATGACGTTGGAGGCGCTCGACGAGACGCAGAAGGAAATCATCCGCGGCAACGCGGCGACGATGGGACGGATCGACGTTTATCTGCCTTGTGAACGCCCCGAGAGCTACTATCGCTGGGCCTTAATGACCGGCGGCGCGGCAAGGGACGGCTACGTCGTGGCGCGGATGCTTTCCGACATCGTGAGCTGGCCGGGGGAGAAAGGCAATCAACGCGAGAACAAGCATTGCATTCAACCGGGCACTTATTTCGGCATGCTGGTCATGTTCAGCGCGCGCGACGGCATGCCGGCGGCGTTTATCAACGACGGCTATCTCCAGCACATGCGGGTCGCCGGCGGCGCGGGCCTGGGCGTGAAGTATTTGGCCAAGCAGGACAGCCACGTCGTCGGCATGATCGGCTCCGGCGGCATGGCGCGGAGCTATCTCGAAGCGTTCTCATGCGTGCGCAAAATCACCCAGGTCAAAGTTTACAGCCCGAATCAAGCCAACGCGCGGCAGTACGCGAAAGAGATAAGCGAGAAGTTTCGCATCGAAGTCGAGCCGGTCGCATCCGCGCGCGAAGCGGTCAAAGGCGTCGATATCGTCTCTTGCACCACCTCTTCGATCGATCCTGTTTTTAAAACCGCGTGGCTGGAGCCGGGAATGCACGTGACCGACGTCACCTGGGACGAAACCGAGCCCGGATTTGCCAACGCCGTCGATGTGCCGATCAAAATGGGCGAGAGCACGCCGCATCTGGAAAATCCTCCGCCGGGCGCGTTCTACGCGGCGCACGGCTTTCTCGGCTACGTTGCCGGCCAGCCGGAGGAAAAAGCGATCATACCGCGCCGGCCGCCGCGCGAAGAGATTCTCAAGATGCCGACGCTTGCCGATGTCCTTTCCGGCAAGGCAAAGGGCCGGACCAGCGACGAGCAGACGAGCTGGTTTCTCAACCTCGGCGTCATGGGAGTGCAGTTCGCCGCCGTGTGCACTGCGGTTTACAACGAGGCGAAGAAGAAGGGCGTCGGCCGCGACATTCCCACCGAATGGTTCACGCAGAATATAAGAGATTAGGGAGGCGATCGTGAGCCGGCCCGGGGGGTCTTTCTCCGGACCGATGCGATACGTCTCGACTACGCTCGACATGACTGCGGAGAGAGCTGCTCGATACGGTTTAGCTTCCGCGTCCTCACGCATCGGCCCGGAGAGAAGCTCCCGGCGCCGCGACCTCGCCGAAGCGAAATGATTGAGTTTTTTACCGGGAGGGGATAAGGCTTAGGAGCAGGAGGAATGTCTATGGCCACGCAAGTCGTCGATACGGACGGTCATATTTTTGAGAAGGATCAAGACATCGCCGAGTTTATGGAGGAGCCCTATCGCGGCCGAAAAGAAGTGCTTTCGCTGCCTTTCTTCCCGACCCTCGACGGTTTTCAGCGCATGGCGCGCCGCGTCGGCGACGGCCGGCCTTACGTGATCGGCCCCGACGATCCCAAAAGCTGGTTCGAGGTGCTGGACCGGGAAGGGCTGGATCGGGCGGTGATCTACCCCACCGCGGGGCTCGCCGAAGGGTTCATCCAAGATCCCGATTGGGCGGTCGTGGTCTGTCGCGCTTATAACAATATGATGTCGGAGCGTTACATCAAGTACAACCGACGGCTTAAC
This sequence comes from Binatia bacterium, assembly GCA_036506735.1. Lineage (GTDB taxonomy): Bacteria > Desulfobacterota > Binatia > UBA9968 > UBA9968 > JAJPJQ01. Next base: position 34,215 of record DASXRG010000184.1, on the reverse strand, counting down.
GTCGTGGCGCTGCTGCCGATTCAGGACATCAAAGAAGCGGCGAAGGAACTCAAGCGCTGCGTGAAAGAGCTGAATATGGTCGGCGGCGTCATCGCGCCGGTCGGCTTTCATACGCCGCTGGGCGATCCGTACTTCGATCCCCTGTACACGGAAGCCGAGAAGTTGGGCGCCCCGCTCGCCATTCACGGCGCTCCATCGCGCGGTCTCGGATTCGATTTTTTCCGTTCGTTGATCGAGGCCAGGACTCTTTCCCATCCCTTCGCCCAGATGATTCAACTGACCAGTGTCATTTTGGAAGGAGTGCTGGAGAGATTTCCCAGGCTCAAGATCGCTTCGCTGGAAGCGGGTTGCGCCTGGCTGCCATTTCTGATGGATCGGCTCGACATGGAATACAAAAACCGGGCGCATCAGGCGCCGCTGCTCAAGAAAAAGCCCAGCGACTACATGAAGAGCGGGCAGATCTTTTATCATACGGAACTGTGGGAAGATATGCTTCCCACGGCCATTGAACGGTTGGGCGAAGATCTATTTTTATATGCCTCGGATTATCCGCACGAGCCCGATCTGGCCGACGCGATCCGGGAATTCGAGGCGCGAAAAGATTTGCCGGACTCGGCCAAGAGAAAAATTCTCTCGGATAACGGGAAGCGCTTCTACAACATGGAAGCTTAACGCGGCGGACACCGCAAGACGCAAAAAAGGGAGCGATCCGACCTATCGCTCCCTTTTTTTATTGCGTGCTTAGAGAGACGGAATTACCAGCGATTGCGTCCGCCGCCACCGCCGCCACCGCCGCCGCGCCGGTTGCCACCGCCTCCGCCGCCGCCACCGCCCCCGCCCCCGCCCCCGCCGGGCCGCCTCTCCTGAGGCCGCGCCTCGTTCACCACCAGTGTCCGGCCGTCCAATTGGGTGCCATTCAAGGCCTCGATCGCCTTTTGCGCCTCTTCCGAAGAGTTCATCTCGACGAAGCCGAAACCGCGCGACTGGCCGGTAAACTTATCGGAGATAACCCTGGCCGACGTTACGGACCCGTACTCGGCGAAGATCTCTTCAAGCCTCCCTTCAGTCACGGAATAGGGCAGGCCGCCCACATATAACTTATTGCTCATATTCTCCTCCAACTGAGAACGTCATTTAAGGTCTTTGCCTTGGGACACGGATTACTGATGGGAGAAGAACATGAGAGCTCGCACGGTGGGGACTTGGCTCCGGTCGGATGCTGCTCTAACCACTAATCGCGTTCACAAGGGAGACTCACAGAGGCCTTTCGCCCTTTACGATTGCTTGCGCCAGAAAGGCCTAATACCGGGCAAGCGATTAAAGCGTACTTGCCGTCCTGTATTTTGTCAATAGGGTGAAACCGGGAGTCTTCCCATTGTTCCCTGGACGGCGGAATTGATTGACAAGGCGGCGGCAATCCCCTATAAAAAATCTTCTGCCGCTCCTCGAGCGGGCGTAATTCAGCGGTAGAATGCCAGCTTCCCAAGCTGGACGTCACGGGTTCGATCCCCGTCGCCCGCTCCAAAATTACTAGAAATCACAATCAAGATGTTTCGTGTCTGATCTCTAGCCGTGGTATTCCGGGGCCGGCTCCAGCATCTCTAATCCCGACCCCAGATCCACTCCCCAGACGTGGACCAGGTTGGGTTCGGATACGAGCAGCCTGGCGGGTTTGTTTGGGTCTGCATTAAAATGCTGATGGACGACGCCATGGGAACTGAGAGGAAGCAGGATAATTTCGTTCTCTTCCCAATCATGGCGGACCCCGTCTATGACGGTGCTGCCATTTCCCTCGAGAACATAATGAAACCTGCCACCTTGATGAAGCTGTTTGCCCGAACGACTCCCACCCGGAATCTCCTGCACGTAAATCATCTGGGCGAGACATCCGACATCTTTCATGTGCGGATGGACGTACCAGCGGAACAAACCCATCGGATTGATCTCCAAGGGTAACGATTTCCCCTGAACGACCATTCGAGCGTGCTTCATCTGCTCTCGTTGCTCGTCGCGGAGCCGCAACAGGGCGTCGAAGAGAGTGTTCCCGCGTGGAGAGTCATCTCTGTCTGTCGTACGGGCATGGTTTACTATCGGAGCCACTTTCCGGTCCTCCAATCCGTTCTTATCCGCCCAATCAGGGTTGACCTCGAGCTGCTCGATCCAGTTGGCAACAACGAGTCGCTTGTGCGGGGTATAACCCACCCTCATCCAAAGGGCGGGAACAGCGGGGTCGAGATTGAAGTGTTGATGGGCGACGCCTCCGGGCACCATCGGCAAAATGGCTAGATCGCCGGCCTCCCAATCGTGGCGCACGCCGTTTACCATGCTGTATCCCTTGCCGCCCAAGATGAAGATAAAAGTTCCGCCTTGATGCCGGTGCATGCCCGAGTGCTTGTGAATCTCCTGTTGGAAGACAAGCCAGCCGGGGGCCGCGACGTCTTCCGATCGATCGGTCAGAAAATACTTGATCCGTCCCTGGCGGTTCAGCTCCCAGGGCAAGTCGTCACCCTTGACGATTACTTTCCCTTCCGCCATCCGCTTGTTGCGGATTTCTTTGTCACGAACCGCTTGGTCGTAACCCGTTTCCATCGGGGCTTCGGTGCGAGTGATCCGGCGTTCGCTCATTGCGCGCCTCCTTGCTTTTCTTACACATACTCACCGCTGCTAGGAAAATCCTTGAGAGCGGTCTCATCAACGAGCCGGCCTATTTTTTCCACACCTCATTGATAAGCTTTGAAACGGGATCGTCATTTGCGTGTTCGGGTGCATCCATGTCGAAAAACTTAGTTTTCTCCTCTCGGCGATAACCCGGAGGAATCATGTCCTTGGAAATATCGATTCTAAGCGAGTCAACGCCGTCTCCATGTTTAGCAGCGATGTTTTGTACCATCAGCTGGCCCTCGCGAGACAGGAACCAGTTAATAAAGAGTTTCGCTGCATTCGGATGAGGGGCCCTGTTAACTACTGCAATGTGAGCCGGCCCGCCGCTTATGGCCACTGCCTCTTTAAAGTGTGCGGGAGTAAACCAATTGACAGGCAGTCCTTGGGCCTTTGCGTCATCCAAAGTTGAAGCATCCGGAGCGGTCCGAAGCGCTATGGCGAATTTTCCCTGAGCCAACCAATCGGTGATCTGGCGACGATCGCGGCTGGCAGTAAGCTCCATTTCGCCAAAGAGCCGTCTCAAGTAACGAGGTCCTAGCTCCGAATTATAATAAAAGTAACTGAACAGGCGCGAGCCGCGGGCGCCTGGGTCGTAAGTCACAATCTTTCCTTTCCATTTTGCATCGAGAATATCCCAATAAGACTTTATGTTACCTGGATTCACGAGTTTGGTATTGTACGAAATGTCCGCGCCGGGGTTCGAGGCATACTTGAAAACGTACTTTCCGTCCTTATCGGCGAAATAGTGTCTCCCTTCAAACCATTTCGACTGATCCAAAACTTCGGGGAGAATCATATAGGGCTCGAGAGGATCAAGGGCCCCTGCACTGGCCAACGCGGAACCCGATCCCGCTCCCAGATGCACAACGTCCGCGACGTAAACCCCGGCCCGTCGTTCGGCCATTAAACGTTGCTCTGCCGCGGCTCCCCCGCGCGTCAAGATTTGAGTGAGCTTTATCTCGGGAAACTTTTTCTCAAATTCGTGGAAATAGGGTTCGGAGGAATTCCCGGAGTGGTAAACGAGCTTTCCCTCATTTTTGGCTGCCTGGATCGTCGCCGGCCATTTTTTTTCCCGATCCCTGCTTTGCTCTTGGGTTTGCGCAGGCGAGTTGCTGACCAGCAATGAACTTAAAAGCGCCGTGAAGAACATCGTGCTGCAGCGGTTAGACAGGTTCTTCATAGTCCGGCGTCTACCAGCTTTCTCCCTTACGGTCAAATTCGTTTTTTACTCCGCTAAACCGTATTTGACAGGCCTAAGCAGGCCCTGCTATGGGGTTTGGCATCGATGACTGTCTTCAATAGAATCTCGGTTAGAATCTCGGTTCGAAGCGCGCACGGCGACTTATAGGGAAAACGTTCCGAGCTTTCATAGCTGAGAGAGAGCACTCTTGAATACCGAGTTGCCATCCAATGTCGTCTTTCAGGGCGTCAAGATCGGAGTGGGATGGGCCGGTTCGTACAGGATGACCCAGGTGTTCGCGCGCAGCGTTCAAGGCGCCGCTCCGGTTGCGATCATAGCTCCCGCCCTCAACCGCCTGGATTGGATATCCGGCGGAGAACTGGACTTGGGCTGGGTCTTTCCGGCGGCGCGGGCGAGCTGGGCGCACGAAGGAAAACGTTCCTGGGCGGGAAAACCGTTGACGAATCTCCGCTCGGTCGCGCGCTTTCCCAGATTGGATCGGCAGTTGTTCGCTCTGGCGCCCTGGTGCCCCGTCAAAGATCTTGGACAGATCGGCCGGGAGAAGCGCGCGGTCCGATTGGGCGTCCGCGCGGATGAATTGTACGAGCATGAGAACCAGATCCTGCGGCGGTACGGCTACTCGCTGGCGGACATCGAAGCCTGGGGGGGCCGATGGTGGCACGTCGGTGTAGGCTTGACGGCACTCGATGAAGAGATCAGAAACCGAGAGGTGGATGTGGTCATCGGGCATGCCTCGACAGAAGGCGTCTGGCAAACCGTGGCCGCCAACGGGTTTCGCTTCATCGGGCTCGAGGAGCAGGTGATGGCCGGCTTGGAGCGCGAGGGTTATGCGCGCAACATCGTTCCCGTAGGATTCCTGCCGTCTATTCAAGAGCCGCTGCTGACCATCGATCTATCCGATAACCTCCTGATCACCCGCGCAGAAGTAGACGACGGCATTATCTATAAGATTGCCAAGAGCATTGATCGGAACAGAAAACGCATCGAGGAAGCTTCGGTCACCGTGAGCTACACCCACAACCAACGACTGCCCATACCTTTTCTTACCTACTCGTCGACGCTGACTCAGCCAATCACAAGGCAATGGGAGACGAAGATTCCACTCCATCCCGGCGCTGCGCGCTATTATCGGGAGGCGGGCCACCTGACCTGAATTGGCGACGAGGCGTTTCAATAGACAGATGCTCCAACCATTTTGAAAAGGGACGGAAGGACGAGACGATGGCGCAGCTGATCAAGGAGCCGTTCAGCGGCTACTACCATAGAGAGGTCCCGGAGCATGACAGGGAACTGACCGAAGTGGGGCCCGGAACGCCCTGCGGTGAATATTTGCGCCGCTTCTGGCATCCGGTGGGGATGACCGCGGAACTAAAAGACCTGCCGAAGCGGATCCGCATCATGGGCGAGGACCTCGTACTTTTTCGCGACGGCCGCGGAAAAATCGGACTTCTCGAGCTTCACTGCAGCCACCGCGGCACGTCGCTGGAATTTGGCATGGTCGAGCGCTGCGGAATTCGGTGCTGCTATCACGGCTGGCTCTACGACGTGGACGGCCGAGTGCTGGAGACGCCGGGGGAGCCGCCCGAGAGCACGTTCAAGGATCGATTTTTCCATGGGGCCTACCCGACCATCGAGTACAAGGGTCTGATCTTCGCCTACATGGGGCCCCCGGAGCACCGGCCCGAATTTCCGATCTACGATTCATTCGAACTGCCGGGCTACCGGATGGTGCCCGGCGGAGAAACGGATGAGAAATTCATCTATGACTGCAACTGGCTGCAGTTGGCGGAGAATAACGCGGACCAGGCGCACTTCGTATTTCTGCACGACCCGGAGGAGGCGCGCGCAAAGCTGGATCGTTACCGTCCGAGCGTGAACGGGGGGCCTTTAGAGGATTACTTCAACGTCGGGCTCAAAGAATTCGAGGCCGATGTTGCGGCGATTCGGGAGGGCTTTCGTTCGAGGGTGCTCGAGTGGCAGGAGAGCCCGGTCGGCGTGATCGGTATCCACACGCGGCGAGTCGGCGATTTGGTTTGGGTGCGTCTGGGCGACTACATCATGCCCAACGTCGACCAGTTTGCGCCGAGCCGCTTTCGGCCCACGGAAGAGCTGGATTTCGGTCCACTGTACATGACCGCCTGGACGGTTCCGGTCGATGACACCCATACGCTCGCGTATCAGTTCCGCTATGCGCCGGAGAACCGAGAGCAGCGCTCCGTCGCGCGCCCGCTGAGAAGCTCGCAGTCCATCAGTCGAAGCCATGAAGAGCGTCAACGCCAGCCGGGGGACTACGAGGCGCAAGAGAGCCAGCGCCCGATCGCCGTCCACGCGCTGGAACACTTGGGCGCCACGGATCGGGGCGTGACCCTCGTTCGGAAGCTGTTGCGGGAGGGAATTCGCGCGTTGCAGAGCGGTAAAGACCCAAGGCGCGCCGTCTCGTCCGGCGGAAATCCCATTGCGACTTATTGCAGAAACACGGCGCTTCGGGTTCCGCCGGCGGAAACCCGCGAGGCCGACAGAGAATTGCTCCGCAACACAGGCCGGAAAGTCGCGGCCGCCGCGATTTCGGGACAACCCGTAGCTAGCGCGAAATAATTTCTCGGAGCCAAATATCGCACCGGTGTTGTTGAAGCAGTTCGATAACTCAGGCGTGACCCCGCTACGCTCGAACTGTCAGCTCTCAATGGTGACAATGTGCGCCTGGATCTTGCCGTCGACGGCGCCCCGCCCGAACCGCTGGGCGATCGCTTCCGTCGCGATGTCGGTTGCTTCGCCGAGCCGGGAGGCGTCGCGGGTTTCGATCTCATTTCTTAGCGGTGTCCCCTGGCAGTACGCGATCGCCGGCACCCGGGAAGATTGCGCCCGACTGCGCGCCGCAACCGTGGTGATTTGAGGCGCCCGAGTGAACCCGCCGTCTGCAAGATCTCGCCCGATGGTCGGGCGGTCGTAATAGCCGTGGGGTATGCGCGCGAGAAAGCGCGGCGGATCGTTGGGAAACAGGGATTCGAGCGCCGTCGTCACGGTGTCCGCGAATTCGTTTTCTTTGATCCGGTCCCACACGTTGAAAATGAAAACGCCCCCCGGCCTGAGCACTCGCCGCGCCTCCGAAAACGCTTTGGACTTCTCGGGGAAGAACATGACTCCGAACTGGCATACAACGGCGTCAAACGTTTCGTCTCGGAAAGGCAGTCGCATGGCATCCGCCTGACGCCACTCCACAGGGCGCTTGGTCCCGAGCGCGGAAGCTTGATCCAACATCGGCTGATTCAGATCCGTGGCGACGATGGAGACGCTTTCAGGCAGCGCGGATGCCAAAGCGCGAGTCACGACGCCTGTGCCGGCGGCGATTTCGAGTACGCGAGTTGGAGATCTCGAAGCCAGCCGATTCGCCAGGTCCGCAGCGTAGGGCTCGAAGATCAGCGGCACTAGATACGTATTGTAGAGCGTCGGAATTGAGCCAGTAAAGACTTTGTCGGTATCTGGACTGCTCATGGTTAGCCGTTTTCGGTGGCGCGCTTGGCTGCCTTCTGCTCCTGCTCAGGAAGTCGGCTGCGTTCTATTTGTTTATCGCGTCCCTACTTGGCGTGATTGTGCAAACGATCCCTTACCTTGGCATGGCCGGTTCGACAGTCGACTACCGTCCCTTCGAGATCTCGATGTTTATTCTGATGCCGCTGGTGCTGGCGGCGTTTTTGATCTGGTATTCGAAGCAGGCCGAGAGCAAGGGTTGGATCAGTTAGGCACAATTGGTAAGTAATTTTCGAAGACTTGATCCCGGCGCGGGCGTCATGACCGCATCTGCTGGAGTAAGTCAACTTAGTCAAAAAATCGCCCGCGAGATATTTCGATTCGCCAAGCCGCTTTTCGGCCACCTTCAACAGTCGATAAGATTCCTTGTCGTAGCGCTCGGCCGGGTAGGCCATGTCGGGCGTGTTTTTCTGGGAATGAAAGTGATGGGCCTCGGTGAACATCGGCCCCGGCCCGCCCATCTGCCACATCAGCCACTGGATCACCGTCGAGCGCGCGGCCGGATCGGCGGGCAGCAACCGGCCGGTCTTGTCGGCCAGGTACATGAGAATCGCGCCGGATTCGAACAGCGAATAATCGCCGCCCCCGGGCCCGTCGCGGTCGATAATCGCGGGAGTTTTGTTGTTGGGGGAAATCGCCAGGAATTCCGGCTTGAACTGCTCGCCCTTGGTAATGTTAACCGGGCGGATCCGGTAGGGAAGACCGGTCTCTTCGAGCATGATATAAATCTTGCGGGCATTCATTGTGGCCCAGGCATAGACATCGATCATAGGCTTCTCCCTCGGCGCGTGACCCTAACCAAGCCGTCTGCTCGAGACCTGCATCGGCATATCGCACCATGCACTGATGCGCTTATCGACATACTCCCCGCCTGGATGTCCGTGTTCGGTTCCTTCTAAAACAATCTCGTCGCGGTCTCAAGGCTGCCTAAGGTCATGCCGATGGTGTCCGCCAAAATCCGGGCTAGCTCACTCCCCTTTATTCACCTTATTTACCCGATTATAATCTGCGAAACTGCGAATTCGCTAGTATGACCGTTGTATGACGAGGGTGACCGAATCATTCAAGATACGGCGTATCAAAAGATGATCCAAAATAATGCAAAATCACGGCTGTTCTTGACTGCCGCCGTTTTGGTGTTGGTGCTGACTCCGTTTCATCCGGTGCACGACTACCTTGACGCAGCGAATCCGGCCGAGAGGAGGTCAGCACAGGCCAATATAGAAAAAAAAGAGAACGGTTCGATACCTCTGTCCGAAATTCAGTTTCGTATTACAGACACATTATTAGGCAAGGCGCGCTTGTTTCCCGAAAAAGTGAGAGAAACCGTGCTGGTCAAGCCGTATGGTTGCCCGGCTCCGGAAGGGGGTAAGGAGATTGACGGAAGATTTAGATTAGAATTCGAGATAGGAGGGAATCGTCTTGCCGCATATTCCTTGGACTTGTCCTTCGTAGAAGGTCACCTTGCGTGGAATCCAGGCCTTAAAAAGAGCAACCTTCCGCTCGCAGGACAAAGCAAGGAGCAGATTGTGATAATCCAGTATCAGAGCTGCAATACCATTGAGGCGCTAATCTTTGGTTACGATCTTCAAGAGAAAGAGATCGTAAGATATTCGTTCAGCGACAGCGAACCTTGGAGAGTCTCTCTTTCGGTAGGAACCAGGTTTCTTCCTGACGGCAGGATTGAAGTTCTTAATGCGGGCAAGCCAGACGGGGTTTTACAGAAAAGGATTTATAATAATGCAGTTTGGGGGACTTTCCTTGATCGTTATTTGTTTGATCAGCCGACACATCGGTTTTTAAAGATTCCAATGGTCGTTGGTATGAGAGTCCATCCCGATCCTGCGGGGGCGCCGCCTCATGAGCTCGTCCTTTACGAGGACGGGTATTTGACAGATATGCACGGCCGGGAGAAGTTTGTACCTAAGGTTGAGGTTGATAAATTGTTAGACTCAGACGCTGCAAAAGGTGTTCTTAGGCTACGTGAAAAATCCGGCCGATGGCTGCAGAGTGATTTTGGCAGCGACTCGCCTGTGCATGATTACTTTTTCAGCATTAATGATAGAAATTTTTCTGCCCGATGCGGCCAGACGGGCTGCCCTAAAGAAATTCAATTTATAAAGGACAAGTTGCTCCAGTTCTGGAGTGAAGATCCCGCGAAATGAGAAGCTTCGCTAGTCTCATTGGATTTTGATCTCGCTTGACGGTACTAGACCGTTGTGAAATCAACTGGGGTGTTTTACGCTCGTTCACGCCTTGTCAGCCGCGCGGAATTTGGGCAGGAAAATTTCTTCTCCTGCCGGCTCGAAGAATACCTTCACGGGCATGCCGATTTTTATGTGATCGAGCGGTGTGCCGACGACGTTACTGATCATGTGCGGGCCTTCGGATAGCTCGATGATCGCGACTACGTAAGGAACCTCGCCGGTCCAGCCGCGTAAGGCTTCGTGCGCGATTACGTAACTATATATAATTCCCTGACCCGACGCCTCGACCCACTGGTGTTCCGGGGACAAGCAGTTGTGACAGATCGGACTCGGCGGGTGGCGGTAGGCCTGGCAGGCGGCGCAGCGTTGGAGCAAGAGCTTGCGATTGGCGCAGCCTTTCCAGAAGGGTTCGGTGTCCGGGTTTGGGATCGGCAAAATCTTTTTCGACTTTTCCATCTTTAATTCGGACTGCTTCCCAATAGCAACGTCACGTGGATTCCCAACTGGCCGCACTGGCTGCTCACCGCGGCGACCTCGGCGTCTTTCACCTGGCGCGGGCCGGCGGCGCCGCGTAGTTGGGTCACCGCTTCGGTGATGTGAAAAATGCCGCCGACGTGTGCCTGTGAGAGCAAGCCGCCGTGCGTGTTGACCGGCAGCTCGCCGCCGAGCTCGATGCGGCCGTTTTCCACAAACGCTCCGCCTTCGCCTTTTTTGCAGAAGCCGTAGTCTTCGAGCGCGACGAGCACCACGTAAGTAAAGCAGTCGTAAAGCTCCGCCACGTCGACGTCCGACGGTTTGAGACGGGCCATTTCAAATGCCCGGCGCGAGGATTCCCGCCCGCCGACCGAGGTCAAGTCTTCGGCGTAATTCACGCCGCTGAAAATGGCCGCCGAGCCCATGCCGCAAATATAGGCCGGCCGTTTGGCGAGATCGCGGGCGCGCTCCGCGCTGGTGACGATCCACGCGCCGGCGCCGGTTGAGACCAACGAACAGTCGAGGAGACGAAACGGATCGGCGATCATGCGCGAGCTTTGATGGTCCTCGAGCGTGATCGGCTTTTTCATTTGCGCGTTGGGATTGAGGCCGGCGTGCTTGCGGCAGGCCACCGCGATCGCGCCGAACTGGCGCGAAGTTGTCCCGTAGACGTGCATGTGCCGTCGGGCGGCGAGCGCGTAGTGGATCGGCGCGGCGACACCACCAAATGGATGCATGAAATCTTCCCAACCGGTCGCGAGCTTGCCGTGGCCGCGGCCTTCGCGCGAGAGCGCCTGGCCGCCGCCCGCCGAAGCGCACAGCACGGTGGAGCAGAGTCCCGCCTCGATCGCGCCCACGGCCGTGAGGACCATCGTGCCCGCGGCGCCGCCGCTGAGGCTGATGTCATTGATATAAGCCGGCTTGATTCCCAACCGGTCGGCCAACAATGCCGAGCTGTTGGCCTGAGGATTGGAGCGCTGTTGGTGCGTGATGAGGCCGTCGATCTGATCCTTCTCGAGACCGGCGTCGGCGATCGCGGCTACGGCGGCTTGCAGGCCGAGCGCCGTGATCGTCTTGTCCAGACGCCTTCCGACCTCCGTCTCGCCGATGCCGACGATGGCGTACTTGCCGCTAACGTTAGCCATAAAAAATGTTCACCCTTCGACGAGGCTCAGGGCGAACGGGGCAACGTGAAATCATGAAAAATTTCCGTTCATGCTGAGCCTGTCGAAGCATGAGAAGTCGTTTTCGCAGGCAAAATCACCGTGCATTTTCCCGTCACGATCTGCTTTCCTTCCTGGTTTTTTCCTTCCAGCTCGCACGCGATCCACGGATCGCTGCTCATGGAAGATTTTTCGACGACTTTCCCCGAATAGATCATCATGTCGCCCTCGAAAGTCGGAGCGGTGTGGCGCACGCTCAGCTTTTTGAGCCAGCCGCGCGGGCCGATCCAGTCCGTGAGCGCGCGAATCAAAAGCGCCTGTCGGTACGCGCCGCTCGCGATGAAAGTCTTAAGCCCGCTCTGCTCGCGCACGTGCTCGCGGTCGAAGTGGAGCCGCGCCCAGTTTTCCTGGAGCCCGGCCCAGCGCACCGTGTCGACGATCGTCAGCGGCCCGAAGCTCCGGGACGGAAGAGCGTCGCCGACGTTCACGTTGTCAAAATAATTTTGCGCTTCCATCAACTGCGTCATCAGCTTGCGCTCGCCCACTGAGGATTAAAAAGAGCCCTCACCCTTGCCCTCTCCCAGAGGGAGAGGGAATCACTCATAGGCGATCTCATAACTTCTTACCCTCGCCCTTTAGGGAGAGGGAAGGGTGAGGGTGCCCTTCCGTCCCAATTTTCAACGAGCCTCACATCGCCATGGTTTTGAGCAGCGCCTGATGGTCGGCCGCCGAATATCCCAGTTCGGCGAGAATCTCCGCGCTGTGCTGGCCGAGACGAGGCGCCAGCTCGAGCTTTCGGCCCAGGACGCTCGCGATGGCGCCGACCGGGAAAAGAATTTTCCCGAACAGGGGATGATCGATCTCGGTTAAAAAGCCCCGCGCGATCAATTGCGGGTCGTGAGCCAGGTCGAGCGCCGTGGAGACGGGCGAAGCCGGAATGTGACGCCGCTGCGCCTCGGCGACGATCTCCGCTTTCTTGAATTTTTTCGACCACTCTTCGAGGCGGTCGAGGATCAGATCTTTTTTTGCATTCCGCTCGGCTTCGTCCAAGAGCGCCTTGTCTTCCATCAGCACGGGATCTTTCACCCAGTCCATAAATTTGCCCCAGCCTTCGGGCGTATGCGGAACGCTCACCATCCAGTAGCCGTCGGCGCACGGGAAGGCGCCCGACACGGCGGTTATGGCGCCGCGATATCCGCGCCTCTCGGTCACTTTTCCCGTCGAAGTATACGCGACCATCGTCTGCTCGGCCAAGGCTTGAAGACACTGTTGCGCCGCGACGCTTACGACCTGGCCCGCGCCGGTCTGCTTGAGAACGTAAAGCGCGACGGCGGCGGCGACGGCGACGTGGAGGCCGATCGCGGCGTAGACGACGTGGCCGCCGAGCAGGACTGGCCGCTCCCGCGGATGTCCCGTGATCGCGAGTAGCCCGGAGCGCGCGACGGCGCACAGCTCGGGCTCGCCGTCTTCGATTTTTATCAGCACGAGGTTCGACCGCGCTTCGAGAAGGACTGCTTCATCGACGGGCAACGGGAGGTTCGCGATCACGGCGTCGGCGCTCTTGACCAGATCGAGAAATATTTTTCGGCAGGCGGGCGATTTGAGATTCAAAGTGAGGCTACGCTTCCCGGCGTTCATGAACTGATGATACGAGCCTTTTTCGAGGCCGGGCTTGCCGCCGAGATAAGGTCCCAGCCGGCGCAGCGGGTCGCCTTCGGGCGGCTCGACGCGAATCACGTCATGGCCGGTCTCGGCCAGAAGGCGGGCGGCGTAAGCTCCCGAATGCTCCGTGAGATCGATGATGCGCGACATCTTTCAGCTGTCCTTATATTCCGTCTTCGGAAAGCGGGCGAGGGTTTGCCGGCGCTTGAGAACGACTTCGCCGCGCTGGTTCAAGACGCGTTCTTCGCGCGTGACGTAAATGCCGAGGCCGGCCCTTCCCTGGCGCGCGGCGATGTCGACGATAACGCTCTCCAGAGCGAGCCGGTCGCCGACGTAGACCGGCGCCAGCCATTCGAGCTCGCCGCCGGCGTTGCGCGTGTCGGTGTAGTCGGGCGGAAGCGGGAGCTTGTGCCACCAGCCGGCGCCGTCTCCGGATTCATCCTGGGCCCGGCGCGTCAGCTCCAACACCAGCATGGGCGGCACGACTCTTCCTTTATACCCCGCCGCGCGCGCCGCATCGTCGTCGAGCCAGAGCGGGTTGCGATCTTCCGTGGCGTCGACGTAGCGCCGGATATCGGAAGCCGACACGGCCTCGGGCAGCGGCAACCGCGGGCTCGATCTTCCGATCCAGGAACGCAGCTCGTCAGTGATCAGCGCGTTGATTTCAGTAGCCATAATTTTGTCCGTCATTCCCGCATGCTTTTTCCGCCAGAGGACGGATCAGCCTCAGGCTGAAGCGGGTCCGCCACAGGGCTTCGGACGGATCCGTCCTTCGGCGGGAATCCAGAAATTCTGACTGGACCCCCGATAAGTACATTCGGGGGTGACGAGGTTCCAAAAGTCACTGCAGCGTTCCGTTTTCTTCGAGTCGCTTAATTTCTTTCTCGTCGATTCCGAGCCAATCGCGCAGCACCTCGCGCGTGTGCTCGCCGAGACCAGGCGCGGGAGAAAGCGGCGCCACCGGGCTTCGAGAAAATTTAAACGGCAACTCCGTGACGAGCCGGTCTTGATCGCGCGGGTCGTTGAGCGGCCGGAACACGCTCGCGCCGTTCTTGTCTGCCAAGACTTCCGGAATGCGCCGCATGCGCTCCGCCGGAACTCCCGCGGCTTTGAGACTTCGCTCGACTTCGGCGGCCGGAAGCGTCCCGGTCCACGTTTCGATCCCGGCGTCGATTTCATCATGCTGTTTGAGCCGGCCCACGAGAGTTTCATATTCCGTCTTCGCCGCCCAGCTTGGACTTCCCATCGCTTTGACGAGCGCGCGCCACTCATCGCTCTTCTGAACGCTGATCGCGCACCAGTCGTCTTTCCCGGCGCAGCGGTAAACCCCCTGAGGCGCCCAATGAGTCGAACGGCTTCCCAGTCTGGGCGGCGGGACTCCGTTGACGGCGCTGCTCAGGAGCAGAGCGCCGAAAGTCGCGACGCTGCATTCGAACTGGCTCAAATCGAGATTGACGCCCACCCGTGTCACTTCGCGCTCGGAAAACGCCTGCAGGATTCCGAAGCACGCGTGTAGCCCGGCGATGTAGTCGTTCCAGGAATTGGAAATCGCCGTCGGCGCATCGCCCTCGGCGCCGGTGGCCATCATGAGGCCGGTGTAAGCCTGGAGGTTCATGTTCATGCTCGTCCAATCTTTGCGTGGGCCGTCGTGACCGTAGCCCGACATCGCGACATAGATGATGCGCGGATTGACCGCCTTTAAATGCGCGTAGCCGAGCTTGAGGCGATCCATGACGCCGGCGCTGAAATTCTCCACGACCACGTCCGCTGTGGCGGCGAGCTTGAGAGCCAGATTTTTTCCCTCGTCGGTTTTCAAGTTGATCGTGATCGAGCGCTTGTTGCGATTGGTCGTGAGATAAGCCGGCGGCCGGTCCGAGCGCCCTTTGAGCCGATCGCCCGGCTTGACCGCGCCCATGCGGTCCTGGCGCGTCCGCGTTTCGACCTTCACGACGTCGGCGCCGAAGTCGGCGAGGAGCCGCGTGCAAAACGGCCCCGCCAGAATATGGCTGAAATCCAAAACGCGAATCTTGCAAAGGGGCAGAGCTGATTTCATAGAGAATAGAAGATTTCCTTTGCCAAGTGTTGCAACTCGCCGAGTCGATTGTCAACTTCTTTTGCGTAGAAATAGCGCCGCATGCTTTGATATGCTCCTCGCATCTTGATAGCGTACGCGCATTGACGGGGAAAAATATGATCGCACGGTTGAACCTGCTGGCGCTGTCTTTGTCATGCTTGCTCGTCACCAGCTCGTTTGCCGCCGGCGGCTGGCAGGAAGAATGGGACAAATTGGCGGCCGCGGCAAAAAAAGAGGGCCGGCTGAATCTCGCGGCGCCGAGAGGCGATCAGCGCCGGCAAGCGCTGACCGAAACGTTCGAGAAGAAGTACGGTGTCCAGATCGAGTATTCGGGCTTCGGCGGTCCGGAGCTTACGCCGCGCGTTCAGCGCGAGCGACAGGGCGGCGTTTATGCCTGGGACGTTTTTATCGCGGGCACCTCCACCTTGATCAGGGGCCTCAGGCCGATCGGCGCCCTTGAGCCGATCGAGCCCAACCTGATTCTCCCCGACGTCAAGGACCCGAAGAGCTGGCGCGGCGGCGAGCTGCCGTTCTTCGATAAAGAGCGGATCGGCCTCTCGATGTTGCGCCGCGCCGGACAGTACCTTTACATCAACAGCAACCTCGTCAAGCTCGAAGAATTCAAAAGCTGGAAGGAGCTTCTCAATCCCCGCTGGAAGGGCAAGATCCTGATCGGCCGCGACCCGCGCCTCTCCGGCTACGGCCAATCCACGTTCGGCTTTTTTTACATCCACAAAGAGCTCGGCACCGAATTTATCAAGAAGCTCGTCCAGCAAGATTTGAAGATGATCCAGGACGACGGGACCGCCTCCAAGTGGATCGCCCAGGGACAGTACCCGATCTGCATCTGCAGCGATATTCAGATGGATCGCTACATCCAGGAGGGGCTGCCGGTTAAAGCGGTGCCCGGCGGACAGCTCAAGGAAGGGACCAACGTGACCTCGGCCTTTGCGAACGTCTCGAAAGCGACCCGCGGTCCTCATCCCAACGCGGCAAAACTCTATGTCAATTGGGTTCTATCGAGAGAGGCCGGCCTACTCTTTTCGAAGGCCACGGGCGACCCCAGCCTGCGAGCCGACGTGCCCAATGATCACGTGGAGCCCTGGGCGATTCCCCAGCCCGGCTGGCCGATCACCAATACGGAGGAAGCGATCAAGATCGAGGAGCCGCTGGTGGTTCTGTTGAAACAACTCTTGGGAGAGTGATTCGAAAACCCTCACCCCTTCCCTCTCCCTCAGGGAGAGGGCGAGGGTGAGGGAATCTTCCTGATATGAAAAACCCCACGAAAAAAGAGAACTCGCCCTGGGTCGACGCCGACGCCGGGTTGGTGAGCGCGGAAATCTTCGTCGACGAGGAGATCTACCGGCTCGAGCAGGAGCGGATTTACAGCCGGTCGTGGCTGTTTCTGGCGCATGACTCGGAGATTCCCGAACCGGGCGACTTCGTCACCCGCTCGATGGGCGAAGACCCGGTGATCGTCTGGCGCGGGCAGGACCGCAAGGCGCGGGTTTTTTTGAACGTCTGCCGCCACCGCGGCCGCCGAGTGTGCGCCGAAGACGCGGGCAAGGCGGCGCAGATGCGCTGTCCCTATCACGGCTGGACGTACAATAATATGGGGAAACTTGCCGCGGTGCCGTTTTTCGAAGGCTATCAGGGGAAGCTGGACAAAGAGAGTCTCGGATTATGGGAGGCACGGGTCGAGAGTTACCGCGGGCTGATATTCGGGAGTTGGGACGAGAAGGCGGAGGGGCTTCAGGAGTATCTCGGCGAGATGAGATGGGTGTTGGATTTGATGTTCGGGCGGAGCGAAGGGTCGGAGGTCGTGAGCGGGCCGATGCGGTGGATCACCGATGCCAACTGGAAGCTCGCCGCCGCCAACTTCGCCGGCGACGGCGCCCATATCGGAACGACCCACGGCTTTCTCAAAGAACTGAACCTTGGCACGGCGCGCGGGCCGCATATCCAAAGCTCCACGATGCCGATGCGCAACGGCCACTCCGGCGTCGTGACCTACTGGGCGGGAGACGCCGCGAGCGACCACTACCTCGGACTGCCGCAAGAGATCTGGCCGGAGATCGACCGGCATCTAAGCCCGGAGCAGCTCGAAATTATGCGGCCGCTGGTCGGGATCATCGGCAATGTCTTTCCCAACCTGAGCTTCCTCACCACGTCGAAGCACCTGCCCGAGGAATGGGGCGGCGCGCCGAGCGATATCGTTTCCTTTCTCACGCTCCGCCAGTGGCAGCCGAAGGGGCCGCACAAGATGGAAGTCTGGTCGTGGTGCTTCGTCGACAAGAATGCGCCCGCCCGGTGGAAAGAAGCGTCGAAGGAATGTTATCTGAGAAGTTTCGGTATGACCGGAATGTTCGAGCAGGACGACATGGAGAATTGGGGCGAGATCACGCAGGCGCTCCGCGGCCCGATGGCGCGGCGGCTATCGCTCCAATATAAGATGGGTCTGGAACCGGTCAAAGCCAGCAATTGGCGAGGGCCCGACGCATTTGTGAAGCCCGCGCCTCTAGAGCTAAACGAGCGGGAATTTTACAGCCGCTGGCAGAAGCTCGTGAAGAAATAACAGCGCGCCTTCTATGGGGAATAGGAAAAATCCCGCGCAAAAGACGACCGCATCCTGGGTGGACGCCGACGCCGGATTGGTGAGCGCGAAAATTTTCGTCGACGAGGAGATCTACCGGCTCGAGCAGGAGCGCATCTATAGCCGCTCATGGCTATTTTTGGCCCACGATTCGGAGATTCCCGAGCCGGGCGACTTCGTCACGCGCTCGATGGGCGAAGATCCGGTGATCGTGTGGCGGGGGCAGGACCGGAAGGCGCGGGTATTTTTGAACGTCTGCCGCCACCGCGGCCGCAGAGTGTGCGCCGAGGACGCGGGCAAGGCGGCGCAGCTGCGCTGTCCCTATCACGGCTGGACCTACAGCAACATGGGAAAACTTTTGGCGGTGCCGTTTTTCGAAGGCTATCAGGGAAAGCTGGAGAAAGAGAGTCTGGGATTATGCGAGGCGCGGATCGAGAGTTACCGCGGGCTGATATTCGGGAGCTGGGATGACAAAGCGGAGGGGCTTCAGGAGTATCTTGGCGAGATGAGATGGGTATTGGATTTGATGTTCGGGCGGAGTGAAGGGTCGGAGGTTGTGGGCGCACCGATGCGGTGGATCACCGACGCCAACTGGAAGCTCGCCGCCGCCAACTTCGCCGGCGACGGGACTCATATATTTACGACGCACGGTTTCCGCACCGCTCTAGGGATCGAAACCATCGGTGGAAAAAGGGAGAGCTACACCTTCCCGGCGCCGGGCGGCCACGCGGCCGCGATCACGTCGTGGCCCGACGGCGCCCAATACCAATCCTATCTCGACTTGCCCCAATCGCTTTGGCCCGAGCTCAGACGCCAACTGAGCCCCGAGCAGTTCAAATTGATGGAACGCCTCCAGGTGATCGTGGGAAATTTTTTCCCCAACTTGAGCTTTTTAAACACCTCGTCCCATACGCCGGAAGAATGGGCTGGTCGCGCAGAAGCGACGGTCTCTTTTCTCACCCTGCGCCAGTGGCAGCCGAAGGGGCCGCAGCAGATGGAAGTCTGGTCGTGGTGCTTCGTCGACAAAAACGCTCCCGCAGCGTGGAAAGAAGCGTCGAAGGAATGTTATCTGAGAAGTTTCGGCATAGCGGGGATGTTCGAGCAGGACGACATGGAGAATTGGGGCGAGATCACGCAAGCGCTCCGCGGCCCGAGGGCGTGCCGTCTCGACCTCCAGTACAAGATGGGGCTGGAAGTGACGCCGGCGCCCGGATGGCCTGGACCCGGCACCGCGTATCTCCAGCGCCCGAGCTTTCTCGAATTGAACGAGCGCCACTTCTACCGGCGCTGGCAGGAGCTGATCCAAAATGGCGCGTGAGGCGGTGCGAGAGATGAACACGGGCAAAAAAAATCTCGCCTCGACGGATCCGCTCTACGCCGAAGCTCTCGACTTTCTCTACGACGAGGCCGAGCTGCTCGATGCCGGGTGCTTCACCGAATGGCTCGATTTAATGACGGAAGACCTGACCTATCGGATGCCCGCGCGCCAAAACCGCTCGCGCAAAGCCAAGGCGGACACGACCGAGACCGAGATTTTTTCCGACAACATCGCCTCGCTCCGGTTGCGCGTCCAACGCCTCGGCACCGACATGGCGTGGGCGGAAAGCCCGCCCTCGCGCACGCGCCATCTCGTGACCAACGTCCGGGTGCGCGCGACCTCGAACCCCGACGAGCTCGAAGTCTGGAGCTACATTCTGGTCTTTCGCGATCGCCCCGCCCCGGCGGCGCCCTCGTCCTATTCAGGCGAGCGGCAGGATCTTTTGCGCAAAGTGGACGGCCGTTGGCGACTGGCGCGAAGGACCATCTTGCTGGATCAGGCAGTATTGACCACAAGGAACCTGAGCATCTTTTTCTGACGAATCAATTTATATCAAAGGGGAGAGCTGCCGCTTCTCCCCTTTGGAAACCCCATCGGTATTGTGCCCGCCTCAAGAGGCGGGGTTTTGATGTAATCAAACGCTGCGAACGATTCAAACGGTTTTTAACGGAGGGAGCCGTGTCCTACAAAGATTTTCGCGCTTATCTCGCCAGGCTCGAAGAGCTCGGCGATCTGAAACACGTCACCGCGGGCGTCGATTGGGATGAAGAGCTGGGCGTCGTCGCCTTCGAGGGACTCGTGCGCCGCAGTCCCGCGCTCATCTTCGAGAAGATCAAAGACCATGAGACCACGCGGGGAAAGAGATTGGCCGTAAACTTCATCGAGAGCGCCGCCCGCGGGAAAGTCGCTCTCGGCCTGTCGCCCAACGCGCCCCAAGACGAAGTCGTTCAAACCGTCCGGCGGCGTTTGCGGCGCCCGCTGAAACCGGTGCTGGTCCCGCGCGGCGCGTGTAAAGAGGTCGTGCTGCAAGGCGGCGACGTCGATCTCCACCAGTTCCCGACGCCGAAGATCCACCGGCTCGACGGCGGACGCTACGTCATGACCTGGTCGAACGTCATCACGCGCGATCCCGAGTCGGGCTGGATCAACGTCGGCACTTACCGCGGCATGATCCAGGATCGCAACACGATCGGCATGCTGATCGAAGTGCATCACCACGGCGCGGTCCACATGCGCCGCTGGCGCGACCTCGGGCACCGGCGCATGCCGATGGCCGTCGCGATCGGCGTCGATCCGCTTTGCCTCATCTGCTCCGCGGTCAACTTCCCGTCGGGCGTCTACGAATACGAAATGGTCGGCGCGCTGCGCGAGGCGCCGCTGGAATTGACCCGGTGCGAGACAATCGACCTCGCCGTTCCGGCCGACGCGGAGATTGTTCTCGAAGGAGAATTGACGGTCGATCCGGAGGATTTCCGTCCCGAAGGTCCGTTCGGCGAGGCCACCGGACACTACGTCACGTTGAAGGACGAGCGCCGCCCGGTGTTCCACGTCAACTGCATCACGCACCGGCGCGATCCCATTCACACGACGCGCTACGTCGGTGCCACCTCGACGTCGCTCACGACGGAATCGAACGCCGCGATCGGCCCGATTCGCGCGGCCGTGACCTGGAATCAAATGGAGGACCGCGGCGTCGAGGGAATCAAGGGGCTCCGCTCCTTCGGCGGCGGCGGCACCACGGTCACGGTGATCTCGATCAAGCAATCCTACTACGGCCAGGCGAAACGCGTCGCCGCTACTCTCTGGGGCCTCGGCGGCGGCGGCAAGATAACGATCGTCGTGGACGACGACGTCAACATCAGCGATCTCAACAAGATCATGATCGCCATCGCCAACCGGGTGCGGCCGGCCGAAGACGTGCAGATCATGCGCGGCTTTTCCGGCGGCGAGCTCGACCCTTCGAACCATCCGGACGTTCTCGCCCGGACCGGCGGCGTCGGCAACACCGACAAGATTTTGATCGACGCCACCTGGCCGATGGACTGGGACCCACGCCCCGAGTGGGGCGGCCTCAGGCATCCGCCGTCCTGTCTCCCCGAAGAAGCCGCGCGCGAGCAGGTGAAAAAGCGCTGGAAGGAGTTTGGCATCGACTGAGGAATTTTGGAATTAAGGGCGGCTTAGCTTGATCGTTGACTTAGTTCACTACTTAGGCTACACAAGAACGATGATTCGGCTGAACATTCACGAAGCAAAAACTCATCTTTCGCGTTACCTTGGAAGGCTGGCTCGGGGCGAAAGCATTATTTTGTGCAAGCGAAATATTCCGATTGCGGAAATTCGTCCACTGCCGCCGCACCGGAAAGCCAAGCGCCCGATTGGCCTAGCCAAAGGAAAGTTTAAGGTCCCGCGCGATTTCTTTAAACCCCTTCCTGCTGAATTCATCAAAGCGTTTGATGGCGAGCGACCGTGAGGGTGTTGTTGGACACCGCCACGTTCCTGTGGGTGGTCAGTGACGCGCCCGAGTTTTCGGACGACGCGCGCGAAATATTCGCGGATCCGGACAACGAAATCTTCCTGAGTTCAGTCTCCGCGTGGGAGATCGCTGTGAAATATGCTTTGGGCAGGCTGCCTCTGCCGGAACCTCCGGGACGTTTCGTTCCGCTCCAGCGCAAGCAACATGGCATCGACCCGTTGCAGCTCGATGAAGAAGCCGCTCTGCATCTGAGCCGGCTTCCGCTATTGCATAAGGACCCTTTCGACCGAATGTTGGTTTGCCAAGCGGTCGTGCACCATCTCGCGATCCTGACTTCCGATGAGCTAATTCACCAGTATCCCATTCGAACCTTGTGGTGAAAAATCTGATGCACAACACATTGCTGAAACGATTCTTGAATTCTTGCTCCTACAATCTAAAATCCAAAAATCGAAAATCTTCAGCCGGGGGCTGATCCGCCTCGGGCGGAAAAATCGAAAATTCTTATGCGTCGTCCCATCAGCATGAGCAAAGTTCCTCCCAAAACCACTTACGACGAGTGGATGGAGGGAGAAGGGGTGCCGATCGCCGCGGCGGCGGGCGGGATCGAGGACGTGACGGCGATCGAGCGCAAGGCGTGGGCGCGCTCCAGCGGCAAAGGAGCGTTCATCCAACTGGACGGCATGAAAGAGAGCGGCTTCACCGGCATGTACGTGATGGAGATCCCGCCGGGGAAATCGCTCGAGCCGGAGAAGCACCTCTACGAAGAATTGATTTATATTTTACGCGGCGCGGGCGCGACGGAAATCTGGCAGGACGGCAAGCCCAAGCGGATCTTCGAGTGGGCGCAGGGAAGTTTCTTCTCGCCGCCGCTCAACACCTGGCACCGCTTTTATAACGGCGGCTCCGAAGCGGCTCTATTTCTCGCTGTCACCAACGCGCCTATTGTTATGGATCTCTTTCACAGTCCGGAATTCGTCTTCGGCGACGCTTTCACCTTCCAGGACCGCTACCACGGTGAAGAAGATTATTTTAAACGCTCGGAAGTGGTGGAGCGCGCGCCGGGGCAGCACGCGGTGTTGAGCAGCAACTTTGTCGCCGATCTGCGCACCGCCTTCGTCGACCCGCGCGAGCGCCCCAAGGGAGCGGGCGTGAGGATCATGGGATTTGAGATCTCGGAAAACGTTTTCACCGGACACATCTCCGAGTGGCCCGTGGGTATTTACCACAAGGCCCATTACCACGGGCCGGGCGCCGTGCTTTTGGGCTTGAAATCGAAAGGCTACGTCCTCCTATGGCCGAAGGAGCTCGGCCCGACGCCGTTCAAAGACGGCCGCGGCGATTCTGTCATCAAGATTCACTGGAAAGAGGGCTCGGTCTACAGCCCGCCGGACGGCTGGTTTCACCAGCACTTCAACACGGGATCAGAGCCCGCGCGGCATATCGCGTTTCGCACTGGCGGTTCCAAGTACCGCATGGGTCTCAGGGTCGTGGGCGACGAGCGCGCCGCGGTCCTAAGTATGAAGATGGGCGGCACCATGATCGAGTACGAAGACGAAGATCCCGCCGTCCGGCGCGATTTCGAGCGCGCGCTCAAGGAAGCGGGAATCACCTGCCGGATGCCGGCCCTCGGCTCGTGACTCGTTGGTTGTGATCGCAGTTGAGAGAAAGCGGCTGCCCGGTCTCCGAGCCCGCGCGATAGGGCGGTTTTTAATTCAAACGTTCGTGTCGGACGCGCCGGCTCTCCAACCGGGCAGCCGCTTTCTCTTGCGACGGCGAGGGCGCAAGGTGGAAGGTCGCGGACGTCCGACAAGAAAAGTTCGACTCATGGAATTGTGCTATCTCCGCCAGAGGCGGATCAGCCTCAGGCTGAGGCCGCGACCTGGAGCCTTGTGCCCTTGGCGTCGCTTCGGATAACGGAATGGAGAAGGAAGCATGAAAATTGTTGTTACCGGCGGCGCGGGGAAAATCGGGGCCTACGTTGTCCGTGAGTTGTGCGGCGGCCACTCCGTCGCGGTTTTTGATCGGGCGGCTCCGGCGGAGGCCAAAGACATCCGCTGGATCGGAGGCGACATCGAGAATTTCGACGAAGTCGTTCAGGCCTTGGCCGGCGCCGACGCGGTCGTTCACCTGGCCGGGATTCCCGTGCCGGGCAAAAAAGTCCCCGACCACGTTCTCTTCCGCATCAACACGCTCGGCACTTACAACGTCCACGAAGCCTGTTATCGTCTGGGCATCAAGAGGATCGTTTCGACCAGCAGCGGCGCCGTTCTCGGTTGGACCTATCGCGAGCGTGAATTCATGCCCAAATATTTGCCGATCGACGAAGATCACCCGCTAAACCCGCACGATCCCTACGGCCTGTCGAAGCTATGCGGCGAAGAGATCGCGCGCGGCTATGCTGTCAAGTGCGACATGCAAGCGATCGCGCTGCGCCCACCGTGGGTCCAGTTCCCGGAGGCGGCCCGGCAACTGCGGGAGCAAGGGGGCCGCTACCCGAAGAGATTCGACCTTTGCGCTTACATCGATCCACGCGATCTCGCCGGCGCTTTCCGTCGCGCCGTAGAAGTTCCCAATCTCGGCCACGGCGTGTTCTTCATCGCCGCCGACGATAGCACGGCGCCCGAGCCGCTGTGCGAGCTGCTGCCGCGACTCCTGCCCGGCCTGGGAGAGATGGCGAAAACGCTGACCGGAGACCGGCCGGGCGTGAGCAACGAGCGCGCCAAGCGATTGCTTCAGTGGCACCCGCGCTACTCGTGGCGCAGGGAAGAGTGAAGAGGAAAGAAGTTGATTGATATTTGAGTGACAGGGAGCGGCCATGAATTTCGCGCAGTTGAAGGCTTTTCAAGCGGTCGCCAATAACGGAAGCATCACCAGGGCGGCCCAATTGCTTCACGTTAGCCAGCCGTCGGTTTCCAAACACCTCAAGAATTTAGAGGAGGATTACGGGGTAAAATTATTCGAGAGAAATGCCGGAGCCGCCGAGCTTACCGACGCGGGATCCGCTCTTTTGCGCCACGCCAACGTCATTCTGGCTCATCTTGATGAGGCAAGAAAAGAACTCAAGTCTCCTAAAAGCTTGAAAAACTCGGATCCTCTCAAGATCGCGGGGAGCTATGCCGCATCGGCGCTTGTGCTTCCTTCGCTGCTGGTCAATTTCAAAAACAAGCACCGCGACGCTTCCATCATTCTGCGAACCGGCACCACCAGAGAAGTGAAGTCGATGTTGCTAAATTCGACTGTCGAAATCGCGCTGCTCAACGAACTTCCCGTTAATCCTGAATTTGCCAGCGAACCCTTTCGCAAAGAAAAGCTGGTCGTGTTTGCGGCGCCGAATCATCCGCTCGCGAAGAAGAAAAGGTTGACCTTGTCGGACCTTCGTCAAGCCGCGCTGGTGACCACGGGGATGGCAAGCGCAGTAGACAAGATGCTCAACCATCTCGTGCATGAAGGATTAGGAGCTAAGATTGCCATACAATGCGGCAGTCCGGCTTCGGTCAAAATAGTTGTGAAAAACAAAATAGGACTGGGAATCTTGTTTCAAGACATGCTGATCCAGGAGATTCGAAACAAACTTTTCAAAGTCCTGGAAATTCCGGGGCTGGCATTAACCGTCCAGAGCTACATCGTTTACTATAAAGACCGACCCCTCTCGCCTGCCGCACAGGACTTTCTCGCTCTGCTCCGTAAGCGAGTGCACCGAAGTCGATAAATTACCGTCGAGGGATTCGCATAACCAAAACGTCATGGTTGCGGTATTCCAAAAGGATATTTGACACCCGGCGACATTTGACATATCCGAACAATGTACCGAGCCGGTAAGCGTACGCTCAAGTAACGCAACCCGGTCGTACGGTAGGATAAAATTGATCAATGAAGATTGAGGGGCGTTTCATATTTCCGGCCCCTTCGCAGGAGGTGTGGAACTTGTTGACTGATCCGCAGTCGTTGCAACATTGCACGCCGGGCTGCAAGCAATTGACCGAAATCGCGACTGATGAATTCGAGGCGACGATGGAAGTCGGTATCGGGCCGATCAAGGGCACCTTTCACGGCAAAATCTCGATGAAAGAAAAAACGCCGCCGCGAAGTTACCGGCTGATCATCGAGGGCTCGGGAGCGGCTGGTTTTGTCCGCGGCGAGGGCGCTTTAACATTGCAGGACGAAGCCGGCGACCAGACCGCGGTGCATGTTTCCGGCGCTGGCGAGGTGGGTGGGGTGATGGCCGGCGTCGGCCAGCGTCTTTTCGAAGGCGTGGCCAAGCAGTTGATGGGGCAGTTCTTTCAGTGCATGCAGAGTCGCCTTGCGGCGCGCAAAGAAAATCCGTCGGTTTGAGCAGATAAGCGTGAGACGTTAAGAAGGTTTCATGGCGATTGAAAGTGTCCGAATTTCGAGCGGAGCGGGCACGATCGGCGGTCTCTTGGCCTTGCCGTCAAGGCCAGGGCCGTTTCCCGGCGTCATCATGATTCCGACGATCAGAGCCCTGGATGAATTTGCCAGGGACGTCGTCGAAAGACTAGCAACGGAAAATTTTGTCGCGCTGGCCGTGAACTTCTTCGACCATCCGGGGGTTCCGGAAGATATCTTCAAACGGCCGGGCGCTCAGCCCGACGACCAGGTCCTTGGCGATCTCAATGCGGCGCTCGCCATGCTGCGGCAACATCCTCTGGTAGGCGGCCAACCGGTATTTGCATGGGGCTATTGTCTGGGCGGCCGTTTCGCGATGTTATGGCCGACATTTCAAAATGAGCTGGCCGGAGCGGCCTCGTTCCATGGCTTTCCAACCAACGATACCAAAAATCCCAACACGCCGACCCAGCCGCTGGACCGAGTTCAGTTTTTACACACGCCCGTGATCGCCTTCTTCGGCGAAATGGATCGCCTCGTGCCGTCGAAAGACGTCGACGCTTATCGCAATGCGTTGACGACGCACAAAAAAGATTTCGAGGTGCACACTTACCCAGGAGCGGATCACGGCTGGACTAATGCGAAAAGCCCGGCCTATCGCCAGGAAGCGTCCGAGGACTGCTGGCGCCGCAGTCTCGAATTTCTGCGCCACCGCGCCACCGAGCGGGCGGGTCGCACGGCGATCGGCAGTTAGAACCAAGAGCAAGTGTTCGAGATTCAAGATGAAGCCGGCAAAATTTGATTATTACGATCCGAGGAGTCTCGAAGAGGCGTTGGCGCTTCTCGACACTCATCAAGGAGACGGCAAGGTTCTCGCCGGCGGCCAGAGCCTGATGCCGCTTTTGAACATGCGCTTGGCGCGACCCAATATCGTCGTCGACATCAATCGGATCAAAGAGCTCAATTACGTTCGGGCGAGCGATGGCGGTGTCGCCATCGGCGCGCTTGCGCGCCAGCGCGCTTTGCAAACAGAGAAGCTGATCGCCGAGCGGGTGCCGATTCTCCAGGAAGCCGCCTATTACATCGCCCACCCGCAGATTCGTAGCCGCGGCACCATCTGCGGCAGCATCGCCCACGCCGACCCGGCGGCGGAGCTGCCGGCGCTGGCGCTGGCGCTCGACGCGGAGATGACTCTGACCAGCGCGAAGGCGGCGCGAACCGTCGGCGCCGAGACGTTTTTTCAGAGTTTTTTTACCACCGCTCTCGAGGCCAACGAGATACTTACCGAGGTGCGCTTCCCGGCGCCGCCCAAAGACAGCGCATGGTCGGTGCTCGAGATCAGCCGGCGTCACGGCGATTTCGCGATCGTCGGCATCGTCGCGGGACTGGCGTTAGACCCGGATCGGCAAATTATCCGCCGGGCGCGACTGGTCTACTTCGGTGTAGGCGCGACGCCCATAAGGATCAAAGCGGCGGAAGATGCGCTCATTGGACAGGCCGTGGCTGAGGCGGCCTTCGAAGCGGCGGCGCAAAGCGCCAAGCAGG
Organism: Binatia bacterium; assembly: GCA_036506735.1. GTDB lineage: Bacteria > Desulfobacterota > Binatia > UBA9968 > UBA9968 > JAJPJQ01. The sequence continues at coordinate 6,969 of DASXRG010000184.1, read as the reverse complement.
GCATCGATCCCAGCAACGATATTCATGCCACTGAAGAATACCGCCGCGCCGTCGCGGCGACCTTGACCAAGCGTGCGCTCCGCGCCGCGCTCGAGAAACTAGGGAAAAACTGATGGCGACCACTCGAACCGTCAAAGTGCGCGTGAACGGCGTTGCGTACGAACAGACTGTCGAAGCGCGCAAAACCTTGGTGGACTTTTTGCGCGAGGATGTCGGTCTCACGGGAACCAATGTGGGGTGCGAGCACGGCGTGTGCGGCGCCTGCACGATTCTGATGAACGGCGAAGCCGTGCGCTCCTGCATCATGCTCGCGGCGCAGGCCGACGGCGCCGAGCTGATGACGGTTGAAGGTCTGGCGAAATCGACAGGCGAGCTCCATCCGATCCAAGAATCGTTTCGCGAAAAGCACGGGCTGCAGTGCGGCTTTTGCACGCCGGGGTTTCTGATGACGACCTACGAGCTGCTAACCAAACACCCCGACCCAGACGAAGAAGAAATCAAGGAATGGCTTTCGGGGCACCTCTGCCGGTGCACCGGCTATCAGGATATTTTGGAGTCGGTAAAATTGGCGGCATCGCGGCTGCGCAACCGTTAGCGAGGCCTTACCCGTGGTGACCGCCGAGCCCAAGCTTCCCAGCCAACTGCCGATCAGCCAACCGCGTCACGTCGGCAAAGACAGCCCGCGGCTGGAGGATCCGCTTCTGCTCACGGGGAAGGTCGAGTACGGCAACGATATCCGTACTCCGGGCATGCTGCACGCCGCCATTCTACGCAGCCCGCATGCCCATGCTTTGATAAAATCAATTGACACTTCGCGCGCCGAAAATCTGCCCGGCGTGGCGGCGGTACTGACCGGCAAGGAAGTCAAAGATTGGTCGCGGCCCGTGTTCGGCGTCCCCGAAGGCTGGACCGGTTACGCGCTGGCGGTGGAAAAGACCCATTGGGTCGGCGAGCCGGTGGCCGTCATTGCGGCCGGCGACCGCTACATCGCCGAAGATGCGCTGGAGTTGATCGTAGTCGAATACGAGCCGTTGGGGCCGGTGGTCGATGCGCTCAAAGCCGGATCGGCATCGGCACCGAAGGTCCTCGAAGGCAAAGACAGTAACATCGCCTATGATCGGCGCTTCGTCTTCGGCGACGTCGACGGCGCCTTTGCGAGCGCGGATCTGATTGTGCGCGAACAATTCCGCTGGCACCGCAGCAGCGGCAATCCCATCGAAACCTGCGTCTGCATCGCCGACTGGAACCCGTTTAACGGCATGTTGACCTTGCGCGGCGGTCATCGCTCGCCGCACCTTATCTTACCGGCGCTAGTGATCTCTTTGGGGATTTCTTCGCACCAGGTGCGCATCATCCAGTCGCCGTTGGGCGGCAGCTTCGGCGTTAAGACTTTTGCCCGCTATGTAGTGCTCATCGCGCTCATGGCCAAGAAGCTCGGCGGCCGCCCGGTCAAATGGACCGAAGACCGCATCGAGCATTTAACCGGCAACAGCAGCCACGCCTGGGACCGCCACTACGATTGCGCGCTGGCGCTCAAGCGCGACGGCACGATCGCCGGCATGAAAATGCAACTCGTCGATGATCTCGGCGCCTTTGCCGAGTGGCTCGCCATCGGCATGCTGCTAAAGCCGCTGCTCTGCCTCGGCAGTTGCTATCACATCGCCAACGTCGATTATTCCTGCAAGGGCGTCATTACCAACAAGACGCCGCAAGGTCCGCTCAGGGCCTTCGGTTTGCCGCCTCACTTCTGGGTCATCGAGCAGCTCATCGAGATCGCCGCGAAAAAACTGGGGCTGGAGGCCAACGAAGTTCGCCGGCGCAATTTCATCAAGAAAGATCAGTTTCCCTATGTCTCGCCGTCCGGCAACGTTTATGACAGCGGCGATTACGAAGCGAGTTTGAGTTTGCTCCTATCGAAGGCGGGTTACGCTGAACTGCGGCGCGAACAGCAAGCGGCGCGCGACGAAGGACGGTTGCTCGGCATCGGCGTCGTCAGCAGCATCGAGCCCGGTCTCACCGGGCCGCCGATGCTGGCGCTCGCCTCGCCGCGCATTTTCAGCCGGACATCGTCGCCGGAAGGGATTCTGCTGCGCATCGATGCCTTCGGAAAAGTCATCGCCGAGCTGGGTTTCCCGCCGGGCGGGCAGAGCCAGCACAGTTTCGTGCGGCAGATTCTCGCCGACTATTTCGGCGTCGCGCTGGAAGACGTTCAAGTGATCACCGTGGACAGTTTGAGCATGCAGCCGAGCACCGGCCCGATCTCCAGCTCCATGGCGATTGCGCTCTCCGGCGCCGTGCTTGGGGCGGCCGCGCGCCTGACGGATAAATTAAAGCGTGCCGCCGCCGTGATGCTAGAAGCCAGCGCGGATGACGTCGAGCTGTTCGACGGTCAGTTGCGCGTGCGCGGCGTGCCGGGAAAATCGCTCGCTGTCGCGCAGGTGGCGCAGTTCATGATGGCGCGTCCCGACTTGCTCCCGGAGGGCGTCGACGGCAACCCGCAGGCGACCTACGTGTGGAACCCGCCGGATCGGACTATTCCAGACGAAAAAGGTTTTGGCCGCTATAGCGTTACCGCGGCCGGAGCGCAGCATCTCTGCATGGTCGAAGTGGACCGCGAGACCGGGCAGGTAAAAATTCTCAAATACGTCATGGTCGACGACTGCGGCGTGCGGCTCAATCCCAGCGTCGTGCGCGGCATGCTGATGGGCGGCATGGCGCACGGCGTCGGCACCGCCTTGCTCGAAGAATATGTCTACGATGACAAGGGACAGATGCTGACGTCGTCCTACATGGACTATTTGATGCCGACGATCATGGAAGTGCCGGCGGCGGAGGAGCATCAGATGTGCACGCCGTCGCCGATCGCGCCGCTCGGGGTCAAAGGCGTCGGCGAAGGCGCGCTACATACGACGCCTGCTGCGATTCTCTGCGCGGTGAACGACGCGTTGGAGCCCCTCGGCGTACGCATTACCGAGGCGCCCATGACTCCGCTTAGAGTGTGGAAGGCGCTGCAAGAGGCGGCGAGTCTACTTCCCGACTAGGAGTAGATCACCACGAAGGACACGAAGTTCACGAAGTTTAAAAGCATAAATATCCGAACCCTTCGTGGCCTTCGTGCTCTTCGTGGTTCAAAGATTATTTATTTGAGCATCACGTGAGTAAGAAAGTGCCACGAGATCTGAGTGAGCTGCCTCTATCCCAGCCGCGCTACCTGGGCAAAGACACGGCGCGTATTGAAGATGCGGCCTTGCTTACCGGCAGAGCGGAGTTCGGCGACAATGTTGCTTTTCCAGGCATGCTGTTCGCGGCGATCTTGCGCAGTCCCCATGCGCACGCGCGCATCAAGCGCATCGACATATCCAATGCCGAGAAACTTGCCGGCGTGGTCGCGGTGGTTACCGGTGCAGACGCCAAAGCTTGGTCGGAGCCCGTGCACGGCTTTCCGATCGGTTGGGCGGGGCATTGCATCGCGCATGATAAAGTCAGGTTCGTCGGCGATCCGGTCGCCGCGGTCGCGGCGACGAGCCGTTACATCGCCGAGGACGCCCTCGAGTTGATCGAGGTCGAGTATGAAATTCTCGCGCCGGTCATAGATGCCGAGAAAGCGCTCGATCCGGACAGCCCGGTCATTTGGCAACACCAGGGCACCAACCTGATTTACCATCGGATCTTTACCTTTGGCGCGGTCGACGAAGCTTTTGCCCAAGCGGATGTCGTCGTCAAAGACGATTTTCGTTGGCTCAGGGCCAGCGGCAATCCGATCGAGACCTGCAACTGCATCGTGCAGTGGCGCCCGGATCTTTCCCTCAACGCCTGGGGCGGTTTCCAAGGCACCGGCTTTTACGTCGGATCGGTGGCGCGCGGCCTGCGGGTGCCGGCGCACAAAATTCGCATCATGCCGCTGCCCCACGGCGGCTCCTTCGGCACGAAGATTTTTCCCCACGCGATCGTCCGCATGGCATTACTGTCGCGCAAGGCCGGCGGGCGCCATGTCAAATGGATCGAAGACCGGGTCGAGCACCTGCTGAGCAGCTACACGCACGGGCCGGACCGCACCTACTCGGCGGAAATGGCGCTCAAGCGCGACGGCGAGATCACCGGCTTTCGCGTCAAAGTGCTCGACGACCTCGGCGCCCACGCGGTCTCGGTGGCGATCGGCAAAGCGCTGAAGCCTTTGTCGGCCTTCACCGGGCCTTACCGCATGCGCAACGCGCAGTATGATCTCACGGTGGTGGCGACCAACAAGTGCCCGCAGGGCTCTTACCGCGGCTGGGGTGTGCCGGCGCATAACCTGGCGCTGGAACACTGCGTCGATCTGGCGGCGTGCAAACTCGGACTCGACCCCGTCGAGATTCGCCGGCGTAATTTACTTCGTCCCGAGCAATTCCCCTACGAGGCGCCCAACGGCGCGCGTTACGACAGCGGCGACTACGAGCGCACTCTGAACATGGCGCTGGAGCTGGCCGGCTATCGGGCGCTGCGCGAAGAACAAAGCCGCGCGCGCGCCGCGGGACGGCTGGTGGGCATCGGCGTATACACCGGCGTCGAGCTCAGCGCCGTGGCGATGAGCATGTTTACCTTGCTCGGTCCCGACTCGCCGTTCGGCACCTCGATGCCCGAGAGCGCGCGGGTGCGCATCGACGCCACCGGGAAGATCGTCTGCGAAGTGACTTTCCCCTGGGAAGGTCAAGGACAGCACACGTTTGCGACGAATTTTTTGGCCGATTACTTCGGCGTCAAACGGGAAGACGTGGCAGTGATCGCGGTCGACAGCCTCTCCGCTGGTCCGGGTACCGGGCCCATCGGCAGCCGCCAGGCCGTCATGCTGTCGGGCGCGCTGTTGGGCGCCGCCGAGCGGATCGCGGAGAAACTCCGCAAGGTGGCCGCGGTGACTTTGGAAGCCAACGCGGACGACATCGAACTTTTCAACGGCCAACTGAGAGTGAAAGGCTCTCCGGAAAAAACTCTGCCGCTGCAGCGGGTCGTCACCGTCATGCTGACGCGCTCGGATCTCTTGCCCGCAGGCGTCGACGGCAACCCTGAAGCGAGCTACACCTACAACCCGCCGGAACGCAAATTGCCGGATGCGGAGGGGCGCGGCAGCTTCGATCTCACGGCCGCCAACAACGCCCATATTGTCATGGTCGAAGTGGACCGCGACACCGGCCAGGTGCAGGTGCTTAAGTACGTCATTGCCGATGACTGCGGCGTCAGGCTGAATCCGGCGGTAGTGGAAGGCATGATTCAGGGCGCGGTGGCCCAAGGCGTGGGACAGACCGTTCTGGAAGAGCATGTTTACGACGAGAACGGCCAGTACCTGACGTCGACGTTTATGGATTACTTGCTGCCGACGATCTGGGAAGTGCCGATGACCGAGAGGACGTATACCGAGACGCCGTCGCCGCTCTCGCCGATGGGCGTCAAAGGCGCGGGAGAGAGCGCGGTCCTGGCAACGCCGGCGGTGCTGCTCAGCGCCATCAATAACGCGTTGTTGCCGCTCGGCGTTCAGTGCACGACGATTCCGGCAAGCCCGCTGCGCCTGTGGCGATTGATTCAGGGCGCGGCAGGAAAAGATCAAGCTTAGACCAGCGGGCAATCATCTCCAGGAGGTAGCATGAAGGTTTTCACGTTTGATTTTGTGCCTTACGGTAAGGATCTGACGGGACGCCTCAAGTATCCGGTCGGCAGAGAAAACTACGAGCGTGAAGTCGCCGCGAAAACTTATGAGAACCATGTCGAACAGTTCCAGCTGATGGAAGAGGTGGGATTCGACGGCGTCTGTTTAAACGAACATCACGGCAGCCCCTACAGCCTGGATAACTCGCCGAACGTTTTCTTGGCTTACATCGCCGCCAAAACCAAACGGTTCAAGCTCGCCATGGCGGGCAATCTGCTGCCGCTCCACGGCCATCCTTTGCGCGTAGCCGAAGAGCTGGCGATGCTGGACAACCTTACGAGGGGTCGCATCATCGCCGGCTTCGTGCGCGGTATTCCGCGGGAATATCTCGCACTCAACATTCCCTTACGAGAAGGCCGGCCGCGCTTCGAAGAGGCGCTCGATGTCATCCTCAAGGCATGGACCCATGACTTGCTCAATCATGACGGCCAGTTCTATCATTATAAGGACGTCGACATGTGGCCGCGGCCGTACCAGAATCCCCATCCGCCGGTCTGGGTGGGCGCCATCGGTCCCGAGCCGACGCGCAATGTTGCCAAGCGGCCGGGCGTAACGCTCTGCTCGACTTTCCAACCGACGGTGGCCATCAAGAAGCAGCTCCAGTTGTTCCGCGAAGCGTGCGCGGAGTTCGGCCGCCCTTGCACCCCGAACGATATCCTGGTCGCGCGGCATGTCTTTGTCGCGGACAGCCAGAAAGAAGCGGAGAAGCTCTGCAAGAAGCACTTCGAGTACTATTTCCAGGAGCTGCTGGGTAAGGTGAACAACGCCGCGATACAAAGGATTCTCGATATGAATCCCGAGCTAACCCTTGATTCCGTGAAGACTCCTTACCCTTACGATGTCACGCCGATGGAAAAAATGCGCGACGATGGCTTCGTGCTGGTGGGGACGCCCGACCGGGTTTACCAGGATTTGATGGCGCAGTATGAAGAGTACGGCGGATTCGGAACTTTCATGGCGATCGTTCGCATGGGGGCTATGCCACAGGAGCTGGTTTTGAATAGCGTGCGCCTGTTCGGCAAAGAAGTGATTCCGCGACTGCATGCGCTGGAGGCGAAAAGGCGCCCCTCACCCTAACCCTCTCCCTGAGGGAGAGGGAAGGGTGAGGGATGAGAATGCGGTTGGAAGTCAAAAACTTTTAGGAGGTAGCTCAGATGTCCAAAGTAACTGAAAAATTTATTCAGGCGGGTGAATATCGGACCCATTATTGGGAAACCGGCGCGGGCGAAAACGTGCTGATGCTGCATTCCGCCGACCCGGGCTCCGGCGGATGGCTGGAGTTTCGCGAGAAC
>DASXRG010000183.1:0-42041 GCA_036506735.1 Binatia bacterium | reverse complement strand
ATCGCCCGATAGAACGGCGGCCTTTGTCGCCAGTTGTGGCGCCGCTGGAAGCATCTGCTGACGGCCGTCCTACGATGCCACTGCTCTACCTCACGTTCGATGACGGGCCGACTTCGCACACGCCCGAAATCCTCGAACTCTTGTCGCGCCACGAAGCAACAGCGACGTTTTTCATTGTCGGCAAGCGCATCGCAGAGCATGAAGATATTTTGTTGGCAGTGCACGCCGCGGGACACAGTGTGGGTAACCATTCCTATAGTCATGAATCCGCCAGGACCTTGGACTATATGACGCTAGAGCACGATATGGATCGTTGTACCGAGGCGATCCAAAATATCTTGCCGACATGGCATCCTGCGCTTTGTCGCCCTCCTTATGGCCATCTATCCGTTGAATTTCTGCGCTACGCTATCCGCCGACGCGTGCGGATTGTCCTGTGGACCAAAAACGCCGTCGACAATTGGGCACCCTCGGCGGACGTCATCAAGGCTCAGCTCGAAGTCGTTCAAGAGGGAGATATTATTCTCTTCCACGACGAATTCCCCGTAACCTGCAAAGCTCTCGATAAATTAATCCCCCGCTGGAAGGAGTCAGGATACAACTTCGCAAAATTGTAGCAGAAGAAGCAACGGCAATCTTGCGCCACGCATGTGCAAAACTTTTGTTACCGGAGCTCGAGAAAGAAAAAAAGTGGTATCAAGATCATCGTCTCGCACAGCCACTGTCCGGTTACGGTAAGGCTCGCCGGAGTATTTAAGAAGATGAACCGGGGCCGGCGCCGGCATGACGGCATCCGGGCAAGGCGCGATGTTCTAGATCGTGAACGCGTCTCGGGGTCGTCGCCGCCGTGAGAATCCGTCGGGCCCGTGTTTCTTGAGTTCCCGATCTCGCGTCGGCGGAAAGAATACCTTCGCCAATCCTAGAACCATGCGAATTTTATTTTGGCAAGAGTTATTTTGGCCCTACATTGGCGGCGTAGAAGTTTTGGCCACGAAGCTGCTTTTGGCCTTACGACAACGTGGCCACGAGATCACCGTGGTGACGCGCCGGGACCGGCTCGACCTCCCGAAGGAAGCACAGTACCAGGGGATTCAGATTTACCGCTACCCTTTTCCTTGGACAGCATTCGCTAAGGGCGACCTGGACCAGTTGATCGAGATACGCCAGCAAGTTGCGAGGCTCAAGCGCACTTTCCGGCCTGATCTGGTCCACATGAACTGTTTTGGTCCCAGTTTTCTCTTTTATCACGACACGACTAATGGACAGACGGCGCCTCTGTTGGCTACCTTGCATACAACGCCCCAATCTGTGATGCCGCAACACGCTTTTAGTCAGGATGGCTTGTTTAGAAGAACTCTGCGGATGGCTAGTTGGGTGAGTTGCGTTTCCACTGCGGTGCTTGCCGCCGCACGCGGATTAGTGCCGGAGATAACTCCGTACTCCTCGGTCATCTACAACGGCCTCGAAGTTCCCAGTGTTCCGCCGAAGCCACTGCCCTTTGATCCGCCGAAACTTTTGTGTCTGGGCCGGCTCATTCCGGAAAAAGGATTCGATCTGGCTTTGAAGGCGTTTGCTTTAATAGCCGATTGTTTTCCGAGAGCGCGTCTTGTGATTGCGGGTGATGGCCCAGCGCGCTCTTTCTTGGAAAATCAGGTGGCTGAATTGGGACTCAGGCATTCAGTTGAGCTCGTAGGGTGGGTGCCGCCCGAGAAAGTACCGTCGCTGCTAAATGCTGCGACAGTAGTCATCATGCCGTCGCACCGTGAAGGACTCCCCTCGGTGGCATTGGAAGCGGCACTGATGGCGCGTCCCCTTGTAGCAACGCGGGTCGGGGGTCTTCCCGAAGTCGTATTACATCAGAAGACCGGGTTGCTAGTAGACGACAAAGACCAGGAGGCGCTGGCTGAGGCGATGCTGTTTCTGCTCAACCACCCTGACACCGCGACTGCGTTGGGTGTTGCTGCCCGTCGCCGGGCCCAAGAGGTCTTCAGCTTTGAGCGGTATGTGAGTGCTTATGACACGCTGTACAAAAAACTCGTTATAGAAAGAGATATAGCGAACGATTCTTCCTCCATCTCACTCGTAAAATGATCGCTGGGGCCTAAAATGCGCGTTTTATTTTGGACGGGCACATTTTGGCCCAGCATCGGGGGCGTCGAGGTTCTTGCTACAAAGCTGCTGCCGGCCTTGCGAGACCGCGGCTACGAATACATCGTGGTTGCGCCGAAGAGCCATCCCCGCTTGGCCGACCAAGAATTTTACAAAGGGATTCCGGTTTACCGCTTTCATTTTTTTAACAATCTGAATCATGGGAGCATCGACCATGTGGTGGGAATGCGGCAGCAGGTGAGCAGCCTCAAACGGGCCTTTGCGCCGAGCCTGATCCACATAAACTCCGTAGGGCTCGGCAATTTCTTTCATCTGGCTACCGCGAATGTGCATCCATGCCCTTTGTTGGTCACCTTGCACGGGGAATGGGACAATGCGGCCAATACGATCGTAGGACATACTCTGCGAGCCGCCGATTGGGTCGCCGGCTGCTCGTCAGCCATCGTGGAGAAGGCGCGGCAGGCGGCGCCGGAAATTGCTCCTCGCTCGTCGGTCATCTACAACGCCTTGGAGGCGCCGGCTCTGCTCCCCGCGCCGTTGCCGGTTCGTGACTTCCGGCTGTTGTGTGTCGGGCGGCTGGTGACGGACAAGGGATTCGATTTGGCATTGCAGGCGCTGTCTCTGGTGATCGAGCGCTTGCCGAATACGCGGCTGGTCATTGCCGGCGACGGCCCTGAACGCTCCAACCTCATGCAGCAGGTCAGCGCTTTCGGGCTTAAAGATGCGGTGGATTTTGTCGGTTGGATCGCGCCCGATGCCGTGGCGTCTTTGATGAACTCCGCGACGGCGGTCTTGATGCCGTCACGATACGAAACATTCGGCTTGGTGGCGCTGGAGGCTGCTTTTATGGCGCGGCCGGTTGTAGCGACGCGGGTCGGAGGGCTTGCCGAAGTGGTTGTCGCCGGCGAGACCGGTTTGCTTGTCGAAAAGGATAACAGCAAGGGCTTAGCCGACGCCATCTATTCCCTGCTTAAGAATCCTGAGATGGCTGTGCGGATGGGGCAGGCAGCTCGGAGTCGAGCGCAAACAGTATTCAGTTGGGAACGTCACGTGGACGCTTATGACGCGCTGTACAGGCAACTCATAACCGAAGGGAAGGCCGCGGTTACGAGCCCATCGTCGTATTAGCGGCGACAAAGACGGGTGAGACAAGGATAGACCGGGAATGCGAGTGCTCTTCTGGTCGGGACCGTTTTGGCCTCAAATCGGAGGCGTCGAAGTTTTGGCTGCAAGGTTGCTTCCAGCCTTACGCGAGCGCGGCTATGAGTTCGTCGTTGTCACGGGGCGGGACCTTACCGACTTCTCTGAAGAAGAACAATTCAAAGGGATTCCTGTGCATCGTTTCCCATTTTGGACGGCTTTAGTGGAGAAAAACCCGGATCAAGTACTTGCGATACGGCGGCAGATCACGGAACTTAAACGCTCTTTCGCTCCGCACCTGGTCCATGTGAATTCTTTCGGCCCCGGCGTCCTCTTTCACCTAGATACACTCGGCGCATGTCCCGCGCCCCTGTTAGTCACATTACACGGAGACGCGTACAAGCAAGTCGTTGAACGCAACTCTCTGCTCGAGAAAACTCTTCGACAAGCCGCTTTAGTAACCGGCTGCTCGGCGGCAGCCATAGAACACTATCGCCAGGCTCTGCGGGAAATCGTTTTTCGCTCATTGGTCATCTACAACGGAATGGAGGCACCGCCTCTCGCGCCCGAGCCTTTGCCGTTCGATCCCCCGCGGCTACTCTGCGTGGGTCGCCTCGCGCCCGAAAAGAGATTCGACCTCGTCTTAATCGCCCTAGCTGTCATCAGGAAACGCTTTCCTCATGTGCGTCTGATCATCGCCGGAGACGGCCCTACGCGGGCAGAGCTGGAAAGGCAGACAGCCCACTTGGGCCTGACGGGTGTCGTTGAGTTTGTCGGTTGGATTGCGCCGGAAAAAGTGCCGGCACTGATCAATACCGCTACGGCGATCATCATGTCTTCGAGGAAGGAAGGGTTGCCTCTGGTAGCCTTGGAAGCAGCCCTCATGGCCCGCCCGGTTGTGGCGACGCGGGTAGGGGGAATGCCGGAAGTTGTCGTACATCAGCAAACGGGATTGCTGGTCGAGTCGGAAAACAGCACTGGACTGGCCGCGGCGATCGCGTACCTGCTTGACCATTCCGAGATAGCCACGCGGATGGGCCAGTCCGGTCGTAAGCGAGCGCAAGAAATATTCAGTTGGAAGCGGTGCGTGGATTCTTACGATGGTGTCTATCGAAAACTGATCGCAAACGCGTCGCATGATCACACACAGTCCGCGGAATAAGTGTTCCGTTTGAGAACTCCCTGATCGGCCTGTGAAAAGTTTGCTTGAGTCCATGAAGCTGCCTTTGATCAGTTGCATCGTTCCCGTTTTCAACGGCGAACGCTATCTGCGGGAGACCTTGGATAGTATTTTGGCGCAGACCTATCGGCCCCTAGAGGTCGTTGTGATCGATGATGGCTCGACGGATGGGACGTCAGCGATTGTCGCGGATTACGGTGTGCAGGTTCGCTACTTATGGCAGGCCAACTCGGGGCCGGCAACGGCCCGCAATCTGGGACTGAGCGCAGCGCGGGGAGACTACGTGGCCTTTCTTGATGCGGACGACCTATGGCACCCGGAGAAGCTTGCACGGCAAATGGCCCGGTTTGGGACGAGGCCGGAAATCGACTTATGTTTTAGTCGTTTTGAGAATTTTTGGATGCCCGAGCTTGCGGAGGAAGAAGCCCGCTATCAGCGTCATCCTTTGTCCCATCCGCAGTCGGCTTGGAGTATTTGTACGCTGCTGGCCCAACGAGCCGTTTTTGAAAGCTTTGGTAAGTTTCAAGAGGGCGCAAGGGAACTGGAGAACATGCCGTGGTTTTTACATGCCGCTGCGCAAGGTGCCGTTGTCGAGATCTTGTCCGATATATTGATGTATCGGCGGTTGCATCCGGAGAACTCGACAAGGAAAAGCCGTCCAAACATTTTGAATTCTGTTTTACCTCTCTTGAGAGACTGGCGCAATTTCCAACGGCGGCGATCGGACGGCTAGATCCTCCCCGGCGGACATATGAGTTTTTCAACTTGAAGCGATGCATTGGTGAGCTCGGGTGCGCTCTGCCGAAAATTGTGAGGTAGGTTCGTCGTGTTGGCTCTATCCGACCAAGCGCTGAAGGCCGGGATACCGCTGTTTGAGCGGATGCAAATCGAGTCGCAATCGAACTGCAATCGTTCGTGCTGGTTCTGCCCGCGCACTTACGACGGCTCCGGCAAGTACCTTGACGGGTCGGGTGGAGCGGTCATCGATCAGATGCCGACGGAGAAGATCCTCGACCTGCTGGATCAGGCGCAGGCGCTGAGCTTTAAGGGGCGCGTGGGGTTCCACCATTATTCGGAGCCTCTGCTCGACAAGCGCAACATCCTGCTCGCCCAGGAAGCGAGGAAACGAGGCATGAAGCCCTACCTGCACACCAACGGGGACGTGCTGAAGCACGATGATGCGCTGTGCCAGGAGGTTAAGAGCGTGTACGGACTGATTGTCGTGGGGCTTTACGATTATAAGACAAACGAGGAGCTGGAAAACACCAAGCAATACTGGCAGGAAAAATTGGCCGGTGCCAACCTCCAGTTCAGCCCTATCGGCCTATCGCGACCCAGCACGGCCTATGGCATCGGAATTCCCAGGGCCTTGGTCCCATCGGATCCGCGCATGGCCGCGCCCGACCTTACGTTTGCCAATGCGCCCTGCCATCGCCCGCTGATCCGCATGATCATCCAATACGACGGCGAAATGTGCAACTGCTGCGAGGACACCTACGGAGCTTTCAAGCTCGGCAATGTGTACCGGGACTCTATGGAAGAACTATGGTTTTCTGAGCGCCATAAAGAAATCATCCAGAATCTAATTAAAGGCGCGCGCGAGCAGTATGCGCTCTGCCGGAGCTGTCCGCTGCCTCCGACCGGTCGGGCGCCGGACGGCAAAAAAGTCAACATCGGGCCGAGAAGGTACGTGGCGACCGCATCGGCGTTGCCGGCCGGACCTCGAGATTCCAGCGCCGGATCATGAACCTCGCGCTGCTCCTCCGGCCGACTCGACGTCGGCGATTCGACGGTGACTCGTCGGCATTGGAGCTGTGAGATCCGGCTCGAACCGACGACTCGTCTACCGGCCCGGCGACCCGCAAATTCAGGCCATGCAAGCAACCAACCGATTGAGATTCGGCACGACCTGGAGCGCCGATCATTTCGACGGCGAGATTGCCTTTAGGAACATGCAAGCTGAGTTCGAACAGGCGGCGGCAAAACACCCAGATGAACTACACCAATCCTTTTACATATTCGGCGGACACTGTGTTCATGTTCGTATCGTTGGTCACGAACTTGCGGAGCATATTTCTCGTCCGTTTTCTCATCTGCAAACGAACGGACAAGGTCCTGCAAATCCGCAACTCACAATTGACCTCTGGGATGACAACCAAGTGAATGGCGCTCGTCGGATTCCTTCAACATACGAGGACCTCGGTTGGACTGAAACAAGCGTTCAATCAGCCGATGATCGCTTTATCGGACAACAACTCCCCCACACACTCTCCTGCTTGGACCGCGAGGCTAGCCACATCATGGGCTCGATCGCATGGCATGATCGAATTTTCATCTACGAACGGGCGAAGCCCTTGGCTCGCCTTCTACTGAACTGGCATAACGACCAGGATATCCAAGTGATCCATACGGGGATGGTTGCGCGCGACGGGAAAGGGATACTTTTTGCCGGAAAGAGCGGGTCCGGAAAATCAACGTCGTCTCTGGCTTGCATATGCGCTGGGTTCGACTATCTGAGCGAGGACTATGTCGGCCTGGAAAGTCGAGAGGACAGCTCCTTTGTCGGTCATAGTCTCTATAATTCGGTGTTCTTGGAAACCCGTCATCTGGCGCGCTTCACAGAGCTTATACCTTACGCCATCAAAGGCAGGCCTCCCCATGAAGAGAAATCCGTCATTATTCTCTCCCAAATCTTTCCAGAACGACTCGAACGAGTTGTCCCGATCCGGGCCTTAGCGGTTCTTCGTGTAGCCGATACTTCAAAACCAAGGTTTCGGCCTGCTTCGAAGGGAGAGGCGCTGCTGGCGCTCGGCCCGAGCTCGCTTCTCCAGATACCGAATAGAGGATTGGGAACGCTCGGGTTCAACAAGTTAGCGCAACTCGTCAAGAGAGTTCCCTGCTATTGGCTTGAGGTAGGGAACGATCTGGGATCAATAGCCGAGCGTGTGGACGAGCTTCTTGGAACGGTGAATGCCTGAATTAATTCAAACAGTACCCATGGCGGTAACCCAAAGACGTTTTCCGTACCCGTACAAAGCCTTATTAGCGATTTCCGCTGATGTCGATTCAACTTACCCTTGGCAATTTACAAGAATCCATAAATTCCTGAATACTCTTACGCCGGCGATCTCCGATTACGGAGATGGCGTCGGTTTGGACATTGGCAACAGCTTTTTTTTTAAAAATATTTCGAACAAAGGCCTCAGCGTTTACGATGCCTGTTATCGATACAAAAATGAAGATGCATGGGCGGATGAATTTGCCGGCGATCAGGCTCGAGTGATGGACCCGCAAAACGCCCGGGACCCCGTAACGGGAAGGCTAATTTTCGAGAACGGCCCCCGCTTTATAGAAAAGTATATCCGATGCGGCTGGATCGATGTTCTCCATGGCGGCGACGGTAACTGGGGAGAGGTTGCTCTTACGCGCGGAGCGACGGATTGGTGCAGAATAGATGGAGAACATTATGCAAAATGGGTGGCCGAGAGGGGACTGAAAATAGACACTTTCTCTAACCATTCTGAGGTCACTTCTGATTTTGGCGTGCCCAGTCAACCATCGACGGCGGAAAAGCCGAGGTCGTTGGGCGATCTTCCTTCCTCGTCCGCTTACTGGGCTGATTACGCGCGCCGATCGGGCATAAAGTTCTATTGGTCCTATATTCCCACGGAATCAGCCGCGTACCGTCGTACAATCGGCCAGGACACAATGTTAGTGCCGGCAACCTTCAGGGATGGTGCTAAGTTCTGGCACTTCAGCAGATATACCAGTGGTAAACCTTATGCAGACACCGTAGATTCCATCCTCAATAGAAGTAATCTTGATTCCCTGGTAAGTGGGAACAAATTCGAGATCGCCTATACTCACTTTGGATACCGCAGCCGGCCCGCTAATCACCGTTGGCTCGCTTCTTTGAAAAGAATGATAGATCTGCCTGGAAGAATTCACAGGAGGATCTCTCCGGCGGCGAGAAACCGATGGCTCGCTCGCGTCAATGCGGTTGACACTCATACGAAGCTGAGCGCGAGTAGTACCCGTTCTTTTAGGCAGTTAAAGGTCTACCAGGACGAAGGGAAAATTCTAGTGGCTAAAACTTCCAGATTGTTACGATACAATCTCGCATTGGACCATTTGGCTTTTACCGAAGCTCAAGTCAATGGCCGGACAATTGTAGATATCACTGCGATCAAAGACACGCAGTTCGGCGACTTCCGTCCAACCATGAAGGATTTAAGGGGTGTCACCTTCTATGTTGCCGATAGTTCCAAGGCCGAAATACGACTTTGCAGTACAAGCGTGCCGGAAAGGGAGATTCAAAGAAACCCCGCCGATGAGGCCGGAAAGCAGAGCATAAGCATTAAGTGGTTTCAACCGGACTATACGGATTATACGATTTTGTCCTTGACCGACGTTAAGCGTTCATTCTTCCAGTAGGTGGATGCACTCTTACGCACAGACAAACGTTCAGCTCTTCAATCAACTTCGGTCCGAAGGATACTCGAAGGAGGAGCGCGAGCGCGTCCTTGAGGCGTATGAACTCGGCATGCGTCTTTTTACCGGTCTCTTTTTACCTTCAGGCAAACCGTTCATCGACCACTTGCTCGGCACCGCCAGCATCCTTGCTTCTCTTCAAGTGTCGGTCGAGATCGTGACTGCCGGCCTGATTCATGCCGCTTATCTTCATGGTGATTTCGGGGGCATAAGAAAGGGTATCTCGGAGAGCAAACGGAGACAAGTTAGGCAGGCTGTCGGCGAAAAAGTTGAGGAGTACGTGGCCCGGTATGACCGGCTGGCATGGAGCGCGGAAAAAATCTTAACCCTCGATAACAATCTCGATCACTTAGAACCGGTCGACCGCGACGTTCTTCTGATGCGCTTGGCGAATGAACTCGAGCATCAGCTTGACTTGGCCGCCCTGTATTTCGCCCACGGTGAAAAGCAGCAAAAAGGACATCAACAGTATTTAGAGCGCTACGGTCCTATGATAGCGAGTATGGCGGATGGATTGGGCTTTGCCGCACTAGCAAAAGAAATGGCAACGGTGTTCAGCTTGATCACTTTGGCGCAGGTACCCGTTGAACCTTGTATCAGAAGCAACCAGTATGTTGCTTACCTCATTCTACCCAGATCCTGCCGCGTGCGATTTTCCCTGATATTTTGCCGGAAGCTTTTCTCCGGCTACCTATTGCGCGTCAGGGTTCTCAATAAGGTTAAGTCGCTGTGGCGCAGATTCGCGCATAGTCTGCTACGAATGATCTCCCAGCCTACCTGCAAAGAATAGTTTGGATTCTTGATGGAAAAAGCCATGCACTCCTATGCTCAGACGAATGTGCAGCTCTTCAACCAACTTCGCAGCGGCGGATATTCAGACGCCGACCTGAGCTTGGTACGCGACGCTTACGAGCTGGCGATGGCGCTTTTTACCGGCCGCTTTCAACCCTCGGGGAAACTTTTTATAGCTCATGTTGTGGGCACCGCCAGCATTTTAGCCTCACTACGATTACCCGCACAGGTCGTCGCAGCAGGTCTAATTCACAACGTTTTTGAAACCGGCGATTTTGGGGATGGTCGTGAGGCCATCTCAACAGCGAGGCGTGAGAAGATCAGACGGGTTCTGGGCCCGGCGGGTGAAGAATACGTTGCTAGCTTTTCGCGCTTGTCTTGGAAGTCGCCGACGATTCGGCTTGCCCGCGATCACCCCGATGAGCTCGCTCCAGTTGACCGCAATGGTCTTTTGATATTGTTTGCGGATCATCTGGAGCATCTCTTGGATCTCGATGCGCTTTATTACGGTAATGGCGTAGGCCAAAGTTATGTATACAACAGCAAAATTGCAGCTGAAATAGCAGAGAAACTAGGCCTGAGGCAGTTGGCATCGGAATTAGAAGCAACGATTCGAGAGGTGGAATTTGCTAAATTACCTGTGGAGCTCTCTCTGAATAGGATTCGAGATCGGTCATTTGTCCTCGTACCCAAGTCTTGCCGTAAGCGACTCCCCGTAGTGCTTTCTCGGTGCTTGATCTCCTGGGTGTATAGTTGTCGCCGGGGAATTTTCAAAGGGTTAGACTTCCTCTACGAGAGATCACCAAACCTGGTGAAAACGGCTTATCGAGCGCAGAAGAGACATGTGATTAGATGGACAACAAGGCGGAATTCAATCGTAGGCTGCCTGGAAATAAAGTCCGCGGCGTTTAAAAGCTTGTTCCCCAAGAGCGCGAGTCTTCAACGTATCGCAACCGGCTTTCAGTTTACAGAAGGCCCCGTTTGGATCGAAGAGGAAAGGAATTTGCTCTTCAGCGACATTCCAGCTAACCGTATTTTGAGGCTGACATCTGGCGGCCGGGCAGTGACATTTCGTCAGCCGAGTGGCAACGCCAATGGTTTGACTCGAGACAAAGAAAGGCGGCTGATCGCGTGTGAGCACGGCAACCGCCGCGTGACGCGTACCGAAAAAGACGGTTCGATTACGATGGCTGATAAATTTCAGGGGAAGAAGCTCAACAGCCCCAACGATGTAGTCGTCAAGTCGGATGGGGCCATCTACTTCTCCGATCCATCCTATGGCATCAAACCTGACGAACAGGAGCAGCCGATCCAAGGGGTCTACCGCCTATCGCCCGATGGAAAGGAGATCTCACTTGTGGCCCGTGATTTGGCGCGACCGAATGGCTTGGCCTTTTCGCCGAACGAAAAAAAACTTTATATCGACGATTCGGAGCGCCGTCATGTGCGGGTATTCGACGTCCAGGGTGACGGTTCTCTTTGCGGCGGCTCTGTCTTTCATGACATGAACGTGAGCCTCCCGGGATCACCGGACGGCATGAAGGTGGACGTTGAAGGGCATGTCTATTGCGCGGGCGCCGGGGGCGTTTGGGTCTTTGACACCGGCGGCAAACACCTGGGAACGATTGCGACGCCCGAGAAGCCCTCCAACTGCGCCTGGGGAGACGACGATTGGCGAGGTTTGTACATTACTGCCGGCACGTCGGTCTATAAGATACGTGTCAACATTCCCGGCATTAAGGTCCCCTGAATCTTTGCACGGAGATCTCTGAAGATCCGATGAGCCAGGCTGCATTCTCAAGACCACCGCTCGCTGATTCCCTGTCGGTCGTCCTGCCAACACGGGAGGAAACTCTGTTGCTGCGCGCCTGTCTGTTTTCCAGCGACTCGGCACGCCAGGCCTGGAAGGAATGGAAGAGCCGTGCGACCGAAGTCGAAGACGGTCTTGTAGGTAACAATGGAGCGGTCAAAAACCTTCGTCCGTTGGTCTTCGACGCCTTGCGGTGTCATGGAATGGAATTAGACAAAGAGAGCTGGACTTTTCTACGGTCGGCTTATCTAAAGGAAGAATTGCGCAGCAAAATCTTTCGCCGTATCTGCCGCGACATTCTTCTGCTGCTGGCCAAGGAAGGTATCCCGACGATCGTGCTCAAGGGCACGGCTTTGGCGGAAACAGTCTATAAGAATCCGGTGCTGCGCCACTCCCACGACATCGAAATACTTATAAAAGATCAGGATATAAGCCGGGCGGCGACTTTGTTGCGTGCCCTTGATTTCAAAGGAGTTGAACCAAAATCCCGACCCGGAATCTCTCATTTCACACTGGAGCACAAGTCTGCGCTTCCTCTCGTGCTGCACAGTCGATTATTTCAGATACCGTATCATAACACGTCATTGGCGGAGATGTGGTCGCGTCGTCAGGATTGCCATATTGCGGATGTACGGACCCACATATTGGCGCCTTGCGATAATCTTCTCCATGTGTGCGGTCACGCTTTTTATTCGAGAAGCCGTCAGTCATTGCGCTGGGTGAGCGATGCCTGGCTCGTCATCGACCGGCATCGCGATCTGGACTGGGACCTTCTCCTGGATTGTGCGCGACAGAGCCGCCTGGTCCTACCTCTGTCTGTTACACTTTCTTATTTGGCGGAAGAGCTGGATGCAGCGATTCCTGCGACATTTTTTAATCGTCTGTTTGCTGCGGCCTCAAAGTCAACCGCGATCGAGAGGGAGTTCGCTCTATTTGGCGCTCGATCCGCGAGCGCTGGAAGCTTTAGGAATCTAATCCGGAAAGCGCGGGGTTGGCGCGGACGAGCCTCCGTCCTCAAGTGGATGCTTTGTCCATCACCAGATTATCTCTTCTGGGTCCAGCAAATTCGCCGTTCATGGCTGTTACCTTTCCACTACGTCTATCGCCCCGCTCGATACGCTGCGCAGCGCACGTGGTTGACTTTAGCGGAGTCAACCCGAGGTATTAGGTTTCGAAAAGATCGGCTTTTTGCGCGTGTCAACAATTGCATCCGGAGCTTAAGCGGATAAGGTTCCAGCGAATGAGTGACGGCACCATAGCCCCTAAGCGGCGCCGCGACAAAACAGCAACGAACATCGGTGCTGAGCCTGCTTGGCAAAACCCGCCGGAGTTCATCGAAGCGCGGCGCGACGAAGTGCATGTGTGGCGTGCCCAGCTGGACATCGCGTCATCACGCGTGCAGAACCGGAGTCGGCTTCTCTCGGTTGACGAGCGAGAACGCGCCCAACGTTTTCATTTTGACCGAGATCGCAACAATTTCATAACGGCCAGGGCTTTCCTACGGATCCTAATGGGCCGTTACCTTCGCACGGAGCCGTCGGAAGTGAAATTCGACTACGGCTCGAACGGTAAGCCGTTTCTGGCTACGGCGGAAAGCACGGCTGTGCGCTTCAATCTTTCCCATTCCAAGGATCTTGCGCTCTATGCCGTCGCCGACGGCCGGGAGATCGGTATTGATGTCGAATGTATCTCAGAGCGCGTCGAAGTGGACTCGATCGCCGAACGATTTTTTTCTCCACCGGAAGTGGCCGCCTTTCGCGCTCTTCCCGGCGAACTAAAGAGACAAGCTTTCTTTGCCTGTTGGACCCGGAAGGAAGCCTATATCAAGGCCAGGGGTGAGGGGCTGTCAATGCCGTTGGACCAGTTCAGCGTTTCTTTATCTCCCGGCGAAGCCGCAGTACTGCGCGAGGTTCGATGGGACCCTGAGGAAGTCTCGCGTTGGTCCTTGTCGGCACTGCCTCTCGATCCGCACTACGTCGGAGCGGTCGCAGTGGAAGGGCATGACTGGTCACTTAAATTTTGGGAATTGACGGCGGAGACGCAAAACGCCGCGACGACGGCTGGCTGCGAGCCCGGCATCGGTGGTTCCGAGCATCCTCCAGAGTAAAAGAAATCCGCAATCTCGACGGAGCATTCGCGGCTCGCAGCGTTTAGTTATCAAGGGGTCATTCATGTGCGGCATCGTTGGCATCGTCAACGGCGGCGAAGTGGCGCCGCTGCTGGTGAAAAGCGCCGCCGTGGATCGCGCCGTTGCTCCATCTTCTGGCCGGGCAAATTTTTGCCCATGAGCCCGCCGTGGCGCTGGGGAGAAATGTCGATCGCCCTCGTTCGCTGGCAAAGTCCGTGACCGTCTTAAAACTGAAGCTCAAGTATAATTTTGTCAGAGTTGAGTGTCCAAAATCGAGAAGGAGGCCCAATGTATCTTGTGACAGGTGGCGCAGGTTTTATCGGTTCGCACATAGTCGAGAAACTCGTCTCTATGGGAGAACGGGTGCGCGTCTTCGACAACTTCAGCTTCGGAAAGCGCGTGAACTTGAACGGCTTCGAAAGCAAGGTTGAGGTGGTTACGGGGGATCTCCTGGATCACGCTGCGGTCGCCAAAGCGATGGAAGGAGTCGAGATCGTTTTTCATCAGGCCGCGCTCCGGTCCGTTCCTTTTTCCGTGGACAATCCACTCCTGGTCAACCGAGTCAACGTTGAAGGGACGTTGAACGTGCTCACGGCGGCGCGCGACGCCGGAGTGAAACGCGTCGTCTATGCCTCATCTTCGTCGGTTTACGGCAGCGACCCGTCGCTGCCCAAACGTGAGCAGCAAACGCCGAGTCCGATTTCGCCCTACGCCGTTTCAAAGCTCACCGGCGAGTATTATTGCCGGGTCTTCACCGAGCTCTACCGGCTGGAAACCGTAAGCCTGCGCTACTTTAATGTGTATGGACCCAGGCAAGACCCGACCTCGCAGTACGCCGCTGTGCTGCCGCGGTTCATCAACTGGGCGCTCCAGGGAGAGCCGCTTGAAGTTCACGGCGATGGGCTGCAATCGCGCGACTTTACTTATATAGATAACGTGGTCGAGGCCAATCTACGCGCCGCGAACAGCTCGCTCGGGATTGGGCAAGCATTCAACGTCGGTCAGGGCGATGCTCATACCCTGCTCGAGGTGGTCGATCTGTTAGAGGAGATTGTGGGAAGGAAATTACAACTGCTGCACACCAACGGACGCGCGGGCGACGTGCGCAATACAAAGGCAGACATTTCCGAGGCCCAGCGATGTCTTGGCTATCGCCCGCAGGTTTCTTTTGAAGACGGCCTGGCACGGACGGTAGAATACTTTGGCAGGCAAATTGCTTGGAATTTTACGGCTCGAATATAAGAAAATTACATTAACGAGTTCAACAACCAAAGAAGGAGATCAGAAATGACACAAATTCAATCAGGATTGGCGGTGTGCGAAGAGCATCAAACCGCGAAAGAGCTGGCAAAAAAAATCCACGACCGCACCGCGAGGGTCGGTGTGATCGGCTTGGGATATGTAGGACTGCCCCTCGGCGTGGAAATGGCTAAACAGGGGTTTCAGTTTACCGGCATCGACATCGACCGCCAGAAAGTGGACTCGGTCAACGCCGGAATCTCACATATCCTGGACGTACCGAACGAGACGCTGCTCTCATTGGTAGCCCAACGGAGAATCAAAGCGACACAGTCGCTGGCTGCCGTTGAGAATCTCGATACCGTGAGCGTCTGTGTGCCGACGCCGCTAAGAAAAACCAAGGAACCGGACCTGTCGTACGTCATCGCGGCGGCCGAGGCGATCCGCAACCACCTCCAGCAAGGGCAGCTCATTGTCATCGAGAGCACGACATATCCGGGCACGACCAGAGAGGTCGTGCTCCCTATATTGGAGAAATCCGGTCTCAAAGTAGGCAGCGACTTTTTCCTCGCTTTTTCTCCCGAGCGGGTTGATCCGGGCAATAAAAATTATACGACGCGCAATATTCCGAAAGTGATTGGCGGCATGACGCCCCAGTGCGCCGAACTGGCCGCGTTGCTCTACAGCCAGTTCGTCGAGCGAATCGTGCCGGTCTCGACACCGGAGTGCGCGGAGATGGTGAAGCTCCTGGAAAACACCTTCCGCAGCGTTAATATCGCTCTCGCCAACGAGATGGCTCTGTTGTGCAACAAGCTTAATGTGGATGTTTGGGAAGTGATCGACGCGGCCAATACCAAACCGTTCGGGTTTATGCCTTTCTATCCGGGCCCCGGTCTGGGCGGCCATTGCATTCCGGTGGATCCCTACTATCTCACCTGGAAGGCCCGGCTCAATGGCTGTGAGCCTCGATTCATCGAATTGGCCGGGCAAATCAACAGTCAAATGCCGGCTTTCACCGTCACTCGGGTTGCCGATGTCTTGAATGACCGGCAAAAGAGCCTGAAGGCATCTAAAATTCTCGGTTTGGGAGTGGCGTATAAGCGCGATACCAGCGACACCCGGGAATCGCCGGCCATTGAAGTGCTCCACGGATTGATGGAGAGAGGCGCGCACGTTCAATATTCGGATCCCTACGTCCCCTCGCTCAAGCTGGGTGACAAGGTGTTGCAATCGGTAACTCTTAAGCCCGCGCTTCTGCGCGCGTGCGATTGTGTGGTCGTGTTGACCGACCATTCGACCTTCGATTACGCGATGGTCGCTACACACAGCCCGGTCATCGTCGATACCCGCAATGCGCTTAAGAATTTCTCCGGGCCGAATCTCGTTCGGCTCTAGTGGGCTGTACAGAACGGTATTGTATCGAATGAAACGAGCGAGAAATAAACCGCGAGTGCCATCCGGATCAACGGGATGTCAACAAGATATCGACACAAAGAAGGGGGTTTCCGCGAGTCTGCGATACCGGTCGATCATGCTTTGATTTTGATTTGGAGAAACAGGCGGCGTGGTTTCTACAATGTTGGATAAAAAGGGGAATCTCAGCATAAGATATCGGGCACCGTTTCCCATCGGGCAGTTTTACCCGTTTGGGCTTGACAGGAATTTGCGACTAGCGTATAGACATCAATTCTGTCGGCAGTTGCCCGACGAAGGATGGGCTGCTAGCTGTGGAGAATCAGCATCAAAACTTATCGCTGCTGTCAAAAAACGAATTCCCCGTCGCAAGACCGGTTCTCGATTTAATTCCGTGCGCCGTGGCGATTTGGAGCACGGATCGCACGGCGACACTTCTCAACAGCGCGGCCCACGAATTGCTTGGCCTGAAAGACCGTGACCTCCAGCGCGATCCTTCCCTGTGGATAAGCCGTATTCACCCTCAGGATCGAGACCTTTTCCGCGTCGCTTGGAAAAAGCTTTTAGCTGGGGAGAAGAGAACTTCTTGCGACTATCGCTTCGCACCTAGCCGAGGAGAGAAAGAGATTTGGATCAGGGACGTCTCGGTTTCGCATCTGAATCCTTCGGGCGCGGTGGAGCGGGTAACCAGCGCATACGTCAATGTATCCGACCTCAGAAATCACCGTCCCAGGAGTCACGAAGAGAGGCGATTGGCGAACGTGGCAGAGATTGTCGATAGCATGGTTCACGGGATCAAGAACGACCTGCAGATCATCAATTCGGGTCTCGACTTGATCTGGCTGACCGGCAGCAGGCTTTCGGAATGTCAGGCGCTTTTCGAAGGAGTGGAACGCATCAATCGGTCAATCCAGGACCTGCGCGAATTTTTTGCCCCGACCGAACCGCAGCTTTCCAAAGCCAGCCCCAAGGCGATCCTGGAACAGTTGGTCCAGGACGTAGGAAGCAAACTGAACCGGCAGAAGATAAATCTTCGGGTTCGGTGCCGCGGTCCTATGCCGATGGTTCGACTCGACTGGAACAAATTTCGCAGTGTGCTCGGACAAATCATAGAATTTTCGCGGCTCCTTCTGCCCCAGGGCGGAGACTTGGAAATCAAGACCGGCCTCCAGGAGCTCGACGGTAAGCGGCAAGTCGAACTCCAGGTCACTTGCGCGTCGGCCACTTCTTTGGCCGTGGAAGAAGACGATGTTTTCCGGCCGTTCCTCAAGGTCAACGGCTGCCAGGCGGGGCTGGGCATCGCGTTGGCCCGTCAAATCGTCAGCCGCCAAAATGGAGACATCTCCTTCCAAAAAAAGGATCGCAAACGGGGGCTATTTACCATTTCGCTGCAGGCCCACTAGACGAAAAAGTCGGGTTGCGCGTAGCGGTTTACGGGAGAATGAATGGCTTCACTGGGAAATAGGGCAAGGAAGACCACGGAAAAGCAGTCGCGCGCTTCCGTAGATCGGCTAAAATCGGAGGTCGAAAAGGAAAAGGCGGCCTTGCCGCAACTGATTCCCACCATCCTGGTGGTCGACGACGAGTCGCTGATTTGCCAGCAGCTCGAGCGTCTTTATACACATGCCGGATACAAAGTCGCGATTTGCAATTCCGTCGAACAGGCATTGACACGGCTGGAAGAGGAAGACATCGACTTGGTGGTTACCGATATTCGACTCCCGGGTTTGAGTGGAATCGAGCTGACCAAACGGATGCATGAAACCTATCCCGATGTACCGGTGATCGTGATCACCGGCTTCGGCGACATCGGAAACGCCGTCGAGGTTTTGAAGCTCGGCGCGAGCGACTATATCGTCAAACCCTTCAGCGGCGCCACGATTCAGGAATCGACGCGCGTTGTCCTGGAAAAGGCGCAGATCTTCACCGAGATCCGCCATTTGCGGCGTATCCTCAAGGACCAATGCGAGTTCGGCGGCATGCTCAGCAAGACGCCCGAGATGCATCGGGTGTTCGAGATCATCCGCATGGTTTCCGATACCGATATGACCGTGCTGGTCGAGGGCGAAACCGGAACCGGAAAGGAGCTGGTCGCGAGCGCGATCCATTACCAGAGCCGGCGCCGGCAGGGACCGCTCATCACGATCAACTGCGCCGGAGTGCCGGAGACGTTGCTGGAGAGCGAGCTGTTCGGCTATGAGCGGGGCGCCTTCACCGGAGCGGATCAGGCGCGGCCGGGAAAAATCGAGCTGGCGCACGGCGGCACCTTGTTCCTCGACGAGATCGAAAGCATCTCGCTGCCCATGCAGGCCAAGCTCTTACGCGTCCTCGAGGACCAAAAGGTCCAGCGGCTGGGCAGCAGCCGCAAGATCCAGATCGACATGCGCGTGATCGCCGCGACCAACGTCCCGCTCAAAGAGCTCGTCGCCGGCGGACAAATGCGCACCGATTTTTATTACCGGATTAATGTCATTCCGATCCATCTCGTGCCGCTGCGCAACCGCCGGGAGGACATCCAACTGCTGGTGCATGACTTCATTCATCACCATCCGCTCGCCGTCAGCAAGGGGATCACCGGCGTATCTCAACAGGCCATGACCCGGCTGATGCAGTATGCCTGGCCGGGAAATATTCGCGAGCTGCAAAACGTGCTCGAGCGTGCCATCGTGATGACGAGCCGCCGGGTCATCGAGAAAATCGACCTGCCGGAAACGACGCCGCTGCCGCCGAGCGAGGAGATTCCCACTTCGATGGATCTTTCGCTGCGCGACTGGCTGAGAGAGCAGGAGAAACAGTACCTGGCGCGCCAGCTCAAAACATTCGGCGGCAGGATCGGGCCGACCGCAAGGCATAGCGGAGTGGACGTGAAGACGCTGTACCGCAAAATGCGGGAGTATGGCCTGGATAAAAAAGATTTCCAGGCCAAGCTCTCGGCGCAAGTTTTATCCACGAATCAAGTGTTTGCCGGTCTGGGGAATAACCTTTCATCGCAGCGCGATTCCTGAAGCCCGTTTTTGTTCGCTCTCAGCCATCCCACCGCACGCTTTCCTACCTCGCCAGCCCCAATTCCTTTCTGGCCTTTTCCACAAAGCTGAAATCCACCACCTGGGCTGCCGTCACCGGGCGGGAGACCTTCGCGCTCTCGCGTGCCAGGTCGACGAGCACTTGCACGGATTCCGGCTTGACCAAGGCGTCCTTGGTCAAGACTCGATTGACTTGCCGCGCCATTTCGCCGGCCATCTTGCGATCGTTGACCTTCCACTGCTTCATCAAAATGCTGGTGACCGCTTCCTGGTTGCCTTTATCCCACACGAATTGCAGACCGCGGAGCGTCGCCCGCACCATGCGATAAACCTCGTCGGGGTTTTCCCGAATTTTCTTTTCCGAGGTGCCGAAACCGTTCTGCGGAAATTCCACCACGTCGCCGGCAAAGACGAGTTCGTTGTAGCCTTTCTCGAGGGCGATGATGTTTTCCGGAACGGATAAAAACGACGCGTCAACCACATTGGTTTCGAGCACTGCGTAGCGGCTCGCGGCGGAGCCGCCCATCGGAAGCACGGAAACGTCGCGCCCCGGCTCGAGGCCGTAGTGGCGCAACACCTTTTCGGCAATCAAAGTGGCCGAACCTCCCGGAGAGCTTCCCGCGATCTTTTTCCCTTTTAGCTGCTTGGGATCTTTGATTTCCTTTTTGCTGATGAGAAACAACAGAGGCTTGGACACGGTAAAGAGCAAAACTTTCATCGGCTGCCCATGCACGGCTGCCCCGATGGTTCCCGTGACCGCGCCGTTGTAGTCGAGGTCGCCGTTCAGCACGGCGGTGCTGGCCAGATTCGCCGGCATGAAGACAATCTCGAGGTCGAGGCCTTCGTCTCGATAAAATCCTCGGTGGAGCGCGGCGTAAATAGCCAGGAAGGATACGTTGGTCGAAGAACTTCCCATGCGAACTTTCTTGAGCGCCTGGGCCTGGACTTGGGGTACGGAATAGAAAAGATTCAGCAGAAAAATAGCCAGCAAAGGCATAAGCGGCAAACGCGCTTTCATTTCGTGTTCCTCCGCGCTTTGAATTGAGCCATTCTTCCATCTCTCCGCTTTAATCCCCCGCTGCCCACAACACTCGGTCCGCCGGGAGTTGAATCGGCACATCCTGCCAGTTTTCTCCCCGATCTCGACTCACGACAATTTTTCCGGCTCCTCCGGTTCCGGAGGCATGGCCGCGCGCCACCGCGCCGAGACCGGCGAATACGGAGTTGCGCTCAGCCGGATGATGCACCAGCGCCCAAACCATCGGATCGAGATTTTCCGGCAAGCCCCGGCCGGCGCGTTGCCACGACTTGGCGCCATCGTCGCTCTTAAAGAGCGCGGCGCGTGCGCCCCGTCCTTCCCGGCGCCAGACGCCGGGCGAGCCTTCGGCGGTCGCCACGAGCATCGCCGGATTTTTACCCGCCCGCTCCGGCGGGAAAAAAAGAAAATCGTGGAAGTAATCCCGGCCGAGACCGTTCTCGGCGCGCACCCAGCCGTTGGCGGGCTCGTCGCTGGTGAAGAAGCCGCGCGCGCTCGCGACATAATATCGATCGAAACGGCCGGGGAGGTTGGCGATCACATGAATGTCCAGGTACTCGATGCCCCGGCTCACGTCTTCCCAGCTCGCGCCGCGATCGAAGCTGCGTACGATGCCGCCGTGCTCGATGCAGAGGTAGAGAATCCGCGGATTGTCCGGATGGATGAAGATGTTGCGCACGTGGCCCTGGTGCGGCGGCTGCGGAAACCACCAATTCTTGCGCACCGATTCGGGAAGACTTTTGAGCGCGGGCAATTCCTTCCAAGTATCGCCGCAGTCTTCGCTGCGATAAAGCGCCACCGGCTCGACGCCGGTATAAATCACATCGTCCGAAGTCGGATCGACCGCGACCGAGCGGATGTCGCCGGCCAAAATTTTCTTCCAGGTCCGGCCTCGGTCGTCGGTCCGATAGAGTCCGTTGTGGGTTACGCCGACGTAGACGCGCTCCGGATGATCGTGGCAACCGTGGATCGAATCGATGATCCCGTCCTCGAAGCCGCGGCTGACTTCCTCCCAACCGCAGTTCTTTGATCGCCAGACGATCAGTCCGTGCTGGGTCCCCGCGTAAAGTCTTACGCCTTCACTCATACGGGTCCTTCCTTTCTCACGGGAACAATTCGCTCTTTCCCGTCGACGGCTGCCGGTCCCAACGCTTCTCCAAATTTGTAAAATAATCCCAGGCGCGCTGCGCGCGCCGCTCCAGCGCGATCTCGGCGCCGAAAGCGCGGCTCTCCTTCGTGTTGATATAGCCTACGCTCCCCAAGCTGGACGCCTGAAGGCTCTTTTTAGAGTCGTCCTCCAAAACGAGCGCCGTGTAGAGGACCTCTTGAAGATTCTTTCCGACGGCGACGATACCGTGACCTCGCATCAGGACCGCGCGATTTTTGTCGATGACTTTGACCAGCCGTCGTCCGCGGTCGGGCGTCGTTATGAGATGCGCCTCGCGGTAAAGCGGAACGCCTTCGCTAAATATGGCGCCCTGCAGAGTGACGGGCCGGAATTTCCGCTTGGCGATCGCGAAGAGCGTTGCGTAGGGTGTATGGAGATGAGCGACCGCCAGAGCGTCGCTGCGCGCGGCGTGGAGGGCCGTATGGATCGGCCACTCTACCGGCGGCCGGCCGTCGGCGTCGAGCGGCCGGCCGTCAAGATCCGTCGGAACCATTTCGTCGGCGCGGAAGTTGGCTTTGTCCGAGCCCATCGCCGGCGTGAGCAAGACTCGCTTCCTCGCCGGGTCGTAGACGCTCACGTGGCCGAAGAGACCGAGCATTCCCTGCATCGCGAAGATGCGTCCTACGGTGGCAAGTTCTTCCCTCGATGTGTTCTCGGAATTCATCCCGCATCTCCTCTCATTGCCGCTTTAACGGTTGGCGCGCTTGGTTTCGAATTCTTTTTTGATTTCTTCCATGAATTTAAGGTTCAATACCTTTTCGGGAGCGACCTGTTCCTTGAGGTTCATCGGGAGCCTGACGTCGTACTCCAGCATATTTTTAATTCCTTCCTGCGACGGCATGCCCGGGACTCCTTCCGGCAGCGCCCGGACGTAGCGCTTGACTCCGTCGAGCAACATCGCCGACGTGATGTTGCCGAGCTGAAGCTTTTTCATCCCGATCGCCGTGGACTCTTCCGGCCGCTCGCGTAAAAACATCAGGCCCCGGACCATCGCCCTCAACCACCGTCGAATCTGCGCGGAATTTTCCGCGATCTTTTTGTCCGTAGTGACGAATCCCTGAAACGGAAATGGAAAGAGGTCGCCGAGAAACGCCAGCGTCTTGAGCCCTTCCTTTTCCGCCATGGTGACCCCGCCCGGATCCATGGTCGCCGCCTGAACCGCGCCGGTCTTGACTGCCAGGATTCGGGCCATCGTGCTGGTCCCCATCGTGATTCGTGTGATGTCGCCGGGGACAAGCCCGGCGCGCTCGACGAACAGTGTCGTTAACCGGTCCTGGGTGTCGCCGATGCTGCCGACGGCGATTTTCTTGCCTTTCAGATCCGACGCCTTCATGATGCTCGAATCCGTCGCCAGATACCAGGTGACTCTCTCCGTCTGAAACATGACGACTTTGAGCGCGGCGCCGATGACCGCTGCGCGCATCCCGCTCCCGCCCGCGCCGCTGTAATCCACGTCGCCGCTTACCAGCGCGGCCGTCGCGCGCGGGCCGGAGATGACGATGGTTTCGTTCTCGAGCCCTTCGTCACGGAGGAATCCTTTCGCCTCCGCGACGTAAACGGAAAGATAATTGAGGGTCGCCTGCGGGATCGCCGTGCGGATTTTTTCCGCGCGGCCTTCGGTGGCAAAGAGCGCGACGAAAAGAAACAATAACGGCAAAACTAATCCAGTTGCGCCCATTCCTTGAACTCTTCCAGGCCTAACCGGGCGAGCGTGTCCATGAAAGGCCGTCCGGTTTTTTCATGCCTGCCGGAGAGACGGTAATACTCGTAGACCATGCCGGGTATCCATTTGCCGATCGTGAAGCCCTTGAATTTTCCGTCCGGGATCGGCTCGAGAAATCTCGGTCCCACTTGCTGCCAGTCGTGATCGGCGACCCAGCCGCGCTGCGTCCCGAACAGGCTCTGCAGAATCATGCTGCGGTGGCCCGCCGTCAGGCCTTCATCGAGATCGAAGTTCCATCCGGTCGTGGCGTTGAACGAATCGACGATGCTTTTTATGCCGTCGGACTTCATATGCATCTGCGCGAACCAACAGCCGCCGATGAGCCCGCAGAATTGCCGGTACTGCTCCGACAGCACCTGCGACCACGGCCAGCCGGTCGGATCGTCGCGATCGAGCGGGCCCCATCTCTCGCGGTAGGCGAGGTCGGGCGGAGGCTTGACCGAGCCGCCGCCTTGCGGCTTCATCCCGCCGCTGGCGACGATCTCGCGCAGCATCTGGCCGAAGTGCGGCCGCCAGTCGTGCAGCGCCGGAGTGCCTTTTTTCGTGTGCACGACCCATTTCGGCGCGTCGCCGCCGATCGCTTCGGCGACCTGCGTCGGCCCTTCGGCCAAAAGGTTGCCCCATTTTCCCTCTCGCCGCGCCGCCATGTCCAGAAGGCGGTCGATGGTTCCCACGTTGCCCCACTCGAAGCGCAACCCGTCGGTTTGCTCGGGGCCGAGCAGGCCTTTTTCCCAGGCTTCGAACGCGACCGCTGCGCCGCACGAGAAATGGCTGCATTCGATGCCGAGGTCGTTGATCCTCTCTGCCAGATAGAGCGCTTCGTTGCCTTTCACCCCGAGATTGAAAAAAGTATCGAGCCACTCGCTGCCGGCGTTGTAGTGTCCGACCGTGCCCTTTTTCGACCCTGCGCCGATCTCCACGTCCCACGGGCACAGCCGCTGGCATTGGAAGCAAGGGCGCAAGGTGATGCGATTTTGGTCGAAGCCGCGCGCGTGGTCTTCGATCAGCGAGCTGCGATAGTTTAAATTCGGCAGCGCGTGTAAGTCCTCCGCGTGGCCGGCATTTTTTTTCTTCTCGACGTTATACTGCACGAGCGTCTTGCGCCATCTGAGGCCGGCTTCGATCAAAGCGGCTTTATCGTGCAGCCGCGGCCGCGCCGTGCCGTAAACCACGATCGCTTTGAGCTTCTTCAAGCCGAAGATCGCGCCGCCGCTGTGCGCCGCGTTGTGGTTGTAGTCGTTCACCAGCATCGCCGCGCGCACGAGATTCTCTCCCGCCGGGCCGATGCACATCACCTTGGCGTCCTTGATGCCGACTTCCTCTCTCAGCAAATCCTCCGTCGCGCGCGCCCCTTTACCCCACACTTTGCTCGCATCGCGCAGCTCGGCCTTGCCTTCATGAATATACAGATAGGTCGGTCTTGCGGCGGCGCCCTCGACGATGATCCCGTCGTAGCCCGCGGCCTTGAGATAGACTGGCCAGAAGCCGCTCGCCGCACCGCGCCCGAGCGTATTCTCGGTCAAGGGACTCAAGTAAACCGCGGTGACTTTAGTTCCGCCGGGAGTGAGTCCGGTTCCCGTGATGGGGCCGGTCATCATGACGACTTTGTTTTCCCGGCCGTAGGCCGTCGCGTTCAGCGGCAATTCTTTTAGGAGAGTGTAAAGCGCCAGCGCCTGGCCGCCGATGAATTGTCTGAGCAGCGGTTCTTCGGGAAGATTCTCATCGCGCATCGATCCGGTCGTAAGATCGACGCGCAGGACGCGGCCCATGTAGCCGCCGGGGAGACGCGTCGCGCGCTGTTGGGGAAAAAGCTCGGCTAGGTTCGGCATGGCAAACCCTTTTATGCCGCGCTGCGCCACGGCCAGTAGCGGTAGATCAGCCGCTTCGGATGGACGACGGCGAGATAGAGAGCCCGGAGCTTACCCGGGATGCCGCAGCGCGGCGTGAAGAGATCTTTGATCATGAGGCCGAGAGGGATCTTGTGCGCCGGATATTTTTCCGCGCCGACCGGACGCACGCCGTAGGCTTCTTTTTTTTCTTTGAGCACGTAGAGCACTTGCGTGCCGCCGGCTTCTTTTTCGCCGTAGACCGTGCCGCCCACGTCCGCCGCGCGCTGCTTCGCCTTCGCCGCCATTTCTTCCTCGAGGCCGAAGTCGAGCGCGTCCGCCGGGCAGGCCTGCACGCAGAAGGGTTTTTTGTCTTCGCTCACCCGGTCGCTGCACATCGTGCACTTCGTCGCCTTGTGCGTGATGTCGCTCTTCGAGATCACACCCCACGGGCAGGCGTAGACGCAGTACTCGCAGCCGATGCAGACCTCCTGATTGATCACGACGGGACCTTCCTCGTATTTCGTGATCGCTTCCACCGGACAGACGGCGGCGCACATCGGATATTCGCAGTGCATGCAGCTGTTGCGCGCCCACAGCGGCGAGAGCCCTTCGAGCACCGGCGGCTCCATGGTGATCCAGTTAGTCGCCGACATCTCATAGATGGTCG
Organism: Binatia bacterium; assembly: GCA_036506735.1. Classification (GTDB taxonomy): domain Bacteria; phylum Desulfobacterota; class Binatia; order UBA9968; family UBA9968; genus JAJPJQ01. The sequence goes on along the minus strand of DASXRG010000183.1, from coordinate 16,293 downwards.
TGCGCGGATGATCGTGCCAGTCCTTGCAGGCGTGCACGCACTGGCGGCAGCCGATGCACTTGGCGGCGTCGAAGAGGATCGTTCTCGGCTTGCCGTCGAGAAGCCGCGCGGTCGGAATCAAAGTGCCGTATTTATCGCTCATCGGGTAAACTCCGTTGTAAGAGTCTTCGGGGTCGAGGCTAGACGATATTAGTGTGAGGTATTTCGAACTGTCAAGCCGGCGAGTCCAAGGATTTGATTCTTGCGGTCGACACCGGTAAGGAGAGGGAAGATTGACCACAAGAGGGGAATGAACCGCAAACAGGAAAGGCGATGAAGCTCGCGACTCTATTCTGTGCCATGTTCTTTACCCTCGTTGCCTCGCACGAGGCGGTCTTCGGCCAGGCGCCGCAGAATCGGGAGATTATTCTTGCCACGACCACGAGCACGCAGGATTCCGGGCTGCTCGACGTGCTGATCCCGTTTTTTGAAAAGCAGACCGGCTATCGCGTGAAAACGATTGCGGTAGGCACCGGCCAGGCTCTGGCGATGGGCGCCAAAGGCGACGCCGACGTAGTTCTCGCGCACGCCCCGAGCCTGGAGGAGAAGTACGTGGCCGAAGGGAATTTCGTCAACCGCCGCCTGGTGATGCATAATGACTTTGTCATCGTCGGCCCGCCGAACGATCCGGCCAAGATCAAAGATCAGCCGCGCGTACGCGACGTTTTTACGCGCCTTGCAGAAGGCAGGTTTTCGTTCGTTTCCCGTGGAGACAATTCAGGAACCCACATCCTCGAGTTGAGTCTCTGGGATGAAATCTCTTTCAAGCCGTCGGGGAACTGGTACATTCAAGTGGGCCAGGGGATGGGCGCTGTCCTGAACGTGGCCTCGGAAAAGAGCGCTTATACGGTGACCGACCGAGGAACTTACCTGGCACTCAGGAGGCGGCTCGACCTCGACATTCTGTTTGAGAAAGAAAACGCGTTGCTCAACATTTACCACGTCATGGAAGTGAATCCGGTGAAGTTTCCCCGCGTCAACCCCGCCGGCGCCGCGGCGTTCGGCAATTTTCTCGTCTCGCCCGAGGCGCAGGGCATCATCAAGACTTTCGGAGTGGAAAAATTCGGCCAGCCTCTCTTCTTTCCCGACGCCGGTAAGTCGGAGAAGGAACTCGCGTCATGAACCAGCGCCGGTCGTGAAGCCGTGTTTTTCCCGGCGCAGCAGCCCTTGGAATAGCGCATGGACGTAATCTGGAACGGCCTGGTCCAGGCGTTTTGGCTCATCGTGACCGGCGACCCTGAGGTTATGCGGATCACGGCTCTTTCCCTCAAGGTCTCAGGGATCGCCACGCTGTGCAGCCTCATTTTGGGCATTCCGGTCGGAAGTTTCATCGGCCTCGCGCGCTTTCCAGGCCGCGGCTTTGTCCTGAGCCTCATCAATACCGGCATGGCTTTGCCTCCGGTGGTCGTCGGCCTTTTCGTAAGTATTATGTTGTGGCGGAGCGGGCCGCTGGGCATGCTGCAGCTTCTCTACAGCCCGACGGCGATTGTCATAGCTCAGTTCATCCTGGCTTTTCCGGTGGTGACCGGATTGACCGTCACGGCCATGCAGCAAATCGATCCAAAGCTCCGTCTCCAACTGCTCGGACTCGGCGCGTCGCGCATCCAATTGGTCATGCAGCTTTTGAAAGAGGCGCGGCTGGCGATGCTGGCGGCGATCATGGCGGGGTTTGGCGCGGTGATCTCGGAGATCGGCGCTTCCATGATGGTGGGAGGCAACATCCTGCATTATAGTCGGGTCCTTACGACCGCCACCGTGCTTGAAACGGCCAGGGGCAATTTCGAGTTGGCTATCGCGCTTAGCGCGATCCTTCTCGTCATTACGTTCCTTATCAACTGGGCGCTGACGGCGATACAGCAGTACGGGAGCGGGCGGTGAGCGAAGCGATTCTTGAGGTTCGCGACCTTGCGGTGGCGTACGGCGGCCGGACGGTGTTATCGATCGAACATCTCGCCGTCGTGCCCGGTGAGACGCTCGCGATCTTAGGACCGAACGGCGCCGGTAAATCGACTCTGCTGCGCAGCCTGGCGCTGCTCGAGCTGCCGGCGAGCGGCACGGTGCGGTTCAATTCCGAGCCGGTCCAGCGCAACTCCGCTTCTCGTTTGCGCGTGCGCCGGCGCATGGCCACCGTGTTTCAATCGCCGCTTCTCTGCAACACCACTGTTTCCAACAACATCTCTCTTGGGCTTCGCTTCCGCGGGCATTCGGCCGGCGAGATGGCCGGAAACATAAAACAATGGGCCGAGAGGTTTGGCATTTTCCACTTGCTCGATCGGCCGGCCCGGACCCTCTCCGGCGGCGAGGCCCAGCGCGTCAGCCTCGCGCGCGCCTTTGTCCTCAACCCGGAGGTATTGTTCCTCGACGAGCCCTTCTCAGCCTTGGACCAGCCGACGCGCGAGGCGCTCCTCGCGGATTTGGAGCATATTCTCAGAGAATCGAGAATCACCACCGTGTTCGTCACTCACGAACGCAACGAGGCGCTTCACTTCGGCGATCGTGTCGCCGTGGTCATGGGGGGACGTTTGGCGCAGGTGGACCCGGCCGAACGTGTCTTCTCATCGCCGATCAGCGAGGAAATAGCCCGCTTTGTCGGGGTCGAAAATATTTTTCGCGGAACGGTTGAAGAACAGCGCGGGGGTATCGGCGTGATTTCTCTCGGCTGCAGCCAGATTCAGGCGGCGACCAATGCCCGGGCGGGCGAGCGGGTGTTGGTTTGCCTGCGGCCCGAGGAGATCGTCGTGGCGCGACTCGATGCCGACTTCGCGTCCGAAAGCATGCGTAACGTGCTCAGAGGAAGAATCGGTCACGTCGTCGCAATCGGTTCCCAGCTTCGAGTACGGATCGAAGCGGGCGTCATTTTGACCGCTCTAATCACAAAGCAATCCTGGCAGGATCTGTCCCTCGCCGAGGGACAGGAGGTGCAGGCGGCGTTCAAGGCATCCGCAGCTCACGTCATCGGCCGCCGTTGAGCCCAGCGGTTGAAGAACCATAGAGGGATGAGGCGCTGAATACGAGCCCGGCCGTTTGACAAGCGATCACATCTGCGAGAGAAAGAATAGATTACAGCAACAGCTGGAGGTTATTTCATGAGCGAGCGAAAAAATTTGCGCGTCATTTACCGTTCCAACGCCCACGCGCCCCTTTGGGTGCTTGCCGACAAGAGCGGGCTGTGGGGAGAGAACGGTCTGGATGTCGACACGAGCCCCCAACTGGTCCGGGAAAAGGCGGTCGAGTCGCTTAAGAACGGCAGCGTCGACGTCATATCGGGAAATCACCACAACCTATACGAGAGAAACGCGCGCGGAGAAGACTTCGTGCACCTGGCCCAGGCGGTCAACACCTGGACGGACAATCTCATGGTCGTCAGGGACGGGATCAAGGACGTTCAGGATCTGCGCGGCAAGAAAATCGCCGTCGATAAGTTAAATTCCCACTCCGGACTCAACGTCTGGCTGTTTCTGCTCCAGGAAGGTCTCGACGCCGATCGTGGCGATATGAACCTCGTGACAGTTCCCGGTGGCGCCGAGGAAAGATACAGCCGGGTGCTCAAGGGTGAATTCGACGCGACGTTCGTGTCCATTCCGCACGACCAGCGCGTCGCCAAAGCCGGCGGTCGCGTGATTCCGGTGCGCGTCATGCCGATGATCCGTGGCGTGACGCTCACGACGACGATGAGTTTCGTGAAGAGCCATGAGGAGGAGATCCGGCGGCTCATTCGCGGCTTCGTGGACGCGATTCATTTCTTTCTCACCCGCAAAGAAGAGACGCTCAAGATCTTGAAAAACCATCTCCCCGCCGCTCTGGGTATCAAGACCGACGAAGAGCTCGCGGCGCTGTACGGCGAATGGGCGGGCTCGTTGGAACGCAAGCCCTACCCGTCGATGGAGGCCATGGCCAACGTGTTTCAACTGGCGCTCCGGCGCAATCCCGAAGCTGCAAGTTATAATCCCGTCGCGATGTGGGATACGCATTATGTGCGCGAGCTGGACGATAGCGGGTATATCGATAAGCTGTATTCTAATTAGGCCGGCGGTTTTGATCATGATGTAGGGGCGGTTAGCGAACCGTCCCTACTTTTTTCATCTCGCCCCAGGAAAAATTTCGCGATACTGATTGCCGATCGCGTTATAGCGCCTGCCGATGTCGAGAAGGTTCGGCATTCTAATGTCCAGTCCCTCGACCATTTGAGCCTCTTTCCCTCGCACCCGGTTGTTCGCCGCCATCCGGTTGGTCGAGACGAGGACGCGTTGCCCGTCCTCCGAGAGAAGATAATCGATGAACAGCACGCCGGCGTGCGGGTGCGGCGCGCCTTGCGCGAGAAAGACGAGACTCGGACTGTAGAAGAGCGGCTGGATGGGCGCGAACCACACCGGCGCTCCCTGGCCGGCGAAAGATAGTACCGAATTCAAGTTAGTCTCGACCGTCATGTCGAACTCGCCGGCGGCGACCAGTTGGCTCGCGAGCCGCCGCCCGCGGACGTGGCGCAGATCCTGCTCGTTTAATTTTTTCATGAACCGCAGCCCCGCCTCCTCTCCCAAAGACTGCAAAATCGTTCCGAACCAGACGTAAGATTGGCTGTCCATCGCCTGTTTGCCCTTCCAGCGCGGCTTCAGCAGATCGTCCAGCTTCACGGGCGCCTCTTCTTTCTTCACCAGCCTCGTGTTGTAAGCGCTGACCATGACGTTTGTCATGTAAGCGGTCCAGTAACCCTCCTTGTCCTTGAATGCCTCGCGGAAAAACTCTCTCTGCGGCGAGCGATAGCGCGCCATCATTTTTTTGTCCATCAGCGCCAGCATACCGAGCTGGCCGCTGTCAATGACGTCCGAGACGACTTTTCCCGCGCGCGCTTCCGCTTCCACGCGCGTGATGATGCCCGCGCCCGAGACGCGAACGGTGTTCGCCTTGATGAACGGATACTTCTTCATGAAGCCATCGGCGATGGCCTGCGCCGCGGCCGCGTCCAGGTTGCCGTAAGCGATGACTTCCCCTTCTTTGCGCGCCGCCTCGACGAGCCGCGCCTGGCGCTCCTCGGGCTTGAGCGCGTCGAGCCACGCGAGCTTGGATTCGGTCGTCTGGCCGTGGAGTTTCGGCAGTCCGGCAAGAAGGCAAAAGACAAAAATGATCCACGAACTTTGTTTCACAAGTATCCTCGTTCGCGATAATACTTTTTCGCGCCAGGGTGAAGCGGAATCGTGAGCGGCCCGCCTTCGCTGCCGCGGCAGAACTCCTCCATCGTCATCGTCGTGCGGTCGAGGTGATCGGCCTCGATCTTGTCGCGACAGCGGTCGATCGCCAGCGCCATGCCGTAGGCGATCTTCCCGGACAGCTTCCGGTGGCAGAAGAAAGCCCAGCCGCTGAAATCCACCGTCGCGATGTCCTGCTCCAGGTTCGGAAACGTAGACTTCGTGAGCGCCGCCGCGTCGAAACCCAGCCGCTGCATCTTCCTTAGCACGTCATCGCGGACCGGAAGGAACTTCATTCCCGATGCCAGCGCCCGCTCGCCCCAGGTCTTGATGCCCTCGTCGAAGACAGCGTGAACTTTTTCCGAGCGGATGTGCTCGGCGCGCGCCGGATCGCTCGGGCTCTGGGCGCGAAGTATTTTTCCGCCCCATTTTTGGATGTCGGCGAAGCTGAAGCCGTGAGCGCGCAGCACTTGATCGATGACGTAAAGTGTGGTGTGAAATTGACCGCCGGCCCGGGTGGAAACGACCAGCGGGTATTTTTTCTCTTTGATTTCGTCGAGAGAATGAATGCCGGAATCTCTGCGAACGGCGAAAACGAGCCGGTCCCAGGAGGGAAAGACGCCGATCGCGCGCAGGTTCAGTTTTTTCTTGTACGGTCCGGCTCCCAAAAGCCCCATGCGCGCGAGTCCCGCCGGATTCGCGAAGCCGAAATCGTATTTCTTTTGATCGACGAGAACGGGAATGGCGCTGCCGCCAAGCTTGGAATCTCGATAGCCCAGGCCGAGATCGACCTGCGAGGTCGGCGAAAGAGCCGCGCAGCGATAGAATGAGTAAGCGACTTCCTTGGCGATTTCCGCGCGCCTGGAAGTGGTCGCGATCGAGACCCGTGTTACTTGACTCACGACGCGGCCCGGCGAGCCTTCGGCGGCGCGAGATGTCGAGCAAAAAATTCCAACGTTCGCGGCCATGCGGCAGCGGCGGAATGTGGCCGGTATTTGTCGCTGTACGGATCCATGAAAGCATGGCCGGTGTCGGGGTAAGAAAAGAATTCATGAACCTTGCCGTGCTTAGTAAGCTCGGCGTCGAGGCGGCGCACGTCCTCCGGCGAGGGGTTTTCATCCTCCAGGCCGAAGTGTCCCATAATCGGGCAATGGATCTCGGCCGTGCGCTCGAAAGGCGACGGCCCGTCGCCCCATGGCGCGAAAGCACCGCCACCGTAATGATCGACTGCGGCTTTGAACGCGGAACCCGCGGCGGCCATCAAGTAAGACACTCTGCCCCCCATGCAGAAGCCCGTGATGGCCAACCGATCTCCATCGACCGACGGCTGCCGCTTGAGGAACTCGGCGGCCGCGTTGACGTCGCTGATGACCGTGGTGTCCCGGAGACGCGCCCGTCGCGTCGGCGCATCGTCGCGGCAATCGGGCGGGTCGCGGTGATACAGCTCGGGCGCGACGGCGGCGTAACCTTCAGCGGCGAGCCTTTGGGTAAACTCCTCGATGAAACGGTCGACGCCCTTTTGTCCCTGAATCACCACGACGCCGGGAAAAGGGCCCGGCCCGTCGGGACGGCTCACGTAAAGCCGCATCGTTCCACCGTCAACTTTTACCGATTCCCATCCCATGATGCACCTCCTTATCCTCGCTTCGCTCGGAATCTCAAATCGCAGATTTCAAATCTCAGACCTCGCGAATTTAGAACCCGAAGAGTTAGTCCGAAAACTTTAACGTTTGCCTTCCAATTCCTCTTTGATCTCGGCCACCAACCGGAGATTCAAAAATTTCTCGGTGGCGACATCTTCTTTTATTTTAAGCGGCGCCTTGACGTCAAACTCGGTCACATTCTTGATGCCCTGAGCCGATGGTAGTCCCGGAATCCCTTCCGGGAGCGCCTTCGTGAAGCGGCGAACGCCCTCGACAACCATTGCCCGGTCCATGTTACGCAACGAAAGTTTTTTGATCGCAATGTCGGCGGCTTCTTCCGGCCGCTCGCGAATGAAGAGCAAAGATCGGATCATCACTCTGAGCCAGCGCTTGATCTCGGCGGGTTTCTCGGCGATTTTTTTGTCGGTGGCCATGAAGCCCTGAAAAGGGTAGGGGAAGAGGTCGCCGATGAAGGCCAGCGTATGCAGTCCTTCTTTTTCCGCCAGCAGCGCTTCGTCGCCGTTTAACGTCGCGGCCTGAATCGCGCCGCTCTTCAGCGCGAGCAAGGTCATCGTGGTATTTCTGCCGGGCATCCCCACCCGCGTCACGTCGCGCGCCGACAAACCGTTGCGCTCCACCAGCATCGTAATCAAGGTGTCCTGCGTGTCGCCGATGGTCCCGACCGCGACTTTCTTCCCCCTGAGGTCCGCGACCTTGAAAATTTCCGGCGCGGTGACGAGGTACCAGCTTACCTTTTCGGTTTGGAACATGATCGCTTTGATCGGCGCGCCGTTCACGGCGGCGCGCATGCCGCTCCCGCCCGCGCCGCTGTAATCGACGTCGCCGCTGATCAGCGCCGCAATCGCCGTGGTTCCCGCGATCACGATGGTTTCGTGCTCCAATCCCTCGCTGCGGAAAAACCCTTTGGCGTCGGCGACCTGGATGGAAAGATAATTCAGCGTGGCCCGGGGGATTGCGGTCCTGACCCGTTCGGCGCGCGCATGCGCGGCAGGGACAAGGCCGGCGACTGCGAAAGCCAGCAGTACCTTGAGCATTTTCAACCCCCGAATTCGCGGCGGATTTCTTCGATGATCCTGAAGTCTACCATCTTATTGAGCGGAATTTCTCCGATTCCCTTTTCCGTGCGTTGTATGATCTGCGCATGAAATTTCAGCCCCGCTTCACTGGCGGTTCCGTCCTTGCTGATGGACTTGAGCACGGACGCATACGACTCGCGCGCCACCGCCGGGTCGAGCTTCCACTCGCGCTCGATGATCTGGATCGTCTCTTCGGTGCGGTCTCGGGCGAACAAGAGGCCGCGATAGAGGGCCTTCAAGAGCCGCTTCACCTGGGCTCGCTGCTCGGCGAGCTGCCGCTCTGTAGTCGCAAAGCCGTTGCTGGGAAATTCGATCGCGTCGCCGAGGAACAGCAATTCCCGGAAGCCTTTCTGTCTGAGAAGGACATTGTCGGGCGGGTTAGCGATCGTCGCATCGATCGACCCGGCCATCAGGGCGGCGAGGCGCGTGCTCGGCATACCGATCATGATAAACATCACGTCGCGTTTAGGATCGAGGCCGTGACTGCCGAGCGCTACCTGAGCGGCAAGCTCCGTGGTGCTGCCGAACCGGCTGATGCCGATATACTTGCCCTTCAAATCCGCCACCGACTTGATCTGCGCCTTGGACATCAGGAAATAGTTCGGGAGCCGCGCGCCGAAGAAGATTGCCTTGATCGGCGCTCCCTTGGCTGCGAGGCGGAGCGCGGAGTCGGCCACGCCGTGGTAATCGATCTCTCCTTGGAAGAGGGCGGTGTGCGCGATGTCCGGCAGCATCATGACGACTTCGAGATCAATATTCTCTTCTTTAAAAAACCCGCGGTTCATCGCGACGAACAGCGGCAGGTAGCCGATGGACTTGGAGGGGAGGGCGAGTTTTACGCGGTCTGCTGCGGCCGTAGCTCGGTAGTTCGACACGAAGCAAAACAAGATGGCAATAGCTGTGACGTGAAGAAAGAAGGAACAACTGCGAGGGCTAGATACCGGCACAGGTTCTCCCCAGTTGAAAGTACCGGTCAAGCGGATTAGATGGCTGTCACGCACGACGACGCCGTTTTAGGGCGCGTGCGCGGCGCCGTTGAAAGAAGAAGGTTCCCGCCATGTAATCGCGAATACCGCCCGTTTCAAGGGTGACTCGCTTCTTTCGTTCGTTGAACTCTAGGAGAGGCCCGGCCGCACGAATCATAAGAGTTTCGACTTCTCGTTCGTGGCAAGGGTTAGGGACGACGTAAAAAGAATAGTATTTAAGTTCGATCCGTCACTTGCTTCCCTAAAGCGACGTTTCTTCCAACGCTTAGGCATCGCGACCCCCTTTCAGTATTTAGGCGCGGCTAAAGACTTGAACTCAGGTGTTCGCGCGAATTGGAATGACGCGACGGATTCCCCGCACCCCGTCGATTTGTCGTTGGCGTTGTCGGTCACGCCGACTTGCGCCTCGGGTGCACGCGTTCAAACGCTGGAGAATGTGTCTCGATGTCCCGCATGGCGTCGCGATCGTAGACCTTTTCGCCGCAGTCCGGACACTCGTAGTATTGTAAATTAGGAACCGTATATTTTTTGCCCTTGAACCTGCCAGTCCAGTTGCGGCGAACTTTTTTGATCTTGCCGCTTCCGCAAGCCGGGCAGGTTTTGATCTTAAGCATGGCGATATTCTACACCGCTCTCTTGGATGAAACCAGGAAGTAATAGCTCTCCTCGCGGGCCTCCTTTACCAGCTTGCCTTTCGTATAGATAGGCAATCCAGTTAGATTTGTGCTCTGGATGATGTAAAGAGTTTCTCTGGCGCCCGACCGGCGCGGACTTCTCGATCGTACTGTCTTGTAAATGGCTACCGCACTGAGGATCGATTCCGCGACGTCTAGCTCGGTAATGCCATCGACCTCCATTTCCAATCGAGATTTCTCGCTAAATGCGTACCGACCTGCCAAGACCGCGCGCTTGATTCTTACGAGCACATTGCCGCTGCTCTCCGTCATCCGCCTCGCCGACGCCTGCGTATTATTACAGCTGCAACAACACCTTTTTCATCTTCCCAGTCCCACTTCCTTCTGCGCTTCTCTCAGCACCGAAAAATCCACCAGCTTGGCGATCGGCGGAGCTTCTTTGAGATTGAGCGGCGTGACGATCGTGTCGAGAATATTTTTTCTGAGCGATTCGTCGCTCGCGCCGCCGGGGTCGCGGGCGTCGATCGCGCGGATCGAGACGGCGGAGGCGCCTTCGGCAACGTCGCGTGCATGGCCGAACTCCTGCATGGCGATCTTGATCGTCTCTTCTTTTTTATTCACCATGAAGAGGATCGCTTTCACCATCGCGCGCGTCCAGCGCTTGATCTTGTCGCGCTCCTGCGTGAGCTTCGCCTCGGTCGTGGCGTAGCCGGCCCACGGCCAGGCGCCCAGCTCGGCGAGTGAAGCCAGCTCGTTGAAGCCTCTCTTTTTGAGCAGGAAGGCCGCGTCGGGATTGAACGCGCGCGCGTGAATGATTTTTTGCTGCATCGCCTGCACCGATGTCTCCGAACCGCCCACGGAAAAGAACGTGACGTCTTTTTTCGGATTCATGCCGTACTGTTCGAGCACCATGCTCGCCGCCAGCTCCGTGCTGCTGCCGGGAGAGGTAATGCCGATGACTTTGCCCTTGAGGTCCTGGACTTTTTTGATCTCCGGCGCGCCGATCAATACGAACGTGCAGCGCTGGTGGGTAAAGAAAATCGCTTTGAGCGGCGCGCCCCGGGTCGCGGCTCTCATGGACGAGCCGGCGGCGCCCGCGACGTCCAATTCTCCGGCCATCAAGGCGGTGATGACGACGCTGGTATTGACCACCAGCCACTGCACTTCCAACCCTTCTTCTTTGAAGAGGCCCGCGCGCATGCCGACGAAGAGCGGCAGATAGCCGTAGTCTTTGGTGGATAAAGCGACGCGGACGCGATCGAGGGCGGCGGCCTGGCTGGGGAACGACGACAAGCACAGCAGCCACGCCGCCGCGCACAATCCGGCAAACTTCAAACCGTAGCGATTCATTTTATTTCGGCGTCGCGAAGTGAAGCTCCAGATAATTTCCCTCGCTGTCGAACATGTAGATGGTCTTGCCGCTGCTGCGCTCGACGATGCGATGAAACTTGCCCAGCTTCTTCGCTTCCTTGAGCGCGTCGTCGTAGTCGTTCCAGTCCATCTCGAACGCCTGATGCGCGATGCCGTCCTGGTCGAGCGCGTCGCGCTCGAGCGGCCGCGGCCGCTCGAAGAGGACCACGTCGTTGTTGCCGCAGCGGAAGCGGTCGAGGCGCTGCACTTTGCCGTGGATCTCCAAAGCGTCGGGATTTTTCGGATTGCCGCCGACCCGGCCCATGAACTCCAAGCCCAGGACCTCGGTGTAGAATTTTTGCGCGCGGTCGAGGTCGTCGACCGGAATGCCCACGTGATAGAGCTCTTTGATTTTCATGGTGTTCCTCCGTCTCGCGTTATTGTAAGAACAGCTTGGCGTATTCTTTTCTCTTCTCGGCGAACGCCGCGGTGTCCAGCTCGTCCATCTCGATCACTTGAATCTTATCCGCATCGGCGAGCGGCGGGTAGATGCCTTTGCGGCTCACGACCTCGCCCATCCTGGCCATTAGCTTCATGCTCTCTTCACTGAGAAAGAAGTCGATGAAGGCTTTGCCCGCGCTCGGATGAGCGGCCTTGTTGTCGAGTCCGACGTAGTGGCCGTGGCCGAGCATCTTCTCGAGCCGCACGTAGTCCAGCGGCGCGCCTTTCTGGCCGAACGCGACGACGTATTTGAGATAGGTGATGCCGAGCGGCGTCTCGCCGGTTGTGATGCGCTCGGCGGCGTTGAGCACGCCCTCGACGATCACCGGCTTGGTGGCGGCGAGATCGCGAATATATTTTTCCGCCTTGTCTTTGCCCATGAGCTTGTAGAGGCTCGCCGGCCAACTGGCCGCGATCACGCCGCGGGTGGGATCGGGCATCGCCAGCTTGCCTTTGTATTCCGGCTTCAACAAATCTTCGAGCGACTTGGGCGCGGCTTCCGGCTTCATGACGCTCTTGTTGTAGACGATCCCCACCACGCCCCGGCGGTAGCTCGGCCCGAGCTCGGCGTGAATCAAATTCTGCGGAAAGTCTTTGCTCGTCGGGGAAATATATTTGGCGAAAATGTTTTCCTTGAGCAGGATCAACATCGGGCCCGAATTGGTCGCTAAAACATCCGACTGCACCTTGCCGGCTCTGTGCTCGGTGACGGCGCGATCGGTCATCGACGCGGCCGACGCCCGCCAATATTCTATGGCGATTCCGGTCTTCTTTTCGAAAGACTTCTTGATGTCGTCGAAGATGTCCTGTTCCAGCGAGCCGTAGACCACGACCTTACCCTCTTTTTTCCCGTCGGCGACGAGCTTGGCATCCTGGGCGAAGAGCGGCTGCGCCAGACAAAGGAGAAAGAATAAAATCGCGGCACTCGTCCTTCGTTGGCTCATTTTTCCTCCCGGCATCACTCGCCCGCGTGGCTCCAATCGGAGAATTCTTCCAAGCCGAGTCGCGCGAGCGTATCTTTGAACGGCCGGCCGCTGCGCTCGTGACGCCCGGACAGACGGTAATATTCGAAAATCATCTCCGGCAGCCATTTGGCGATCGTGAAGCCCTGATATTTTCCATCCGGAATCGGCTCGAGAAAGCGCGCGCCGACGTCCTTCCAGTCGTGATCGGCGATCCAACCACGCTGCGTGGCGAAAATACTCTGCAACAGCATGCTACGATGGCCCGCCTCCAACGCCTGGTCGAGAGTAAAATTCCATCCGGTGATCGCGTTAAACGCGTCGACGATGCTGTTGAGGCCGTCCGGCTTGTGCTGCATCTGCGCGAACCAGCAGCCGCCGAAGATGCCGGTGAATTGGCGGTGCTGTTCGGAGAGAATGTGCGACCACGCCCAGCCGTCGGGGCTGTCGTCCGCCAGCGGGCCCCACTTTTCCCGATAGCGTAAATCCGGCGGCGGCTTCGACGAGCCGCCGCCCTGCGGTTTCATGCCGCCGCTGGCGACCAGTTCGCGCAGCATCTCGCCCAGCTTCGGCCGCCACTCGTGCATCGCCGGCGTGCCGCCCTTGGTGTGCACCGCCCACTTGGGCGCGTCGCCGCCGATCGCCTCGGCCACTTGCTTGGGACCGTCGGCGAGCAGATTCCCCAGCCAGCCTTCGCGCCGCGCCGCCATGTCCAGGAGCTTCTCCACCGCCTCGACGTTGCCCCATTCGAGCTTCAATCCGTTGGTCTGGTCCGGGCCGAGCAATCCTTTCTCCCATGCCTCGAACGCGACGCCCGCGCCGCAGGAAAAGTGACTGCACTCGATGCCGTAGTCGTTGATCTTCTCCGCCAGATAGAGCGCGGAATTTCCTTTGACGCCGAGATTGAAAAAAGTGTCGAGCCACTCGCCGCCGGCGTTAAAGCGGACGGTGGTGCCTTTGTATGGCCCTTCGCCGAGGGTCGCGTCCCACGGGCAGAGCCGCTGGCATTGGAAGCACGGGCGCAAAGTCACGTCGTTGGTCTCAAAGCCGGCGATGTGCGACGGATTTATGTCGGTGCTGCGCCAGTTGTAGTTATTGAGCGCGCCCCAGGACTCGCCGTGGCCGTACTTCGTTTTCTTCTTTTTCACGTCGTGGACTTGCAAAACCGAGCGCCAGCGCAGGCCTGCGTCGATGAGCTTCGCCTTGTCGTGGACCGTGGGCCGCGCCGTGCCGCTGACGACGATCGCCTTGAGTTTTTTGGAGCCGAAGACCGCGCCGCCGCTGTGCGCGGCAAAATGATTGTAGTCGTTCGACAGCATCGCCGCGCGGTTGAGGTTTTCGCCCGCGGGCCCGATGCACAGGATCTTCGCGTCTTTGATGCCGACCTCCGAGCGCAGCCGGTCTTCGGTATCGCGCGTGCCCAACCCCCAGACTTTGCCCGCGTCGCGTAGCTCGGCCTTGCCCTCGTGAATATAGAGGTAGCACGGCTTCTCTGCTGCGCCGCTTAGGATAATGCCGTCGTAGCCGGCGGCTTTAAGATAAGTCCCCCAGAAGCCGCTGGTGGCGCCGCGGCCGAGCGTATAGCCGGTCAGCGGGCTCAAATAAACCGCGGTCATCTTGGTGCCGCCCGGCGTGAAGCCGTTGCCGGTGAGCGGCCCGGTCATGATCACGACGCGGTTCTCGGGTCCGAACGGCTTGGCGTCGAGCGGCAGCTCGTTAAGAAGAATGTACAACCCTAGCGCCTGCCCGCCGATAAACTTCTCCAGCACGTCGGACTCCGGCAAGTTCTCGTCTTTGAGCGCGCCCGAGGTGAGATCGGCGCGCAGGATCTTCCCCATATAGCCGCCGGGAAGGGGAGTCTTGCGCGTTTGGGGAAATAAAGTATTCACGCGTCGAAAAATAGGAGAAGAAGCGGCTCCCGTCAAGGCCAACCTTATATCGCGCTTCGACAAGCTCAGCGCGAACGGTGGCGCTATCGCCGCTCACCCTGAGCCCGTCGAAGGGTGATCTAAACGCACAAGGCCAACCTTGCCCTGACAAGTCGTCCTTACTATACTCCACGATTGGAGACGAAGGGAATGACGAAGTCATTTTTCAAGGTCGTTAGTCCGCGGGAGGCGCGTGAGATTCTCCTGAAGCAGCCGCCGGTTGGAATCGAAACGATCGCGACCGTTCGCGCGCGCGGCCGGGTACTGGCGGAAGATCTGTATTCGCGGGTCGATCTGCCGCACTTCAGCCGCGCGGCGATGGACGGCTACGCCGTGATCGCCAAAGATACTTTCGGCGCGAGCGCGAGCCAGCCGGGTTACTTGAAGCTCGTCGGCACCATCGAGATGGGAAAAGAAGCGACGCGGCCACTCGGCAAAGGCGAGGCGATGCGCATCTCCACCGGCGGCATGCTGCCGCCGGGCAGCGACGGCGTGGTGATGGTCGAGTACACCGAGGAGGCCGGCGCGGAGACCATAGAAATTCACCGCGGCGTGTCGCCGTGGCAAAATGTCATCCAGATCGGCGACGACATTCAAAAAGACGCGCCGGTTTTCCCGCGCGGCCGGCGTCTCAGGGCGCATGATCTCGGTGCGCTCACCGGCATCGGCCTCTCCACGCTGCCGGTCTATAAAAAGCCGCGGATCGCATTGATCTCGACGGGCGACGAGATCGTCGAGGCGGAGCGCGAGCCGCTGCCCGGACAGGTGCGCAACATCAACCAGCACTCGCTCGCCGGTCTCATCGACGAGTGCGGCGGCGAGCTGAAGGACTTCGGCGTGATTCGCGACGACCGCGATGCGCTTCAAGCGGCGCTCGATCAAGCGCTCCGCTGGGCGGACCTCGTGCTGCTCTCCGGCGGCAGCTCGATGGGCGCAAAAGACATCGCGCTCGACGTGATTCTTTCTTTTCCGCAAGCCGAGATGGTTTTTCATGGTATTTCGGTCAGTCCGGGGAAGCCCACGATCTTCGCGCGCGCCGGCGGCAAGCCGGTGCTCGGGCTTCCGGGCTATCCGGTCTCGGCCCTGGTCATCTTCGAGCTATTCGCCGCGCCGCTGATCCGCACTCTCGGCGGCGAGAACGCCGCCGCGGCCTGCGAGTTCAAGAAAACCACGCGCGCTATTGTGAAAACCAACATCGCCTCCCAGGTAGGCCGCGAAGATTACGTCCGGGTTTGCCTTGAGAAGACCGACGGCAAGCTCTACGCCCAGCCGCTGCCGAGCAAGTCGGGCGCGATCTTTACCTTGGTCAAAGCCGACGGGATGATCCGGATCGATATGAATCAAGAGGGGATTGAGCAGGGGGAAGAGGTAGAGGTAATACTTTTTTAGGCGAGAGGCGAGAGGCAACAGGCGAGAGAAAGAAAATCTTTCTTACTCATGCCTCACCCCTCGTGCCTCATGCCTGCCGAAGGCCATGGCGCGTAAACGGTATCTCAAGAAGACTCCTCTCAAGGACGCGCGTGAACTGTTCCTGAGCCGCATCGATCCGCGTGCGCTCGCGAGCGAAGAGTTGCGGGTGGATGACGCGCTTCATCGCGTCACCTCCGAGCCTGTCTTCGCGCGCATCTCGTCGCCGCACTATCACGCCGCCGCGATGGACGGGATCTGCGTGCGCGCCGAAGATACTTTCGGCGCGACCGAGTTCGCGCCGAAAAAACTGAAGCGGACCTCGCGCGAGGCGGGCGACCAAGACAGCTTCGCTTATGTCGACACCGGCAACGCGATTCCGCTGTGGGCCAACGCGGTCATCATGATCGAAAAAGTCCACCAGCTCGACGACGAACAGGTGGAGATCTTCGACTCCGTCGGGCCGTGGAATCACGTGCGCCTGGTCGGCGAAGACGTGGTCGCGACCGAGTTGCTGCTGCCGCGCTCGCACCGCCTTCGTCCGTACGATCTCGGCGCGCTG
>DASXRG010000182.1:0-2323 GCA_036506735.1 Binatia bacterium | reverse complement strand
ACCACGAGCATCCAGGCGACTGACATGCCCCTGTGTATCGCTTCACTCTTACATCTTCAACTTGACCTCTGGTTGACACGTTTGAGACGGCGGTGATAGCTTTTCTGCCAGGAGACTTTGCCATGCGCATTATCGACGCCGACGGTCACGTGCAGGAAAGAAACCTTCCATGGCAGGACTTGATTGCCGCGCCGTTCAAGTCGCGCGCGCCGCGCGCGGTGAAAGATAACCGCGGCGTGGACTTCATCATGATGGAAGGCAAGTTGTGTCCCAAGCCGGTGGGGAAGGGCTGCAGCTTTGTGGGCGCGCCGCGCAATCGGAAGCCGCAGTCGACCACCGGAATGGAAGATCCAAAGCAGCGCTTGAAAGATATGGATCTCGAAGGAATCGACACCGCGGTCCTCTTCGGCACGAGCCCGTTTTTGAGTTTGCCGTTCGTTGACGACAAGGATCTCGCCGGGGCGATCGCTCAAGTCTACAACAACTGGCTGGCGGCTTACTGCAAGACGGATTCGCGCAGGCTCAAGGCCGTCGCTCTCGTGCCGATTCAGGACCCGCCGGCGGCGGTGAAAGAGCTGCGCCGCTGCGTCACAGAGCTGGGCTGCGTCGCCGTCGCCACGCCGGTGCATTCGTCTTCCGCAAAAAATCTCGACCATCCCGATCTCGAACCTTTCTTCGCCGAAGCCGAGCGGCTGGACGTTCCGGTCTGCGTTCACGTGGGCGCGGGCGACGGCACCGCCGCCGGCGCCGAGCGCTTCGATCATCCTTTTTTCACCCACGCCATGACGCATCCTTTCGAGCAGATGATCGCGGTGCTGTGCATCGTCGTGGGCGGAGTGCTGGAAAAATTTCCGCGCCTCAAAGTCGCGTTCATGGAGGCGGGCGCCGGATGGATTCCGTACTGGATGGAGCGGCTCGACGAGCACTATGAATATCTCGAGCCGACGGTGCCGTGGCTCAAAAAACCGCCGAGCGAGTACATGCGCGGCGGCCAGCTTTATTATTCCTTCGAGCCCGACGAGAGCACGATCGGTTTCGTCGCGAACTTCGTCGGCGACGATGTTTTGATTTTTGCTTCCGATTACAATCATTCGGACTCGAAATTTCCCGATACGGTAAAGAGCATCACGCGGCGCGAAGAAATCGCCCCCGCGCTCATGGCGAAGATCATGGGCGCGAACGCGGCGCGGCTATACAATTTGTAGAGGTGACTTATGGCGGATCTCAAGGCCTTCGAGGAAGAGCTCAAAAAAAAGAATTTCCGCGGCTACTGGCAATTCGCCCAGGGAGGCGAAGTCCGCCGCGAGCCGGTGGCAACCTTTGCGCCTCATCTGTGGAAGGGAAAGGATCTCTACGAGATGATCGAGAGGGCGGGGAGAGAGGTCGGCCTGGAAACATCCTTTCGCAGAGTGATCCAGATGAGCCACCCCTCGCTCGCGGCCGGGACGATCCACACCCTCACCTTGAATCTTCAGATGCTCAAGCCCGGCGAGCACGCGGAGGCGCACCGCCACATGGCGGGAGCGATTCGGTTCATCACAAAGGGAAGGGGCGCGCGCCTGATCGTCGAGGGCGAGTCCTTCGAGATCGGGGAAGGGGATTTCGCCACGACGCCGAGCTGGACCTGGCACGACCACGTCAACGAATCGAACGAGACGCTCATGTGGCTCGACGTCCTGGACTCGCCGCTCGTCCGAATGTTGCAAGTCGACTTTCACGAGCCGCACGACCAGCCGCACCAGCCGGTCACGCGCGCAGACGGAACCTCGTATCTTGAGCTAAGTCCCATCCGGCCGAGTTGGGTGCGGGCCGATTCCATACAGCCGCCGCCGTACGTCTATCGTTGGGAGGATACCGAGCGCACCCTCAAGAGCGTCGGCGAAATGCCCGGCGATCCTTACGACGGCATTTTGCTCCAGTACGCCAATCCACTCACCGGCGGGCCGACCTTGCCGACCTTCTCCTGCGGCATCCAAATGATCCGCGCGGGAGAAAAAACTCTATCCCACCGCCACACCAGCTCGACCATCTATCATGTTTTCAGAGGCAAGGGGGCTTCGGTCATCGGCGATCAGCGCTTCGAATGGGAAGAGGGCGACTCCTTCGTTGCGCCGCTGTGGCAGCCGCACCGCCACGAAAACCGGCACGACCGGCCGGCCATCCTTTTCATTCTGACCGACCAGCCGTTGATGGAAGCGCTGGGCTTTTACCGCGTCCGCCGGGAGGAAACGACGTGAAGAGACGGCTTTGCGGCAACCATTTCTGCGCCTTCGTTTTCATTCTTGCGCTGCTGGCGATGCCGCGGATCGCCGACGCGCAAAAG
>DASXRG010000181.1:0-8022 GCA_036506735.1 Binatia bacterium | reverse complement strand
TGCTGATCCCGATGCCGGTGTCGGCGATCCAACATTCGACGAACGAATTGCGCGTCTCCGGCATCCGCCTGATTCCCGCCGTGATCTCTCCCCGCTCCGTAAACTTGATCGCGTTGGTTAAGAAATGCATCAGCACTTGCTGGAATTTTTCGGGATCGGTGAGAATCCGCTCTACCACTGGATCGATTTCCATGCGGAATTGTATCGGCCTCTCTTTGATCAGCCGCCCCGCCATGATCTCGATTGATTGAAAGACCTCCGCGATATTCATCTCCCTAAACGCCACGGCGAGACTGCCGCTTTCCATTCGGCAGAACTGCAAGAGGTTGTCCATCAGTTGTGACAGCTCGTGACCGTGGTTGGCGACCCGATCCAAGATAGCGCGCCGGTCTCCGACAAATGCCGGGTCCCGCAGCACTTCGGCGTATCCTAGGATCGTGCACACCGGAGTCCGCAACTCGTGGGAGATATTGGCGACGAAATCTTTTTTCTGCCGGTCCGCCTCGATCAATCGCCGGTTCAACGCCTCAGCCTCGTCGTACAGGTCCCGGTAGCTCTCTTTCGCGCGCTCGGAATCCTCGAAGAGCCTCCCGTTTTCCAGGGCGAGAGCAAGCTGATCTGCCAGCGCGCACACCAACCGGAAATCGTCGCCGTCGTAACCCCTGCCCGATTGCCTCTTCCCGAGTGAGATAAAACCGACGATCTGCTCCTGGAAAACAATCGGGATTGCGAGCTCGGACCTCGCGCCGTCGAAAATCGTACCGAACTCGTCGCGGCGGTCCTGGTCAAGCGGCTCGGCGCTCCATTCGCCCCTCGATAAACCCTTTCGGCTCAATCCGAAATGCCGCGTCCAGAGGACGTGCAGACGTCCGAGCATCTCGCGTACGGAATCGCCCGCAACGCCAACGGACGCGACCGTAGCCGCTGCGGTGTTGTCGGGGCCGAACCAGAGGCACGCCGAGTCCAACTTCATTCTGTCCGCGACTAGCTTGACGCATTTCTCGCTGATGGCTTGGGGCCGGGAAAGCGATCGCAGGAGCACGCTGACCTCGGCCTGGAGTTGCGCCGGATCGTATTCCTTCCGGTAGACATAGTGATCGACGGCGCCTTCGATCGAGCGCAAAAGGGGATTGAAAATCAACACGACCAAGGCCGAAAAAAAGAGCGGCACCAGCGGTTCCTGGCCATAAATACCCGCCCCAACGCCGAGGAAAGAGACCAGCAGGACATAGAGCAACAACAGGACGCCCGCGAGAGCGCCGCGCGCGAGGCCGGCCTTGACGACGAAATCCAGATCGAAGAGGCTGTATTTGAGCAGCGCATACGCGACGGAGAGCGGGAAGAACACCGTCGGAATCAACGAAACGTTGTACGGGACTTCCCACGAGAAAAAACTGGTCAGCACGGTGCCTAATGTAGGAAAGACAAATCCAAGCAGAGCCCCGAACAGAATTATTCGCAAGCGGGATCGCTCCAAGTCGGAGATCGGATTTCTTAGCCCGGTCCAAAGAAGTCCAAGAAAAGCGAGCGACGCTAAAAAGGTATAACCATAGTCCAGGCGCAGTCCCCATCGCCACACCGCCATCGGACCGTAGAACGTAAGCGTGTAGACCAACGCCAGCACGATCGAAATGCCGTAGATAAGATACAGATACCGGCGTGAGCGCTTCAGCTCTTGGTATCCTCCGCTCAGGGCAAGCGCTAGGTGAAGTGCAGCGCTGGGAGTGAAGGTCAGAGCAAACACACGCAATTCCGTCGGCAGATAGCGCAGGGTCATAAAATCAAAGGTCGTGGTAAACCACACAAATACCGCGCTTACCATAAAAAATAGCGGCGCAGCGCCGGGGGAAGTTGCACGCATGTAAAAAGGCATAAAACCGATGACCAAAAATCCGAGGCCCGCCACGAGATAAGTGCCGAAGCTAAGGAGCCAATCGTTGAAGCTAAACTTCATGGAATGAATCGAGAGCTGAACGATCTGGCCGTCTTTTTCAACGGTATATTGAAATTCGGTCCCGGCGGGCGCGGCGCGCACCAAGTCGTAGATCATTTTCGAGTCGCTCAAAGGCTCGCCCTGCACGCTCAACACGCGGTCGAGAAATTTGAGCCCTTCCGTCTTGCCGCTCCACCGGGGAAGGAAGTAGGGAGCGACCGTCAAATTGCCGTAGATGAAAAATCCGGGAAAGGGTCGATTGACCCATTGGAGAGACGACACCAGCGCGCCAGTGACGCCCACGAGCGCGACGACCACAACCACGGCCAACCAGCCCTTCCGCGGCGTCCGTCCATAAGGCATTCTACTCTCCCTATTAGTGTGAGTGCGAGACTGCTATGAGATGACCGACGCATTTATCAAGGGGAGGGAGGGGGTGTCAAGAGAATTCTGGCTTATCAGCCTGGAATCTTGGCAAAAGATTTGCCTTTGGCTTAGATAAATTTTTTCCTTGACAACACACCGCCTGCCAGACTAACCTCCGCGATTGTTTTTACCCAACGTCTAAATTAGACATTCGGATGAGCCTATAAGTTGAGCCTTAAGGTTCAGCGACGCCGCACTTTCGCCCTCCCCTTGCTGGTTTTTGCCGGCATCGTTTTGCTACGTCTGCCGTTGATGGCGGGCACGATCACTGGTGAGGTGAAGTTTGTTGGTGCCGTTCCAGAGCGCAAGCCAATTCAAGTTAGCAAGGATCATGATTACTGCGGGCAGACCTTGCCGGACGACAGCTTTCTCGTCGGGCGCGGCGGAGCGCTGAAGAACGTGGTGGTCTATATCGACGCGCCGGGAGTTCTCCCGCCGCCTTCCGGCAAGTCCAATATCTTAGATACCGATGGCTGCAGCTTCGTGCCGCGGGTGACGGCGATGGCCATGGGCGAGAAGTTGATCATCCATAACAGCGATCCAAAGCTCCACATCGTCCATTCTTATCTCGACAAGAAGACTGTCTTCAATCTCGCCGTGCCGTTCAAGAATCACCAGATGGAAATCACGCACAAGCTCAAGAATCCGGGCCTTCTTGAGGTTCACTGCGACACGCACGCCTGGATGCGCGGCTATATCCACGTCTTCGAGCATCCGTTTTTCGCCGTGACCGACGACAAGGGTTGGTTTGCCGTGCCGAGCGTTCCGGCGGGCGTATACACACTCAAGGCCTGGCACGAGAAGACCGGCCTCAGGAGCATCGAAATTACAGTTCCGGAAGAGGGAGAGACGAGAGTCAATTTGGAGGTGGGACGATGACGATGCGGGTTGCACGCAAAGGGTTCCCGTACCTATTTGCTCTTTCTCTCATTTCCCTGGCATTCTTTTTCTTACCGTCTCTATCTCCGCAGCAACTGGGGCGCACGCTCTACGTCAATCGGACCGACTCCACGTGCGGTGGGCACTCGCCGTGCTTCAGCACCATTCAAGCGGCGGTCAATGCGGCGCTCGCCCGAGATACGATCGAGATTCAGGCCGGCACTTACCCGGAAAAAGTCACTATCTCAGGAAAGAATAATACCGCTTCGGCTACGGAAAGCGACCGGATCACCATCGAGGCCGATCCTGCGGCGCTGCCCGGAAGCGTGGTGCTGCGTCCGGCCGCTGCTTCGTGCACGAGCGGACAGGCGATGCTGATTCAGCAGTCGAAATTCGTCACGGTGCACGGCCTCTCGATCACCGGAGCGACCGGGGCCGGCGTCGTGCTGCTCGGCGGTTCGCAACAGAACCGGGGTATTCACATCGAGCGCAGCCGCATCTTCGGCAACAACAACGCGAGCTGTCCCGCCGGTGGAATCATCATCGCTCTGGGCAATCCGGATACGCTGGTTGTGAATACCTTGATCTATGGCAACGGCGGCAGCGGCATCACCTTTGCCGATACCAGCGGCGGGCCGCACTTTCTGATCGAGAATACGATTCACTCCAACGGATGGAATGGAGTAAGCATCGCGCTGGGCAATGAAGTCTATCTCGCCAACAATGCTATAACACAGAATGGCTCGGCTTCGGGCTCCACCGGAGGACGTTACGGCATCAGACGGGACAGCTCCAGTAATCCCCAGCCTCAAACCGTCCACCTGCTCAACAATTTGATCTGCGGCAATCGCTCGGGCGAGATCAATGGGCCGGCGCTCGACAACACCGACTCGGGCAATTTGACTCCCAACGGCAAAGAAGGCCCGGGCGTGAGTCCCGGTCCAGGCTGTGAAATTTCGGCCAATGTCTATGCCAATGTCAACGGCCCCGACGGCCTCGCCAACACGGCTGATGATGATTTTAATCTTGCCAACCACTCGCCGGCGATCGACCGCGGCATGGACCCGCGCACGCTCGGACTGAACATACTTTTCAATCCGCTCCTTGAGTCTGATTTCGACACCGACGCGGCGCGTCCGGCCGACGGCAATGCGGACCGTGTCGCGGCCTTCGATATCGGCGCGTTCGAGTTTCCCAACGGTCGTCCGGTCGCCGACGCTGGGCCGGACCAAACTACATTCAGAGGCGTTCAGATCACGCTCGACGGCAGCCACAGCCACGATCCGGAGGGAACGGCTTTAACTTACCAGTGGACGGTTGTGTCTCAGCCCGCAGGCAGCGCCATTTCGCTTATCAATCCGACTTCCGCCACACCTAAGCTCACACCGCTCGTCCTGGGCAGCTACGTCTTTCAACTCATCGTGAGCGATGGAGATTTAAGCAGCGCGCCCGACACGGTCGAGGTCAACGTCATCAACCGCGCGCCGACGGCGAGCGCCGCCACGGCCTCGACTGACGAAGACACGGCTGCGACCATCACGCTCAGCGCGAGCGACGACACCAGCGGCCTCGGCTACATCATCGTCGGTGGCCCGAGCCACGGCAGCCTCGGCGCCGTTTCAGCCCCATCTTGCGTAACCAACGGCGCTGTCTTCAACTGCACCGCGATGGCGAGCTACACCCCGGCAGCGAACTACAACGGCGCCGACAGCTTTACCTTCAAGGTTAACGACGGGAGCGTGGACTCCAACGTCGCCACAGTCTCCATCACCGTCAACGTCGTCAACGACGCGCCGGTGGCCAATAACATCGCGACGACAACCAACGAGGACACGCCTGCCACTATTACTCTCAGCGCCAACGACATCGATAGCCCGAGCTTGAGCTTCGCCATCGGCGCCGGCCCGAGCCATGGCTCACTCGGCGCGCTCTCAACGCCCAACTGCGCAGCCAACAGCGCCGGATCGAGCTGCACCGCGACGGTCACCTACACGCCGGCCGCCGACTACAACGGCGCGGATAGCTTCACGTTCAAAGCCAACGACGGGAGCCTGGACTCCAACGTCGCGACGGTAACGATCACAATCAACCCTGTGAACGATGCGCCGGTGGCGACCAACGACTTCTACAGTACCGACGAAGACACGCCGTTGAACTCGGCTGCGCCGGGCGTGCTCGGCAACGACAACGACGTGGACGACGCGCAGAGCGCGCTCACCGCCATTCTGGTCGGCGCTCCCACGCACGCCGCGAGCTTTGCGCTGAACGCGGACGGATCGTTCAGCTACGCGCCGGTCGCCGATTTTAACGGGACCGAGACGTTCACCTACACAGCGCAGGACCCGCAAGGGGCACAGTCGAACTCTGCGACGGTGACGATCACAATCAATCCGGTAAATGATGCTCCGGTAGCCGCCAACGATTTCTACAACACGGATGAAGACACGCCGCTAGCTCTCTTCGCTCCCGGCGTTCTCGGCAACGACAACGACGTGGACACTCCGGCCGCGAATCTCACTGCCGTTCTGGTTTCCGGGCCGAATCACGCCGCAGACTTCACCCTCAATCTTGACGGCTCGTTCAGCTACACGCCGGCGGCAAACTTTAACGGCACGGACAGTTTCACCTACAAGGCCAACGATGGAAGTCTCGACTCCAACGTCGCGATGGTGACGATCACGATCAACCCGGTGAACGATGCGCCGGTGGCGACCAACGACTTCTACAGTACCGGCGAAGACACGCCGCTGGAGGTTGCCGCGGCCGGAGTCCTCGCCAACGATAACGACGTAGATACTCCGGCTGCAAATCTCACCGCCATTCTGGTCACCGGGCCGAGCCATGCCGCGGACTTTACGCTCAACTCCAACGGATCATTCAGCTACACACCGGCCGCGAACTTCAACGGCACCGATACGTTTACTTACAAGACCAACGACGGCAGCAGCGACAGCAACGTTGCCATGGTGACGATCGGAATCAACTCGGTGGACGATGCACCGGTGGCGCAGAACGACACCTACACGACGGCCGAAGAGACGGCTCTCACTGTCGCCGCCCCCGGTGTCCTCGGCAACGACAGCGACATCGACACGCAGGCATCGGGCCTGACCACCGAACTGGTTTCCGGTCCGGCTCACGCCGCGGCCTTCCAGCTCGACTCGGACGGATCCTTCTCCTATGCCGCGGAGCAGAATTTCAATGGTGTTGATACGTTCACCTATCGCGTCTTCGACGGCGCGCTCTATAGCAACGTCGCGATGGTCCAGATCACGGTTGCCGACGTCAACGATCCCCCCGTCGCTCAAGGCCAGTCCGTCACAACGAACGAGGACACGGCGAAGATCATTACGCTCAGTGCAAGCGACATCGACAGCGCGAGCTTGAGCTTCAGCATCGTCACCGGTCCCACTCACGGCAGCCTCGGCATCGTCTCCGCGCCCAACTGCGTCGCCAGCGGCAATGGATCGAGCTGCACGGCCACAGTCACTTACACTCCAGCCGCGCACTATTTTGGTCCCGACAGTTTTACCTTCAAAGCCGACGACGGAAGTCTCGACTCCAACGTGGCCACCGCCTCCATCACGGTCAATCACGTCAACCACGCACCGACGGCAAACGCGGGCGGGCCCTACAGCGGCACCGTGGGAATCCCCATCCAGTTCTCCGGCTCGGGCTCCGATCCCGACGGAGATCCGCTCACGTTTAACTGGGACTTCGGCGATGGTTCGACGGGAACAGGCGCAACGCCGACTCACACGTATGCGAGCGCGGGCAATTTCACCGTCACCTTGACCGTGACCGATCCATCCGGGGCGTTCGCCGTTTCGCAAACGACGGCCAACGTCATTGCCGCATTCCAGCTCAACCCGATCGGCAACAAGACGGTCAATCTCGGCGAGACTTTGGTCTTCACCGTCACCGTGACCAATTCCAGCGGCGCGCCTTTCAGCCTGTTCGTCGATCCCCTGCCGCTGCCGGTTCACGCAACTTTCAACGCCGCTACGGGTGTGTTTACCTTCACCCCGGACACAACGCAGGTCGGAAACTTCCAGCTCACCTTTACCGCCGTCAGCGGCAACCAATCGCCATCCGAAACCATCACGATCGCCGTGCCAAACCCTCCACCCGGCGGAACGACTGGAGTGAGAGGCCAGGTCTACAACCTCAACCAAACGCCGCTCGGCAACGTCAAAGTAACGCTCAAGTCCAGCGGCAACACGGCGTTCTCCACCGATGACGGGTTCTTCACGATCAGCGGAGTTCCTTCCGGCCGTCAGGAACTGATCATCAACGGCCGGGGCGCCAATCTCGGCGTCTTTGCCATCTTGGCCCAGCCCGTCGATCTCATCGAAGGCGTCCTCAACAATCTCGCCAATCCGATCACGCTGCCGGATGTGGACGTCGATGCGGAGATAACGGTAAGCCCGACGTTCACGACGGTGATTTTCAATCCCGCGGTTCCGGGAGTCGAATTGACGATTCCCGGCGGCACCGCGCGCAACTCAGACGGAACGCTTTTTACCGGTAAACTGTCTATAAATCCTGTGCCCGACTATGGGCGGCCGGAGTCCAGGCCTGAGGAATTAAGACCGGGAATGGCGATCACTATTCAGCCTGCGGGTGTGAGATTCAATCCGCCGGCACGGATCACGTTTCCAAACACCGACAATATGCTGCCGGGAAGCGAGCTGAACCTGTGGTCTCTGAGCCCGGATACCGGGACATTCAGCGTTGTCGGCAAGATGGTCGTTAGCGCCGACGGTCAGAGCATCATCACCGTT
>DASXRG010000180.1:0-37214 GCA_036506735.1 Binatia bacterium | reverse complement strand
TACTTCGACGCGGCCATGCGCCAGCGGCTGCCCGAGTGGGAGAGCTGCAAGGTTCCCTTTCGCATCGGCTGGGCCGGCGAGATTCTAGAGCCGCCGTATCGCCACCGCTACCGGTTTATTAAACGAGCCGGTTGGCGCGAGGGGCTCAGGGTTTTAGGCGAAGCGGGGCCCCGGGAGCATATCGAGCCTCATTTCCCGAAGTTCATGGGCGGCCGCTTTCCGACGCCCGGCGGGGCTGACGACGACGTCGACGCGCGCATTCGGGATATGGACGAGGAGGGAGTGGACGTCCAGCTCATGCTTCCCGGACTGCCCCCGGCCGCGGACGACGTCGAGATTGAGATCGGGTTTATCCGGGCCAACCACCGCTTTACCGATGACTTCTGCAGTAAGCACCCGCACCGCCTCAAGTCTCTCATTGTGGCGAGCAGCAAAGCGATCGAGGCATCCGTGGAAGAAATCAAATCGTGGGCGCGCGCGCCATGGGCCGCGGGCATCTATCCCGACCTGGCTGAAGGCGTTCCCATCGACCACCCTGAATTGGACCCGATCTGGGCCGCGGCCAACGACGCAGGGCTCTGCGTGGCGCATCACAGTTTCACCTCCGGCTATCCCGGCTACCGCGATCTCTGGGACAACCCGTTTATCGGCCGGACCGCCTCGCACCCGTGGGGCGCGATGAGAGCGCTGACTGCATTTTTCGGCGCCGGGATCATGGATCGGTACCCCGACATTCGCTACTGCATCCTCGAGTCGGGCTTCGGCTGGCTCCCGTTCTGGGGCGCGCGGATGGACGATCAAGCGGTCTATATGTCTTACGCCCTGCCGGACAATTTGGCCCGCAAGCCCAGCGAATACATGACCGGCGGGCGCTTCTTCGCCAGCCTGGTGATCCACGAAGGCGAGAAAATGGCGCGCATGGTCACCGACTTCCTCGGCGACGGCGTCTTAATGTATTCGTCGGATTACCCCCACGCGGAATCCCGCTTTCCCGAGTCCACAAACAAAGTCCTGGCCTGGAAATCCCTGGGTGACGAGGCCATGCGAAAAATGCTGTGGGACAACGCGGTGAGATGCTTCGGCGAGCCGTGACTTACAGGGCCGGGCATTGATAGACTGTGGTTGAAACTTTCGGAATAGGCGCGGCTCGAGCTAAGGGGATGGATTAAAACAAAGACAACCTCGCCGACATTTCCTTGTTTCGGGAATTCCCGAAACGTCGAAATGAATCTTTTCCCTGTTTTCGTAATTACGAAAAGACGAAAATATCGGTTCCCGCACAAAGCGGGGTCACGGCAACGCGGAGGCGCGGGCGAGCGCTTTTTCGATGGCCGGCGCGGCGGTGGGGTAGAGCCGCTTCGCGGCATCAAGCAGCAGGTCCGCTTCTTCCCTGTCGCAGAGCATCTCGATCGTACGCCGGTCGCGGCCGGTCTCGGGTCCGCCCGCGACAATGCTGTTCTTGAGGATCGAATACTCGGGCGACTTGATGTCGCATTCCGCCGCGAAGAGATCGTAGTGCTCGCGCGGCAGCTCGATAAGAACCTTCACGCTTAAGTATTGCAGCGCGGCGCGAAAACGCAACGGCGTAGACGCTTGCAACGGCCCGGCCCGTGCTGATAAGGATCGGTGGCTTTTCGCAAACGGGATGAAACCGCAATGAGCGAAAAACCGACGACTCTCGAGGAGCTGCTGGGATTTCCTTCGGCGGCATCGCTTTCCTCGCGTCCGCGCTGCTGTGATCGGAAGAAGAAAAAACAATAACCTCACCTTTTGAGCCCCATGAAGAATCTGGAGCTTTATTCCGCGCGCTCATGAAAGGCGACTCCAAAGTCGCGGGTCAGGACTCTCGACGTCAAACACGATGACACGCTGGCCGTGACTCGATGAAGGAACTCCGCGTTCAGGTCAAGGGCTTCACGGAAAAAGATGTACGGCGACTGAGAAGGTCGCGGGAGGGTTCGGCAATCTCTTCCGGGGTGGTGTTGAGCGGCATGGCTTTCGTGGCGCTCCTATATGCCATGGATATCTTCCGGGCCGATCACATCATAAACGCTTTCCGGATCGACCAAGGCGGCGGTGTTCTGACGGGCGACTGCAGCGGAACGATTAGGGCCAGTCCACCTCGTGGATACGCCGGAGAGCAGCAGAATGTTACCGTCAGGATCAACCCGCCTTTCCACACGGTCATTACCCGCGTGACCACCAACAACCCGCGTTGCCGGACCTGCGACGCCCAACCGAAGAGCTCGGGAGAGTTCGTATTCTCCGGAAGATTCGAGGGAACGGGAGGGCCGTACCGAATCGAATTCCTTGCCTTGGATAACGAGGGTCGAATACGATGCCGCGGGGAATCCGAAGAACTGATAGTTTTGGCAGCCAAACCGTGATCAGGAAAATAACAAGTCTGAAAAGGAGGGAGACATGAATATCGGAGCCGGTAATGTGCTAGTGCTTATTTTCGTCGTTTCCTTTGTCATCGATCGCGCCGTGACGGGCTTGTTGTTCATGCTGTCGTACGACGCATCATGGAATCGGCTCGCGCGCTTCTTCCCCGATCCCCGCGTCATGGAAGATACCAGGTCGCGCGTGCGCGCCGAGGGAAAACAGAAGCTCGCCTATTTTGCTTTTTCCATCCTCTTCGCCATCGTCGTCCTGGTCTATTTCGGCGAGATAAGAATACTCAAAGCGCTGGGTTACGAGACGCGGCTCGATTTTATCGTGACGGCGGTGGCCTTGATAGCGGGCGCGGACGTCCTGGCCAAGGTCCTCGAGATGTCGGGCATGGGCGGCAAAGAAGCCGCGACGCCGCGTCCGATAGAGATCACCGGCAGTCTCGTCATCGAAGAAGGAAAAGGCAAGAGAGCGGAGGAAAAGACGGTTCAGTCGTGAATGAGGCAAGCGGCAAGGCAAGGCGAGGACAGCGCGCCGCTACTTCCACGTTTCGGCAATTCCCGAAACCTCGAAACGTAGTCGCGCCGCGCGTGCGCGGCACGCGAATAGAATTTCAGTTTTGCCGCCGGTTCGCCTTCTTCTTACCGGCTTCCAGCACTCTGTCGATGCGCGCCTCCGCCGCGGTTTTGCTTTCGTCCATCACCGCCGCGATCTCGGATACCACGAGCTTTCGCGCGCGCTGGAGGGTCTCCCGCTCGTTCGGCGCCAGTGTCTTGGTGGCGCTCAACTGCGTCAGGGATTCGACCATTCGGGCCAGGTCGAATATCGATCCCGAGTTGAATAGCTCCAGATTCTCCACGTTTCGCTGGCGCCAGCTTTTCGGTCCAGAATCTCGAGCGGCTCCGGCGCGTGTCTTGAGATTGGCCAGCAGCTTGGGAATCTCGGATCGGTCCAGCAACGCCCGGAGTTGCAGATCGCTCGACTTCTCGACCGGCACGAACAACTCGGCGCTGCTGTCGTCCAGGAGCGCCAATCGGTAAAAGCTCGCCGACGTTCCACAAACGACTTTATTGACGACCGCGCCGATCAGGCAGGGTCCCCGGCCCGGATAAACAACCTTATTACCGACGGTCAACCTCATGCGAATCTCCCTATTCCGCTGGAGCCCGGGTGCAGCGAAGTTTTCCAGCTCGTTGGCCCAGCTCGTTGGCTATGACTAGTTCCGGAAGAAGTCAGGTACGATGTTGGCGATGGTTTATCTTACCACTTCCGACGGGCATACGATAGGCTACGCGCTTGGCGGGAAAAAAATTTCCGGCCCGCGGCATTTATTTTGGAATCGGAGTTGACATCGCCTGCGGCGACGCGTACAGTCTATTATCTTCTTCAGTATCGGGCCTTCTGAGGAAAGCGTAATTTTTGAAGGCCTCTAGTCAGTCTTCTCTCCTTGCGAAGCGATCTCTAAATGACAATCCGACCAGGGCGTGGTTTTAGCAGTTTATAAAACCCATGTTCTACCGCATTTGCAGTCAGATTCTCAGGGTCAAAGACCATAACAGTCTCTCTTAGGAGGAGAACATGGGTAATAAATTATATGTCGGTGGTTTGCCTTATTCCATAACGGAAGGGCGTTTACAGGAGCTTTTCGCGACGCACGGCACGGTACAATCCGCGAACGTGATCTCGGATAAGTTCACCGGTCAGTCGCGCGGTTTCGGCTTTGTCGAGATGTCGTCCGGCGAGGAGGCCCAAAGCGCCATCTCGGCGCTGAACGGCACGCAGCTCGACGGCCGCACTCTGGTGGTCAACGAGGCCAAACCGATGGCGAAGCGCGATGGCGGCGGCGGCCGCAACGATCGCGACGGCGGACGTAACCGCTGGTAGTTTTCTCGTTACATAAATAACCGGAAGGGGGGGCACCAGGTCGGGTTGCCCCCCTTTTTTTATCGCCGCGCGTCGGCTAAAACTCACTGCAGTGACGAAACCCCGCGAGGCGAACGGCTATCTTGAAGAACACGCGGCCCGGCTGATCTCCAGCTACGCCCATTGGACCGGCAAAGATCTTGTTCCCGCCGGTTCAATAGTCGCGCGCGCGCGCCGGCTGTTTCACGCGCCGTATGCCGCTCTCTCTCACGATACCGAGCCCGATCCGATTTTGAATTATGCCAATCAGTCCGCCCTGGCGCTCTTCGAGCTAACGTGGGAGGAGTTGATTCGTCTGCCCTCGCGGCGAACGGCCGAGCCGGTCGAGCAGGCCGAGCGGGAACGATTGCTGGCGACGGTCGCCGAGCGCGGATACATCGATAATTACCGCGGCGTCCGCGTGACGAGGACGGGCCGGCGCTTCATGATCGAGCGGGCTACGGTGTGGAATCTTCTGGACGAGGACGGCGGATACTACGGCCAGGCTGCCATGTTCAGCGATTGGAAATATTTAGGCACGAGGCACGAGCCGTGAGGCGCGAGTCGGAGTCGCTAAAGAGAAACTCACCCGCCTGTTCTCGCAAACATCCTGTCGGAGAAAACCAGCGAGTTATTTATTTTCATCACCCCTATCTTTCTTCCGAATATAGGTTGATACTAAATTCTCCAGTCGGGCAGCGGAGGCCAATGAATCCAAGAAGTGCCTGACGATCATAGACGGTAGAGAAGGAAGCTAGGTATAGGGTTCCCTTCCTCGGTTACCTGAAATTCTTCAAGTAAGCCCCCCCAAATTCAGCCCTCTCACCAGTCCAACCAAGGAGGTTGATATGTATACTCGCAACGTCAGTATAAAGCTGAAGGGCAATTGTGCGCCGGAGTTTACCCGCACGCTTGAGAACGAGGTTATCCCCGTTCTCCGGAAACAAAAGGGATTTAAGGATGAGATCACGCTCGTCGCCCCGGAACGTAACGAGGCCCTCGCCATAAGTTTTTGGGATAGGAAAGAGGATGCGGAGGCTTACGGCCGCGAGAAGTATGCTGAGATCTTGAAGACCCTGTCGAAGGTGGTTGAAGGCGCTCCGAAAGTGGAGTCCTTTGAAGTCGCAAATTCGACTTCTCACCAGATCGCCGCTAAAGCGGCCTAGCCAGAGAGAGCTTCCCAGGGAGCGCATTTCCATCGACAAAGTTAAAAAGGCCCGGTCCACCCGGGCGCGGAAAAAAAGAGAGAGGCCACGGAAGGCCTCTCTCTTTTTGTTACGCCATGGCTAAGAGTCCGGCAGGGAGTTTCTAATCAGGATATTTGTGGATATCGGCCGCCCTGATCCCGTATGCAGCACCGGATAATCGCCCGGGAGCGCGCGGCCCGGCGGCGCCCGGCAAAAATCTTTTCTCGTTGTCCAATATTAGACAGCATTCCCCTACGAGCCGGCGCAGGCTAGGAGCAGACGTGGGCGTAAGGCCTGCCGGCAAGGACGAAGGCCCTATGGCGTTTTATGCGATCGACGTTCGAGACCGAGTGATCCAACGGGTGAGCCGCCGACCCCACGAGGTCGACAACAAGCGCTTCTTTCTGATCGAAGCGGGTTCGGCGAAACAGGCGTGGGCGAAGGCCAGTCGCGCATCGGGAGCGATCGCCGCCGCCAAGTGCGATTCCTGTCGCCATAGTTATTGCAGCGCTTGTGAAGAATGCTCCGTAACCAAACGTTACTCGGACTACTGGATTTGTCACTGTTGCGGGGAGTTAAACGCGCGCGTTCCAAATTTGCATTGAAGGGGGTGTCTAATGGATTTCGACAAGATCAAACTCGGATTATGGAGCGGCCTCGGCGGGGCGATCGTAGCCACGTTTGTGGGGTTCAACTATGGCGGCTGGGTGACTACCGGTACGGCGCAGGGCATGGCTAAGGAAGTCGCCGCGAATGCCGTCGCCGAGCGTTTGGGAGCGATTTGCGTGGCGCAGTTGAACCGGGACACGACGAAGAGCCAGAAGCTCAGCGAAATGAAGGGCAAAGATCCCTGGGACCGGAGCCGTTTTATCGAGACGCAAAGTTGGGCGATCATGCCCGGCGACGAGAAGCCCGAGAACGGAGTCGCCGATGCCTGCGCCAAGCAGTTGTCGACGAAGGCCTGAGCGCTCCGTGCGGGCGCGGTTTCAGTTGCGTATAGCCGATGGCCAGAATAACCGTCGAAGATTGTATCGAAAAAGTTTCCAGTCGTTTCGAGCTCGCAGTGCTCGCGGCAAAACGAGCGCGGCAGCTCTCGAAGGGAGCCAGGCCGCTCGTCCAGTCGGATAATCGAGATATAGTGACCGCCCTGCGCGAGATCGCCGCCGGCAAGGTGCGGCGCGCCGCCGCCACCACGCCTGTGGCCGCCGGCGATATCAACGGCTCCTGAGGCGAATGCCGCCGCGCTCGAGTCCTCTCCAGTCCGCCCCCGAACGCTTTGCATTTCACCCGTTCCTGAACTAAACCAGACCGCATGCAAGGCTCGGCGGGACTCACGGGAGTCGGGCGCCACCGCTTCCACGTTTCGGAAATTCCCGAAACGTCGAGACGAGCAAACAGGCGTTAGGCCCTTCGACATGAACCTTTCAGCCAAATTCGACCGGGCGCTGCAGTACGCCGCGGCGATCCACCGGAAACAGATCCGCAAGGGGACCGAGATCCCGTATCTCGCCCATCTGCTGGGTGTCGCGAGCATCGCCCTGGAATACGGCGCCGACGAGGACGAAGCGATCGGCGCGTTGCTCCACGACGCCGCGGAGGACGCCGGCGGACTCGCGCGCATCGAAGACATACGCCGCAACTTCGGCGCCGCCGTCGCCGTAATCGTCGAGGGCTGCACGGATTCGGTCATCGTGCCGAAGCCGCCCTGGCGCCAGCGCAAGGAGGATTACATCGCGCATCTTCCATCCGCATCTCCGTCCGTTCGGCTGGTGTCGGCATCGGACAAGCTCCACAACGCGCGGGCGATCCTGCAAGATTACCGGCAGCACGGCGAGACGCTCTGGCCGCGGTTTACCGGCCGGAGGGAAGGGACCCTTTGGTACTACCGCGCGCTGGCCGAGGCCTTCGCCTCCGTCGATAAAAACCCGCTCGTTGAAGAATTGGACCGTGTGGTTGCGGAAATTGAGCGCTTGAGCAAAACCGGCGCCCCAAGATGAAAAACTTCGCGGCAATTTTCGTCGTCCTGCCGCTCCTCGCAGCCTGTTCCGCGTCCCGACCTCTGTTCCCCGAAACCGTTTACGCGAGACAACCGGCCCCGGTCGACAAAGCCAGAATTATTTTTCTCCGCCTGCCCGAGTCGTACATCGGCGCGCGCTGGGCGCGGGTGAAGGTCGACGGCGCCGCCGTCGGGAAGTTGGCGCGCGGGGAATTTCTGGTTGTCGATGCGGTTCCCGGCGAACGTGAGATATCCGTGGATGAGGGAGAAGGGAAAGGGCGGTTCGTGCTCAAGCTTGGCGTCGAAGCCCAACAGATATACGATCTTCAAGTGTCCAGGCGGCTGGAGCATAGAAAATACGAAGCCACGGGTATATTTGCCTGGGTCGCCGGGAGCATCCTTACGTCGGCCGACGACGATCGGGGTCCGTTCATCCTGGAACCGGTCCATCCCTGGCAGATATTAGGGATGTTGGAGAGACTGGAGCCGGCCACAGATGAAAAGTGAAGCGCTTCCGGCGCGGGTTCCTCTCGACCGCGAGTGCGAGGATCGCTTGAATTGTGATTTTCAGAGACCGAAAGGAGGGCGCCATGAGCGGCAATGGTGAGCGAAAGGCCCGCGCGCTGGGGATCAACCACGTGGTTCTGGAGGTCGGCGATTTGGACGCCGCGCTCGAATTTTACGGCGCGATCTTCGACTTCACGCTGCGCGGCAAAAGCGAGCGCAACGCCTTCATCGATCTCGGCGACCAGTTCATCCAGTTGAGCCTCGGCAAGAGCCAGGAGCGCGACGACAAGCGCCACTTCGGCCTGGTCGTCGACGACCGCGAGCCGGTCGGCCGCGCGCTCGAAAAGCTCGGCGTCGAGCGGCTCGACCAGCGTCTCAATTTCCGCGACCCGTGGGGCAATCGCATCGAGGTCGTCCCCTACGATGACATCCAATTCACCAAGGCGCCTCACGTGCTCAAAGGCATGGGGCTCGGCGCCCTCAAGAAGACTCCTAACGCCGTCGAAGAGCTCAAGAAGAAGGGGATGGAGGAATAAAAATTCCAGCCCTCTCGTGCCGACACACATATAAGGTGAATGCCGGACACCTTCATTGGGGGAACGCCGTGGAAGGGGTTATAGTGTGAGATGCCGCGCGTTTTTCGGGAGTTCCCGAAGGGTCGAAATAAACGGCGTGCGAGTATGGCGTTAGCTAAAAGGGCCGGTATGCTTCTTGCGCTTATGCTGCTCCTTAGCTGCACAGCCGTTCAACGCCAAGACAGAACTCAAACGATCGCGGAAAAAGAGCCCGAGGAGCAAAAGAAAGACGCAGATCCGCCGAGCTTCATCTATCGGCCATAAGTCAGCAAAAAGAAAAACAGGCGCGCGGCGCTCGCGCGGCGTTTTTGAAAAGTTCCTCCTCAAGACTTCTCAAGGAGGCTCGATGGCGATATTACAATCGTTGGCAAATTCGTTGAAAGCGCTCAAAGTGGGCGATCGGGTCAAAGTTACCCTGCGCCCGGAAACCGGACGGTTTCCCAATCCGATGGACGGGGAGGTCGCGGAGAAGGACGACGCGGGTAACTTTTCGTTAAAGTCGGAACAAGGCGTGATCCGCATCAGCGCGGGCGATATTCTCTCGATCACCAATCTCCAACGATAAGCCGGCGCCGGTAAAGGCTCAGGCGTAAGCGCGAGGTTTTGGGCCGTCCGGCACAAAACCTAGAGAGCCATCAGTACCGGTTATCTCTATCTCTCCTTTCTTCTCTTCGCTCCTCGCGCCGCTCTTCTTTGTCATAGCGGCCCGGCGGGTAAGTATTCTTGATTCTTGCGTGATCGGTATGCGGTTCACGGTCCAAATCGATTCTCACCCGCTCGCGATCTCTAAGAACGAATCGCGCGGGCGGCTGCGGTCCATTTCTCCACTCCCCGCGCTCGAGCCAGTAATACCTTTGAACTCTCGGATAATAGTAGACTTCGTAGTCCGGATAGTAATAGTACGTTTCGACGCGGCCGTAGCCTGGTTTCTCCGCGACTATGCAGCTGGAAGAAAAGGGTAAAAGCGCCCCCAGGACGACAACGAACGCTATCGCTTTTCCTTTCATCGTCGCATCCTCCTTACTATTACTGGTTCCATGGGCCTCGCACCCGAACGCGTCCGAATTTTGCATCCTTGGACGGCTGCCTAAGTTTACACATGCGCCAAAGGAATCCGCAAGGGACTCGGGCAGGCTAGGGGGAAGATGAAGGCGTCGAGATGACGCAAGCGGCATGTCGCTGCCACGTTTCCGCCGCCGCGAAAACGCGCGAGCATGCCGGCGTGGAAAGCGCCGCTCCGGCGCGGTTTAAAATAGTAAGAGGGAAAAAAGCTAAGCAGGCTTCGTCGTGCGCCCGGCTTTGCCGGCGCTCTCTTCGGCGGGTGTCGGGTCCTTTCCTTGCGCCGAACGCTCGAGTTCTTGCTCCGACGCTCGATGCAGGGCTTTGGCCACCTCCTGCTGATCGCGCGCGGCGCGCAGGTGATGGTGCGGAGTTTTCTCGTCGTTGCCGGACACCTGCGGCTTGGCCGCCTCCTCGGGTTGGCGCGCGGCAGGTTCCCGCGCTTCGGGAACTTGTCGCGCCGTTTCGTCCTGGGTCGCATCGCCGTTGCCGCTCTCGGCCGGCAGGTTGTCGTCGTTGATAAAGACCGCCGCCGCGAAGACGGTGGTCCAGAGCCCGTCTTTATTTCCAACGGCGGACTGAGTGACGTTGCTCGTGCGGACGATCTTCCCCGACATTTTAAAAAGATGCTCGCGCTCGTCCCAGTCCAATTCCGGATTGAATTCGATGCCGACGGTGGTCGCGAGCATGCTCGCGGCGAGATCTTCGGCATACTCGCCGGCTTTCTCGTCGGTCTCGCCGAAGGAGTGATGCTCGGAAAGATAACCGTGCATGGACGGATCCGCGGGGACCGCCAGGCCGACCGAAGCCGCGATCAGCCGGTTCGGCTCGTTGTTACTTTCGCGATCGTAAACCGCAAAAATAATCTCGCCGGGCCGCAACAGCTTCAGCCCTTCCTCTTTGGAGATGATCTTGCAGCCCGGCGGATAGATGCTCGAGACGAGAACCAAGTTGCAGTGGGCGAGACCGGCGGCCCTCAGCGCCAACTCGAAAGAAGCCAGTTTCTCCTTATGAACACCGACTCCTTTCGTGAGGAACATCTTTTTCGGAACCACTATAATCCATAGTAATACCAAATGAACCAACTGGCAAGAAAAATTTTTTATTTTCGTCGGCAACCGACGCGACTCCTTCACTGCTCGACTTATCCGCTCGACAATTTGATGCGGGGATATCCTCGATCGAAGTTAAGGAAAAGATTTTTTTCCGCGGGTGTATTGATTGTGTGCCCGCGGCGGGTTTGTATATATGCGGATCATGTCGGCTGAACTGCGCCAAGCGCCTCGGCCCTTGCGCACCGATAAGGCCCTGAGTTAGGAAGAGGGCAGCGGAAACGGAAACCACCATGGCAAAAAAATATCGCTACATCTCGGGCGATTCTCACCTGGAAATCGACTCTAAACATTGGCTGGGCCGCGTGGCCGCGAGCTATCGCGAGCAGGCGCCCCGTCTGATGCGCTTGCCGGACGGGAGCGACGCGTGGGCGATCAACAACAAGGTGGCCCGGCCGGCCGCGGCGGCGGATCTCTACGGCGGCAAGGGCCGGGACCGATATGTTCCCTTCGGCGCCAAATATGAAGGAACGCCCGGGACGGGAAGTCCCGCGCAGCGGCTCCGCGAGCAGGATCAAGATGGGATCGACGCCGAAGTCCTGTTTCCCTCGCAACAGGGAGGGCCCAAGCTCTGGCGCCGCATCCCGGAAGATACCGCTTATAAGTCGGTCGTGCGCGCCTATAACAATTGGTTGGCCGAGGAGTACTGCGCAGTGAACCCGGAGCGCCTGATTGGCGTCGGCATTTTGCCGCTGACACACGACGCGGCGGATGCCGTCGAAGAGCTGGAGCACTGCGCCAGGATCGGACTCAAGACGGTTCTCCTCCTGGGATTTCCCAGCGGAAAACCGTATCCGTCGCAAGCAGACGATCGCTTCTGGTCGGCGGCGCTCGATTTGAATATGCCGGTGAGCGTGCATGTCGATCTCGATCGCTCGGGCGAGCGCGCCGCTCCGCTTTTCAAGTTTCCGCTGGAGCCCGAAGGGATTATAGAAAAGATCGATACCGGGCTGGTCGATCAGGTGGCGCGCTTCGGCCCCGTGCGCGGCAACGGCTCGATCGCCGCGGTGCAGTGGGTGCTGTCCGGTCTCTTCGATCGGTTTCCGAGCCTCAGAATTTTTTTCGCTGAAAACCAGATCGGCTGGATTCCTTTCTTTCTCCAGGGAGCGGACGTGCGCTACGACCGCCATTACCGGTGGGCCGAGCGCCTTCTCGGCTTCGCGCCGCTCGGCCGCCCCCCGAGCGAGATCATCCGCGAGCACTGCCTCTGGGGTTTTCAATTCGACCGGGTCGGGGTCGAGCTGCGCCACAAGATCAACGTCGACCGTCTTATCTGGGGTTCCGATTTTCCGCACCAGGAATCGGACTGGCCCGACTCCCTGGGCGTCATCGAAAGAAACTTCGCCGGCGTGCCGGAGGAAGAGCGATACAAGATGGCGTGCGGCAACGCGGTCGAGTTTTTCCGCCTGGCGGAAAACCAGGATGAAAGCTGAAAGATGACAACTGAAAGAAGAAGGGCATCTGAATGTTCGCATGGCGCGCGCGCATCGGTTTGATCAAGCCGACCCATCGCGGCAAATCGTTCGCCTATTGGTACAAGCACGCGCCCGAAGGCGTCGAGATCGTGCCCACGTTCATCGGCTTTCGGAGCGAGAAGCGGGACAGCTTTCTCGCAGGTTTCAAACGGGCTGAAGAGCTGGCCGTTCAATTGAAAGAGGTCGGCTGCGATATCATCTCGGTCAGCGGCACGCCGCCTTTTTTGCTCCAGGGCCTCGATTTCGAGCGCCAATGGGCGGCGGATCTGTCGCGGAAGATCGGCTTACCCGTGGTGACGGCGATGGAACCGCACGCGATCGCCCTCAAGGCGCTCGGCGTTCGAAAAGTCGCGGTCGCGACGTATTACGGCAGCGAGCTCAACCAGGCGATTGTAAATTACTTCGCCCGGTTCGAAATTCAGTCGGAGTTGATGCCGGGTTTAAGCACGACCGGGGAGAGCGCGGGCCTTTACACGACTTCGCTCAGGGCATTGGACGAAGTCTCCCACATGGACGTCTATCGCCACTGCAAGAAGGGGCTGCTGCAGATGCCGCCGGTCGAGGCCGTTTACATCAACGGCGGCGGCTGGGACGCGGCGCCGGCCATTGAATTACTCGAGCGCGATTTAAAAACCAAGGTCGTTTGGGCGCTGGCCGCCGACATGTGGTTGACCTATCATGCGCTCAAGATCGACAATCCTGTTCCCGGCGGCGGCATCCTGCTGAGCGGCGACTACGCGCCAAAGCGCAAAGCTGCAAACTGAGCCGTCAGCGAGCGTAGATTTTATCCACGAAGCCGGCGCTCTCCAAGCGCTTTAAAAGACTGTTGTCGTAAAGAGTTTTCGGATCGACTTTGGGCAGCGGCGGGCCCTGGAGCTGCATCGCCTCGACCGTAGCGAGCGCCGAAGCGTCCTCCACGTAGGGAATTCGCGGCAAGGTCAGAATCAACTCTTCGTAATATTTTTCCAGCACGTCCCGATCCCGTTGGCGCGTGTATTTTGCCATGGCCTTTAGCGTCCCGTCCCTGCGGCTCTGCACGTAAGCGAGGAGAACCCGGTTGCCTTGAATGTACGTGACTCTGACGTCGAGACC
Source organism: Binatia bacterium (assembly GCA_036506735.1). Taxonomy (GTDB): domain Bacteria; phylum Desulfobacterota; class Binatia; order UBA9968; family UBA9968; genus JAJPJQ01. Next base: position 23,918 of record DASXRG010000180.1, on the reverse strand, counting down.
GTGTTTGGCGAACAGACCCTGGTCCGCAGCCACCCACAGAGGCGAGAAGGTGCCGCTGGTCGCCGAGTAGGCGACCGTGACGGGCGTCGGCTTCTTGTCCTGCGCGGCCGCCGCGGCGGCGAGACCGAGAAACAACAGCGGAGCCGCGATACTGCTCAGAGCCTTCATACGAATCGGCGCAATGCGCCACGGCGTGGTTGCCTAGCGCCGGCTGTAAAGCTCCTTGACGATAGCACGGTGCGGATCGCCTCCTCGGGCATATAAGGTACTTTCAAGAACAGCGGGGCGAGACTGTAGGCGTCGTCGATCATTTCCGGATCTTTCGTGAGAAAGCGGGCGAGCGCGCGTTTCGCGGCCCCGGGCTCCTCGTGAATGATTTTGATCGCCGCGACATAAGACTTCAGGAAGCTTTTAATCAGCTCCGGATTCTGCCGGATCAGCGCCTTGCGCGTGGCGATCGCATTGTGCGGATAGGGAAGCTTGAACGAGGCGATGTTCACGAGCTCCTTGTAGCCGAGGCGCCGCGCCATCACATTCGTCGGCGACGACAACACTCCGGCGGCGACGATCCCCTTGTCCAAAGAGGCCAGCAGGTCTCCCTGGCGCGCGAAATAGAGAAACTTCACGTCTTCCCCGACCCGCATACCGTACCGGTTGAAGAGCGCGATGGCCGCATACGATCGCCAAGAGCGCGAGCGGCAGAGCGAAAACAATCCACCGGGATTTTATTTTCATAGGGCGGTGCTCCGAAAAGCTCGGGCGCGGCCGGCCGCGCCGAAATTGGGTGTTCCTACAAGGCGCGCTCGCGCTGAAAACCCGCGCGCCGTTTGATCACCGCCATTCATCCACCGAGACGGTCTTCTGGTACGTGCAGCCCATGATGCGCCAATAGGGGTTGGTTTCGCCGCCGACGACCACCACGTGAATGTCTTTCCTGAGAAACATCTGGATCGGCTCGTCGGGCGCCGCCTTGAGCCGCGCGGCCCACGGCTCTTCGCCGAATGTCGCGCGCGGATAGATATAGTTCTGGGCGAGCTGATAGTCCCAGAACTCGCCCGCCGGCATGCGCGCGTTGTCGTCGATCCAGGCGATCAGCTCGTCCTTGGACTTAAACCCGCCGCGGTCGATGAACATCCGCGCCGCGATCGGGTCGAGCAGCAAGGTCGGCGGCGTGCGCGGGTCGAGTCCGCGCAGCATGTTGCGGACATGCTCGCGCCAATGGCGCTCGCGCAGCCCCAATGAAAAAGTGGTGGCGCGGCAGCCGGTGAAGAGGCTCACAGCGCTCTGTGCCGGCTTGAACCCGTGTTGCGCGTGGAAAGGTTCCCATGGGCTGCGCTCCTCGTTCTCGCCGAAAGTTACGCTGCCGTAGGCATAGGCGTTGCCCTGCGATCCCATGTAAGTGTGTCCGGGCTCCGAACCGCCTTGCAGGTTCTGCGACAGCAGGTTGTAGGCGCGGCCGATCGTGGCGTTGGCATGATTGTACGGAGCCATGGCGCCGGTGCCGCAGTTCATTCCGATCTGGTTGCGGATCGGCCCGTTGACGACCGCCATGCTGGCCATCGAGCTGGTCGAGCTCCCGCGCGCGCTCACTCCGCTCGCCGCCAGCGCGAGTATCACGGGAAAATATTCCGGTTTGGCGCCGGCCATCACCGCGTTGACCGCGACCTTCTCGACCGTGTACTCCCAGTATTCGCGGAAATCGGTCGGCCGCATGTGGCCCACCACTTCCTCCGGCTTGCGGCTCGTGCCGGCGAGCATCGCCGCCACGCGCTCCTCGGTCGGAAGGATGATCGGCAGCTGATCGGTCCAGCGGTTCTCCCGGAAGAGACGGTTGAGCTCCTCCTCGGCCGCCGGTTCGACCGACCGCGGCGTCGAGCGCTCGAATTCGGTCTCGGCCATCTCATGTTCGCCCAAGGGCGCGGCGAGGCCCTCGATCACCTCCTGCATCACGGGGCGGTTCGTAATCGGGTCTTTGCCGTCGACGTAGGCGCGCAGCTCGGCGGAAGTCTTGCCGATCACCGGCTGGGGCACGAACACCTGGCGCATGTGGGGCATGCCGTTGGCGCGCGCCACCGACCGCACCACCCACTGGAACACGGAGGTATGCACGGCGACCGTCGGCACGCCGTAGTCATGATCGATCTTCATCCCGTGCGCGGCGACCGCCGGCGCGCAGGTGCTTCAATGGCCGACGCCGATGATCGCACCGTCGCCGTTCGCCCTGATCTCCTCCCAGGTTGCCGGATCGTCCATCAAATAGTTGCTCGAGATGCGTTTGAAAACCGTTCTGACGCCCGGCATCCGGTCGTGAAACCAATTCTGTATTTCCCTGAGCAGAAGCTCCGAGTCGTCGAAGCGGCAGTCCACGAGATAGACGGTCTTGCCGTCGAGCTGATCGAGGCGCGGCGCCAGCGACCGGCGGGTCACCTTCGGCGGATAACCCACGGGGTTCAGCACCGTGATCGCGTCATTTCCCGCCATGATAACCTCCTGATCTGTTTTAACGGGCTCTTACCCGACCAGATAAATATTCTGCGCTGGGAGCGCTGTCAAACGTCGCCCGCCGCCGGTTCAGCGCTTGAATTGTGAGTCGCGTCTCTGCTAGGGATGGCGTCGGAAGACAAAAGAGGCAAGCTGAAAGATGAAAACGGAAATAACAACAAAGTCATCAAAGGCCGCGACACCTTAGACGATCCGATCGAGGGCCTTGATGAAATACGGGCTTCACCTCGCCGTCTCGAACCCCGCGGTCAAACCGGAAGAGCTGATCCGCTACGTCCAACGCGCCGAGGAGCTGGGGTTTTTCTGCGTCACGGTCGCCGATCATATCGTCATTCCCAAAGACATCGCTTCGGCTTATCCCTACACTCTCGACGGCAAGTATCGCGGCCCCGGCCATCATCTCGAACAACTCACCGCCATGTCCTTTCTTGCCGGCGCCACGCGCCGCATCCGCTTCGTCACCAGCGTCATGATCGCGCCTTACCGCCACCCGGTGGTCGCCGCCAAGATGCTTTCGACCCTGGACTATCTTTCCAACGGCAGGGTCATCGTCGGCTTGGGCGTGGGCTGGATGAGAGAAGAATTCGCGCTCGTCGGAGCGCCCAGGTTCGAGGACCGCGGCCGGGTCACGGACGAATACATCAGGGCCTTCAGAGAACTTTGGACCAGCGAGAATCCTGTTTTTAGCGGCGCGTACCTGAATTTTTCCGGCTTGACGTTTTTGCCGAAGCCGGCCCAGAAGCCGCACATTCCGATTTGGATCGGCGGACACAGCGATCGCGCCCTGCGCCGCGCCGCCGAGCTGGGCGACGGATGGCATCCTATAGGAGGGGTGCCGACGATACCTCTGGAGCCGGAGGACTTGAAGAGGAATCTCGCAACCCTCGCGCGTTACGCCGAGAAGGCGGGGAGAAATCCGCGCGCGATCACGGTCGCTTTCAAGGCGTCGCTTTTCGATCGGGACAAGGAGAGCCGCGCGGGGCGGCGCAGAAGATTTATCGGCGGCGCGGCAGAGATCGCTGCCGACGTGAGAGACTATCGGGAGGCCGGCGTCGATTGTCTCATCCTCGATGTCCGGACTCCCGATCCGGCCGAAACTCTGGAGCGATTGGAGTGGCTGGCGCGAGAGGTGCTTCCGCTGGCGGCATGAGCCGGCGGTGAAAAAGCCCATTATGCCACGGCCCGCGCGCGCTGAAACGAAAGTCATGCGTCCCTATCGCGTTGGCCCAACCGCCGCCGCTCTGCTGATTGCTCTTTTTTTTCCGCTCTCGCCGGCGCTCGCCGCCGACGCGAGACCGGAATGGCAGCTCGACTGGGAGCGCGCGCTCAAAGCCGCGGAGCAGGAGGGCGAGCTGATGGTTTATACCACCACCAGCACCGACGCCGTCTTGCGCGAGGTCTTTCAGAAAAAATTTCCCAAAATAAAAGTCACCACCGTGACCGGCCGCGGCTTTCAGCTCGGACAAAAGGTGCTGGCCGAGCGCCGCGCGGACAAGTTTATTCCCGACATTTTCGTCCAGGGCTCGACGACGCCGACCACCGCGCTCTATCCCGCCAAGGCCCTCGATCCCGTCAAGCCGCTGCTCGTTCTTCCCGACGTTGTCGACCCATCCAAATGGTGGCAGAAAAAGCACCAGTACGTCGACAACGAAGGCCAATACATCTTCATGTTCGAGGGCAGCCCGGGCGGCGAGGTGCTTTACAACAAGAACCTGGTGCATCCCGACGAGCTGAAATCTTATTGGGATCTGTTAAATCCCCGCTGGAAGGGAAAAATCGTTGCGATGGACCCGACCGTCGCCGGGCCGGCGAGCCAGACGGTCATTTTTTATTACCACAGTCCGGATCTCGGCGCGGAATTTCTGCGCCGGCTTTTCGGCGAGACCGGCATCAAGATCATTCGCGAAGACGAGCGGCTGATCGACTGGGTCGCGCTGGAGAAATTCGCTCTGGGGCTTTTTCCCCGCGGCACCGAAGTGGCCGGCGCCGAAAAGGCCGGTCTGCCCGTGAAGCAATTCCCACCCGGCCATTTCAAAGAGGGCGCCTTCATCAGCCCGACCGGACTTACGGTCAGCTTCTTCAACCGCGCGCCGCATCCGAGCGCAGCGAAGATTGCGCTCAACTGGTTTTTATCCCGTGAAGGGCAGCTCGCCTGGCTCGATTACATCGTCAAAAGCGGCGACGATCAGGATTCGATGCGGGACGATATCCCCGACGACCGGCGCAATCCCAAGGCGCGCCGGGTGCCGGGCGTGAAATACTTTCTCACCAACAAGTACGATCTGCTGACGAACCAGAAACCGATCGTTGATCTGCTTAAAAAATCGCTCGACTCGGCGAAACCGTAATTTCCGCGGAGGTCCCTATGCTGTCGTCCGAAGAGAATGCGCTGTTGGTTCATACCGGCCGGTCCACTCCCGGCGGCGAGTGGATGCGCCGCTATTGGCAGCCGGTCGCCCTCGCCGAGGAGCTGCCCGAGAACGGAGCGCCTTTGCCGGTCAAGTTGCTCGGCGAGGAGCTGGTTCTTTTTCGCGACGACCAGGGGCGTCTCGGTCTGCTCGGACTCCATTGCGCGCATCGCGGCGCGGATTTGAGCCTCGGCCGGATCGAAGACGGCGGGCTCCGCTGCGTTTATCACGGCTGGCTCTACGACGTCCACGGCCGTTGCCTGGAACAACCGGCCGAGCCGGCGGACAGCGACTTCAAGAACAAGATCCGCCACAAATCCTATCCCTGCAAGGAGCTGGGCGGATTGATCTTCGCCTACATGGGGCCGGGCGAGCCGCCGTGCCTGCCGCTCTACGAGCCGCTGGTCGCGCCGGAAAATCACCGCTACGCTTACAAGGTTTTGCACGAGTGCAATTACCTCCAGGCGCACGAGGGCGAGATCGATCCCGCGCATCTGTCTTATCTCCATCGCCGGAGCCATCAGCCGTCGTGGCGGCAGCGGTCGATCAAAGGATCGGACGGGGTGCAGCCGATGGCGATGTACCAGAAAGACATCGCGCCGCGGATCGAAGTCGAGGAGACCGATTTCGGCCTGCGCGTTTATTCGATCCGCCAGGCGGGGGACGGCGGCGTTTATCTCCGGCTCACCAATTCGATTTTTCCCAACGTCAGCACGATCATCGGCCCGATGGCGGGCGACGGCTACGATATCAACTGGCACGTGCCGATCGACAACGCGAATCATTGGAAATACGTCGTGATCTTCCGCCGCAGCGGCCCGCTCGAAGCGCGCGACTGGAAGAACATCCATTCGCTCCGTCCCGAGATGACGCCGGACTACCGGCTCGTGCGCAACGCGGCCAATCATTACCTGCAGGACCGCGAGTCGATGAAGAACGGAAATTTTTGCGGCATCGGCACCAACAACCTGCCGCAGGATGGGGCGATGGTGCAGAGCGCGGGCGCGATCCAGGACCGGGAGGAAGAGCACCTCGGCACGACCGACAAGGCGATCATCGCCAACCGGCGCGCTTTTCTGAAAGCGATCCGGCAAGTCCAGGCGGGCGGCGAGGCGCCGCACGTGATCCGCGATGCGGGAAAAAGCCGCGTGCCCGAGATCGCGGTGATCTCGGAGATCATCGGCGCGTCGGAAGATTGGAAGAATTATTGGACAAAAAGTAAACGGATCGACGACTCGTCCCACGTAAGCCGGTAAAAACCGCCCCGCAAACAACGGAAAAGGAGCGCTCATGCCTTATTCGATTGTGCTTTCGTTGCTTCTGCCTCTCTTCATCGCCTCCGTTGCCCATGCGGAGATCACCCGGATCGTCATCGAAAAGCGCGAGCCCTTCGCCGCCGGCCACGAATTTCCCGTAACCGGAGCCTACGAGAAGCTCGTCGGCAAGGCTTACGGTGAAGTCGATCCGAAAAATTCCCTCAACAAGATCATCGTCAACCTGGACAAAGCGCCGCGTAACGCGAACGGAAAAGTCGAGTACCGGAGCGATATCTACATTCTGAAACCGGTCGATATGAGACGGGGGAACGGCAAGATTTTCTACGACGCTCCCAACCGGGGCAGCAAGCGGATTCTGATGTTCTTGAACGACGCTCCCGACAATCAGGATCCCAGCGCTCTGCAGCACGCCGGCAATGGTTTTCTTATGCGCCAGGGCTACACCATCGTCTGGTCGGGATGGCAGGGAGACGTGATGGAGGGTGAAAACGCCCTGGTTATGCGCGTGCCTGCCGCCAACATCGATGACACCGCACGCAAGACCCGGACCGAATTCGTCGTCACGGGCGAGGGAATCTATTCGCAACCGCTCAGCGGCGACGATCGGATCTTGAGCTACGAGGCGGCCGAGACGGACAAGAGCCAGGCCTCGCTCACCGTGCGCGAAAAATCCTACGGCGCGCGCGCGCCGGTCGCCGCGTCCGAGTGGGAATTCGCGTCGTGCAAGAAAAACAAGGAGACCGGCAAGATCGAGAGCGCGCCCAGCTCGACGGATATTTGTCTCCCGGCGGGATTCAAGCCCGGACACATCTACGAGTTTATCTATCGGGCGAAGAATCCGCTCGTGCTGGGATTGGGCTTCGCCGGAGTCCGCGACCTGATCTCTTTCCTGCGCCACGAGTCGAAGGACGGAGCCGGCAATTCCAATCCTCTGGGCCCGCCGAGCGACACGGGCGGCATCAAGAAGGCGTATGGCTGGGGCCGCTCGCAGAGCGGCAGGTTTCTGAGGGATTTCGTCTATCACGGCTTCAACGAAGACGAGGCGCACCGCCGGGTCTTCGAAGCGATCGCGCCGCACGCCGCCGGCGGCGGGAGACTTTTTTTGAATTACGAATTTTCCCATCCCGTAACCTCGGCCCAGCAGCACACCGACCAGCTCGATCCCGAGCTTTTCCCGTTCGCCTACAACGTCTTGAAAGATCCGCAGAGCGGAAGGGAGGACGGTATTTTCAAGCGTCCGAAAACCGACCCGTTGATCGTACACACCCAGACGTCGACCGAGTACTGGCAGAAGCGCGGCTCGCTGGCCCATACCGACGGCAAGGGGAAAGACGTCGCGATTCCGGATCGTGTGCGCATCTACGTGGTCGCCAGCGCGCAGCACAACACGCCGTTCGGCTCGCAGCCCAGAAAAGCCAATTGCCAGCAGCTCACCAACCCGATGCCGATTGGCGACGCCTTGCGCCCGCTGATCGTCGCAATGGACCGCTGGGCGACGGACGGCGTCGCGCCGCCGTCCAGCCGGATGCCCCGGGTCAGCGATGGAACCCTGATTTCGTCGGAGCAGGAAAGCACCGGCTTCCCCAAGATCCCCGGCGTTCGGTACACGGGCCTCTACAACCGCCAGCTCTTTTTGGATTACGGACCGAACCTGAGCCGCGGCATCATCGAAGTCCATCCGCCGAAGCCGGTGAAGGACGGCGCTTACAAGGTATTGGTTCCTAAAGTCGACGCCGATGGGAACGACGTCGCGGGCATACGCCTGCCGTCGATTCGAGTTCCTCTGGCGACGCACACGGGCTGGAACTTGCAGCGCGCGGGTCTTGCCGAGGACGAGCTCTGCGCCCTCCTCGGGTCGTATCTCCCGTTCCCCAGGACGAAAGAAGAGCGGTCGAAGAGCGGCGACCCGAGGTTGTCGATCGAAGAACGCTACAAAGACCAGGCCGACTACGTCCGCCGCGTGAGCATCGAGGCGCGGTCCATGGTGGAAGAGAAATTGCTGCTGGCAGAGGACGCCGAGCGAATCATCGCCGAGGCGGTGAAGAATCCGCTCTTCGCCGGGAAGCAGTAAATAAGAATGAAATAGCGCGTGAAACTATTTTCCCGAGCCCATTGACAGGCGCCGCGGCTGGTAAGCAAAAGTTATTTCCCCTTGCCGTACACTTTGTCGATGAATCCTTCCTTCTCGATCTCGCGCACGATCGTGTCGTCGATCAGGCTGTCCACCGTCACCTTGCTCCCGGGATTCAGCTTCAAGGCCTCGTCGAGCTGGATTTTCATTCCCTCCCGGGTCGTGTAGGGGACGCGCTCGAGAATCTTTACGGTCGATTGGTACGAGCTGTCGAGATAGGCTTTGTTCGCGCCGCGAAGATATTTGGCGACGATCTTTTGCGTGCCCTCCTTGTTGGTCTTGAAGTAGTGCGACGCTTCGATCATCGCCATGAGGACTTTCTTCACCGTGTCGCGCTTCTTGGCCACGTAACTCTTGGTCGTTCCCGCGCATATGAACGGCAGCGGATAGGGCTTCGGCAGGTCCGCCATATTGGCGAGAATCCGGTGCGGCAGCCCGCCGGGAATCAGCTCGACGTTTCCCGGCGGCGAGGGAAAGCCGGCGATGACGCCGCGGCTGAAACCCGCGGCGCGCTCCGAGGCGCCGCCGACCTGCAAGATCTTGACGTCTTCCATCGGTCTGAGCCCCAGTCCTTTCAGCATCTCGCGCGCGGCTACATCGGACACGCTGCCGAAGCGGCTGATGCCGATCGACTTGCCTTTTAAATCTTCCGCCGACTTGACGCTGTCGAGAACGACCAGCTCGTAAGCCAAAATATTGATCACGCAGCCGGCGCTGACCACATCCGCGCCGCGCACCGCGGCATTGGCGATGCCGCTGCCGGCGGCGTTGCCGACGTGAATGTCCTGCGCCATGATCGCGGTGACGGCCACGGTCGTGCTGCCGATGTAAACCAACTCGATGTCCAGGCCGTGTTTTTTGAAGAAGCCGGCTTCGTACGCCACCGTCCAGGGTTGGTTGGTCGTGTCCGTCGAGGAGTAGGCGATTCTGACCTTCTCCTGCGCGGCCGCGTCTGCCGGCGCGAGCGCGCCGAGAGACAGCGCGATGGCAAAAATAAACCGGTCTATACGCGCGGTTCGCTGCTTCATAAGGCCTCCCTTACGGGCGTGACCTTAACCCGTCTGCTTCGTCGCCGTCAACAAGATAGGCGCGAGGCGTCAGTATGAAAGGATGGGAGATCTCGCTTTCACCCGCATGGGGTTCATGGTAGAAGGCCGTGATCTTGTTCGTAAACCCTGCTCGTGGCAGAAAGCTACCAACAGGCTTGAGGCGTGAGACAAGGCAAAAGTAAAAAGTAAAAAGGCAAAGGTAAAGCGAAGGAGAATTTTATGGCCATCAAGTTGTACGACGCGGTGCCGTCGTCGAACAGCGACAGAGTGAAGATCGCTCTCCACGAGAAGCGGCTCGCTTACGACCGGGTCACGCTCAATCTCGCCCAGCGGGATCAAAAGAAGCCCGGGTTTTTGCGCCTCAATCCCTATGGCAAAGTGCCGGTGATCGACGACGGCGGGCACGTGCTGTTCGAATCCTGCATCATCAACGAATATCTCGACGAACAATATCCCGATCCGCCGCTGATGCCGCAAGACCCTTATCTGCGCGGCCGCGGCCGGGTTCTCGTCGATTACGGCTTGAACCACCTGCACGACACTTACTTCACGCTACGTAATGAAATTTTCTTCAAGAAAGAATCCGAGCGCAATGCGGCGCTCATGGAAGAAAGCCGCGCGACGCTCCGAGACCTGCTCGGGTATCTCGAGGACGCGCTGGGCGACAAGCCCTACTTTTTAGGCGAGTTGAGTCTCACTGACATCGACCTGTGGCCCCGCTTCGGCCGTATGGTGGACTACGGCGTGCTTCCGGCGCCGTCGCTGCCGCGGCTCACCGCCTGGGTCGAGAGGATGAAGCAGCGCCCGTCGATCAAAGCGCTTCAGGCGTGAAAGAAAAAAGCGTCTCGTGACATCACGAGTTCTCAGTTGACAAATATCCCGCCGCCGGACTAAAACTCCCCGAGTTGTCGATCGGGACGCGACGCTAGACAGCGCGAGCTCATCGTCCCCAACAGGTTCTCGCGCGATACCCCCAACCGAGGGAGGCGATCGATGCAGCTTCTCCGAGTTTTTTCTGTCGTGCTCGGTCTCATCCTCTCGACCGCGGCGGTGGTTCACAATCAAACCGCGCCCGACGGCGGGCTCAAAGCCGAGATCACCGGCGTCGCCATCCCAGCCAATCGCCGGCCGGTCGTGACTTTCAAAATCACCGACGCCAAAGGAAAGCCGCTGGAGCTCGAAGAGCTCGATCCCAACAGCGTGAAGTTCACGATCGCGGCGCTCACGGTCGCGAAGAGCGGCGAGCAGGATTACCGCAACTACATCCTCGCCAAAGTCGCCGGCAAGGACTACGTCTTCAAAGGCGAGAGCAGAAAACCCGCGCTCGCCGAAACTTTGCAGCCAAGCGCCGACGACGGCGGCGTTCTGGCGCGCCGCAGTCCCGGAGTTTTCACCTACACGTTCAAGACCGCGCTGCCCGCCGATTTCGATCGCAAAGCGACTCACGTCGTCGGCGGCGAGCTGACGCGCGCCGAGCGCCGCTACGCCGCCAATCCGCTCTTCGAGTTTGTCCCCGCGGGCGGCAAAGTTCAGGCCAAGCGCGATTTGGTAGAAACCGCGTCGTGCAATACCTGTCACGACCCGATGCGCGCGCACCGCGGCACGGCGCGCGCGGCCGGTTACTGCGCGCTCTGCCACACGGCGCAGTTGAGCGACCCGGAGACCGGCGAGAATCTCGACTTCAACTATTTCATCCATAAGCTCCATCGCGGCAAATATCTCCCCAGCGTGAAAAGCGGCAAGCCTTATTTCACGATCGGCTTGAACCAGCGCGTGGTCGATTTTTCCACGGTCGTGAGTCCCCAGTCGGTCGTGACGGAAACGATTCCCAAAGAATACCGCAATTGCCTCGCCTGCCACGCGAATCCTAAAGTGATCAACTGGAAGACTCTGCCTTCGAGCGTCGGCTGCCTCTCGTGCCACGACAACGTCGATCTCAAGACCGGCCAAAAGCACGGACCCGGTCCGGCCGCCGAGGGCACCTGCGTCAACTGTCACCAGCCGGACGGACCGGAGTTCGGTCCGTCGGTCGCCGGCGCGCACGCATTTCCCGGCAACGCGAGCCAGCTCCCTGGAATTGTTTTTGATATTCTCAAGATCGAAGGCGGCAAGCCGGGAACGAATCCGGTCGTGACGTTCAGTCTCAAGGACAAGAGAGGCGAGCCGGTCAACGCTTCGCAGATGAATAATTTGAGTCTCGTTTTAGCCTGGCCGACGGTCGATTACCGGACCGAGGTCAGCGAGGACGTGCGCAAGGCGGAACCGTTGGGCAAGGGCGTTCATACCTATAAATTCACCTACGCGATTCCGGCCGATGCGACGGGCTCGGGCGCGGTCGGAATTCAGGGCTACCGGTTGTTCGACGTCAAACGCCCGAGCGGAACGGTGGTGGAAAAAAGCCAGCGCAACGCCGGCATCAACGTCGTCAAATATTTTCCCATCACCGACCGCGAGGCGGTGCCGCGGCGGAAAGCGGTCAAGATCGAGAATTGCAACGTGTGTCATTTGAAGCTCCAGCCGCACGGCGAGCAAAGAAACAACACCGAATTCTGCGTGATGTGCCACAACGCCAACCACACGGACGCCGACAAGAGAAAGACCGCGAAGGGCCCCATGCCGCCCGAGAACGTGCACTACAAACGGCTCATTCACAGAATTCATACGGGGCGAAATCTCGGCGAGCCGTTTATCGTCTACGGCGGCCCGGCGGCGGCGCCCGTGCCGGTGAACTTGGGCGAAATCAGGTTTCCCGGCGACCGCAGGAACTGCGCCAAGTGTCACGAGAAAGGCGCCAACGAGCTGCCGCTGCCCGAAGGGCTGCTGGCGACGCCGATCCAGCAGGCGGACGGCGGCGTCAAGCACCTGCCGCCGATCATGAGCGCCTGCATCGGTTGCCACACGAAAGCGCCGGCTCAAGCGCACATGGAAGCGCAGGTCGCCGACGGCGGCAGGGAAAGCTGCGTCGTCTGTCACGGCGTCGCGCGCGAGTTCGCGGTCGATAAGATGCATCGAAAGGGCAGGGAGTAAAGAAAGGCAAAAGTAAAAAGTAAAAAAGAAAAATACGGACGCTTCCACGTTTCGACAATTCTCGAAACGTCGAAACGGGCCTAGGTTATGTCAGGTCTTCCGTAACGTCGAAGATAACATGAAATTTACTTTCAGCGCCGTCAAGAACGGGTTTGGCCCGGCAATGAGGGCACGGGTTGGTTTCGGGCAGCGAAGTAATTTTTTCCAGCGCGATCCCGCCGACGCTGAATCTCTGCCGGCAAGCGTGACAGCGGAGTATCACGGTCCATAGACGCCTTGAACTCCTGGTCGCGCGCAACGCGGCCGATCTCCGCAGGGGCCGGTGGACCTGAGTGCGATCGGACCGCGCGCTTTTGCTCGCTTCTTTCGAGTGGGTTCCCATCAATCCAGTTTCGACAAAATAAATTAAGCGATCGCGATGAGCGTGTGAACTTCCGATGACGGCGCGAGGCGCCAAGAGCTTATAGCATTCATGCCGGGTCGGGGTTCAACCTGTTTTTTCCCTAGGGAAATTTCCTAGGATTGGCGCCGGCTGGGCCGGCGCCGCTGGCATTAACCTCACGCCGGTATTTGCCCGAATTGACGCATCGGTTCGATAGGGCACAATGATTCTGTGACAAATGAAACCACTGGTGAGGTGACAGTATGAATCGCATCAAGTTACTCGCTTGGGTTCCGCTGCTCGCGGGCGTGTTGGCAATCGGCGGCTGCAGCGCCTCCGGTTCGGGCAGCGGGTCCGGGAGCGTATCCGGTTCCGGCAGCGGCTCGGGCTCAGGCTCAATGTCTCGGTCCGAAGGATCGACCACTTCCGGGAGCGTATCCGGGTCGGGTTCCGGCAGCGCGTCCGGCTCCGGGAGTGCTTCCGGTTCCGGCACCATCCAGTAGTCGGTAAGGTCGGAGATTTTCAGGACGGAAGGGAAGCAGCGGCATCGGGCCGCGATTCTCTTCCGCCCCGATTTTTTTCCCGAGCGGTCGCGCGGCGCGCGTCGTCCACTTGCGGCACGACATTTCGGCCGAACTTGACAATCGGCGTGCGCTATACAATTATCCGGGCCGAAACGGGGAACTCCGCGGCCGGAGCGAGATCGAATGAAAGGCTACGATACTCAGGAGTTGTACCGGCGCGACGCGCTGCTGAACATTGAACAGTTGGAGCGTGAGGCGGCGGCGTTGCTCGAACGGATCCGCAAGCTTGAAACCGAGCTGACGTCACACCTTCGACGCAAAGAGGCAGGTCCCGCTAAGTAAAACGCTGGTCGTCGGCCGATTCGTCCCGCACATTTGCCCGCAGCTAATTCCCCCCGGCTCTTAAAGAGCCGGCGTCTTTTTTATCGGGCGTGCGAAGCTGCGGCGCTGAACGAGAGATCAGTAAAGCCTCGGCTGTGGGCCGGGGACGATTCCTGCGATATCCGGATCCTCGCCCCCCGGCTGCGGATCGGAATTAGCTTTTTCTTCTTTCCGCTGCCGGCGGCGCAGTTCTTTTTCTTTCTGTTTGTTCTGCCGCGCCAATTCCTTCTGGCGCTTTTTATAGGTCTCGCTTGCCATGAACCTTACTCTAACATATATGACAAATAACGCGAGCCCAGGAGCCTGTCCTGAGCGAAGTCGAAGGATCGATTCTTCGCGCGCCTACTATCCGGGACCTTTTTGATCGGCCTGGGTGTAGACGAAAGCCAAAAGATAAAAATAAAAGATGATGTTGTTCAAGAGCAAGCTCGGCAAATTCTCCGCCAATCAGTTCGTGGCGTTGATCCTGGACAACGAGGTGACGGTCGGCCATTTCGTCACCGCGCCGCCGCTGCCGTGGACCCGTTTGATCCAGAGCGAGGGTAGCTACCGGGCCGCTGAAGGATATCCGTCACTGTTGACGGCCGAGCAGGCGAAGTTCGAGATGAGAAACTGGGACGAGGTTTCGGCGCAAGCGATCATGCGCATACTGGGAGAGCTGGATGACTCGGTGGACTGCGTGCTCTTAGGCAACAACGCGGGCCAAGGTCTTCCGCTCGCCCAAAGCCTGCCGCAAAATTTGATCGGCGGCCGCGCGGCGATCATCTACGCCGACAGCCTGCCGGAGATAAAAGCGTACGAGAAGATGGGCTACCGGACGTTTTTGCGGCGCAGCGAGGCGGTGGCCCGCCTGGTGGAGCGGGCGATGACCGCCGGCCGCCCGCTCGCTCTATTCTTTATCAACACGATTCAACACAACCGGTTCAACTATCACGACCCGTAGGAGGGGAAAAAAGTAAAAAGTAAAAAGGCAAAAGGAAAAAGGGAAAATAGGCAGCTTATGGTAAACGTTCGCCGGCGATGCGGAAATCCACGTCGATCCGGTTTCCGGCTTTCATGAAAAGCAGCCGGGGGACGTCGATTTTGAAATCGTCCAGTAGGATTTGAAAGCTCCCTTGCGCGACGATCTTGTTTCCCTGGTAGACCAGGCGAACCGGCGCGGTCAGCTCTTTTTTCACTCCGTGAAGCTCGAGCCGCGCCTTGAGCGTGATCCGCCACGGCTCCTCGGCGGACCGTGGCCGCGCGACCTCTTGGACGCCGGCACTGTCGAGCCGAATCACGGCGTACCGCTGGACTTCCAAGTAATATTCCTGGACGTCCTGATCCCGCAATCCGATATTGCTGTTGTAACTGGCGGCGTCGATGACGAGACTCACGGACGCCGTCTCCTGCAACCGATCGAGGTCGCCGCGCGCTTCGCCCTGGCGCAGGCGCAGCGCGCCGTCGACGGCGTTGCCGAACGGATCGGCGATTTTCGTGGTGATTTGACTCTCTTCCGGGATCAAGCGAAAGCGCTGCATTTCGGCGCCCCCCGGCGGCGAAAGAAGAGCCAGCGCGAAGCCGACGCAGAAAAAAAAGACCGAACGTCGCATGAAACGTTTTACACGCCGCGGCCGATTCAAAGCAAGAAGAATAAACCGTGTTCGCGTCGACAGGATCAAGCGATGAAAACCGATTTTCGCTTGGCTTACGCCTTTTCGCGTTGTATTCTAGGCCGTCGACGTGAACCGCCGGTTGAACGATCGCGGGTCGGAGCATGAAAACTTTTGGTTGGAAGCGGGCCGTCAAGATTGCAGACCGTATCGTGACGGATACGAAGAAGCTGCCCGGCGTGATCGAGCAAGCGGTTAATAAGGTAGAGTCCCATTCGGAGGCTCTGAGAGGAATCATCGACGAACTGCAGGTGATCTTTCGCCTCGTGCGGGCGTGGCTGAAGGGAAACTACACCGAGGTCTCGAAGAGGAGTCTGGTCGTCCTGGTCGGCGCTCTGGTCTATTTTTTAATGCCGTTCGACGCCATACCGGACTTTATTCCCGGCCTTGGACTGATGGACGACGTGACGGTCATCGGCTTGGCGCTCACCGCCGCCAAGGGCGAAATCGAAAAGTTCAAAGATTGGGAGCAGAGAGGTTCGGCTTGATTACAAGGCAACTGCTGCGGGGAATCCTGGCGTTCGCGATCGTCATCGAGCTGGTGTGGTATTTCTTTTTTACCCGCTCGCCCGAGCCGCTGCCGCCCAAGGCCAAAGTCGCGACGATTCAAGCGACGGCCCCAGCCGCAACGGAAGATCCCAAGTCAAAGCCGGCCAAAGCGAAAGCTGCCGCCGAGCAAGATTCCGATTCCGGCTCGAATTCGGATTCCGAAAACGACGAACCCGAAGATGAGGCTGAGGTACAGAGGATAGAGAATTCGCCGGCCGATAGACGGTAAAAGATAAGGCAAAAGTAAGAGCAGCAGGTCATCATCCGCATCACGTCGAGAAAGCGGGGCCGAGCAGCGACCCTGTTCGCCCTTCGACGTAGCTCAGGGCCGTGAGGTTGTCGAACGGCGGCTCGTGATCGTTCCCACGAAGGAGAGCCAGCCCATGGCGTTACGAATGGTGCGCGGCATTCAGAGAGAACCGGAACCGCAGAAATCGCGCGAGGAATATCAGGTCGGCTGCCTGCGCGAAGAGGCCGACGATCCTAAATTCACGGCCTGGGAGCGGGACTTCATCGCCAGTCTGGTCCGGCAGGTCGGCCAGAAACGGAAATTGACCGAGAAGCAGAAGGAAATACTCGAGAGGCTGTGGGAGAAATAGCGGACCGTTTAAAGGCCGTCCGCCATCAGCCGGTTCACGGAAATTTTTTAGCTGTGTGCTTTGGGTTTATCTTTTGACTCCGCCGCCGCGAGCGCTTCCTCGATTTCGCGCACGATCTCGGGACAACACTGTCTGGCGACGCCGAGAATGATGCGCGCCTGGTTCTCGTCGCACGGGATGTTGTAACCCTCGAACTCGACGCCGCCGACGGAGTGCTCGATCGGCGTCGCCTTTCCGATGGCCTGATGGGCCGGGGATCCGGCGGGGATTGCGCCGAGCAAGCGCTCGTAATGTCGCGACGCGAGCTTAATGAATAGGTCCATCGCGGCCTTCGCGGTTCGGAAAGGCGGGCACGGCCTTATTTCCTGCGTTCTACCTTCTGAATTTCGGTTTCGGCGGCGATGATGCGTTCGTTTTCCCGCAGCTCGATTTGATACAGGGTTCGGCCTTTTCGGTAGACATTATCGCCCGCGTGGGCGGGCAGTTCTCCGACAAATACCCCGTCGGTTATCTCGCCGTTTAATGACGCGTTGTTCTTCCATTTGACCGCGTCACCCCTTTTGAAGGAAAAAAGAAACGAAAAGCTCTCGTCGAGCCGCGGATCGTCCATTTTGATAAATTCCATGGTGACATTTTGGGCGGTGGAGGGGGCCCTGTCAAAAGAGGGGTTCACCCTAGTCGAGTAAACGGCGCGCGTGAATTGAAAGATCGTCTCAACTGTTACAGTGAAATAAGCGGCGCGTCGCGGGAGGGGAGCATCGGTTTGCCACCATCCCGAGTGATTTTGATCCGTGGCAAATAATAACCGCGATGGGGTAGACAAGGAGCGGAGAATAGTGTACGTTGGAATTCCTAGTTCAGTATAAGGCCTTCTGAAAAAGGAATAGAGAAGAGCGAAGGCCTAAACAGTCTCTCCTTGCGAAACGGTACCTAAAGGAAAAATCCCGGCCAGAGCGTGGTTCCAGCAGTAAGTTCCCCATGTTCTTCTCCGATCGGTAGTGAGCTTCCAGGCGATAGACATTAACATTCTCTCATAGGAGGAGAACATGAGTAATAAATTATATGTCGGCGGTCTGCCTTATTCTGTAACGGAAGGGCGACTGCAAGAAATCTTCGAGGCGCACGGGACGGTCGAATCCGCCCGGGTGATCTCGGATAAATTCACCGGCCAGTCGCGGGGCTTCGGCTTCGTCGAGATGAGCTCCGGTGACGAAGCGCAGAAGGCGATCGCGGCCCTGAACGGGACCCAGCTCGATGGCCGCTCGCTGGTCGTCAACGAGGCCAAGCCGCAGGAAAAGCGCAACGGCGGCGGTGGCGGCGGCGAACGCCGCAACGGCGGCAACAACCGCTGGTAGTTTTCTCGCTCTCAAAGAAAACCAAAAGGGGCAACCGGCCGGGTTGCCCCTTTTTTATTGTCCAATGATTTTATCGCCGCCGCATGTCCGCCCGTTTGCCGCGGACACGGCCACCGGGTAGACTGCAAACGTGGCAAAAAATACCGACAAACCCGCCGCAAAATCAAGCCGCAACACTGCCGTCAAGGGGAAAAGCGACACGCGCAAAATGCTGTTGCTCGACGGCCACTCGCTCGCGTTCCGCGCGTTTTTTGCCTTGCCCGACACGCTCGTCACTTCGTCCGGGCAGGTCACCAACGCGGTCTACGGTTTTACCGCGATGCTCATCAAACTTTTGGCCGACGAGCGCCCGGACGCCGTCGTCGTTTGTTTCGACAAGGGCGCGCCGCAATTCCGGCTCGACCGCTACGCGGAATACAAAGCCGGACGGGCCGAGACGCCGGACAAGTTCCGCCAGCAGCTCCCGCTGATCCGCGAAGTTCTCGCCGCGCTCAAAATCGCTACGGTCGAACTCGAAGGCTACGAAGCCGACGATCTGCTCGCGACGTTGAGCAAACAGTGCCGGGAACAAGGGTGCGAGATCGTCATCGTCACCGGCGACCGGGACATCCTCCAGCTCGTGCGCGAAGGCGTCTCGGTGATCATGACCCGCCGCGGCATCTCCGATGTCATTCGCTACGACGGCCCGACGGTGATCGAGCGCTACGGGGTCGGGCCGGAGAAATGGATCGACTTCGTCGCGCTGAAAGGCGAGACGTCGGACAATCTGCCCGGCGTTCCGGGCGTCGGCGACAAGACGGCCGCACAACTGGTGAACAAATACGGGGACATCGAACAGGTGATCGCCCACGCCGATGAACTGACGCCGAAACTGCGCGACGGTCTCAAGCAGCACGCCGGCCAGGTGCGCATCAACAAAGAACTCGGCCGCCTGCTCGACGACGTGCAACTGGATCTCGAGCCGGACGGCTTTCGGCTTCATCCATGGGATGAGGAAGAGGTCCGCAAGTTGTTTACTTCACTTGAATTTCGCACCT
This sequence comes from Binatia bacterium, assembly GCA_036506735.1. Classification (GTDB taxonomy): domain Bacteria; phylum Desulfobacterota; class Binatia; order UBA9968; family UBA9968; genus JAJPJQ01. The sequence continues at coordinate 5,045 of DASXRG010000180.1, read as the reverse complement.
TGCACGACCGGTTGAAGGAACTCAAGATTCACCCTCCGTCGGCGCCGCCGGCGCTCGAACTCAAAGCGATCTTGGAGCTCCGGTCGGAAGTGGATCTCATTACCGGCAAGGCCGTGGCGCTCGCCTGGAGCGCGGAGTGGCTGGCGCTCTGCCGCGGTCCCGGCGAAGCGCGCGTTCTGCCTTTCGCCGGAGCGCTCCAACGGCTCGCCGGCTTTCTCGCCGATCCCGCGGCGCGAAAAATCGCGCACGATGCCAAGCCGCTTTATCGCGCGGCGCTCGCCGCAGGCACGGAAATCGATGGGCTCTATTGCGACACGAAAATCGCCGCTTATCTGTTGGAGCCCGGCGCGCCCGGGTATACGGTGCGCGACACGGTCGCCCGTTATCTCGGCGTCTCGATCGACGCGGACCAGCCTGAGCCGCAAGCCGGCGGGCAGGCGAGTCTCGCTTTCGGCGCGGATGATAAACCGCGCGTCGCCCGGGAAGCCGTGGCGCTCGAGGCCGTCGCCCCGCGCCTCGAAGAGCAGGCCCGCAACCAGGGGATTTGGGAGCTCGCGACGACTCTGGAATTTCCCCTGGTCGGCGTGCTCGCGCGCATGGAGCACAACGGGATTCTCGTCGATCGCGATTATCTCGAAAAGCTCAACGCCGACTTCGGGCAAAAAATGGCGGCGCTCGAACGGAGCATTCAGGAGCTGGCCGGAGAGAATTTGAACGTGAACTCGCCGCCGCAGCTCCAGCGCATTCTCTTCGAAAAGTTGGGACTGCCGAAAACGCGCAAGATCAAAACCGGTTATTCCACGGACGCTGCGGAGTTGGAGAAGCTCGCCGGCGCTCATCCGATCGTTGCCGCGCTGCTCGAATATCGGGAAGTCTCGAAGCTGAAGAACGGGTTTACCGAAATGCTGCTGGCGCTGGTCGATGCCAAGACGCATCGAATCCACACGACCTACGAGCAGACGACGGCCGCCACCGGACGGCTCTCCTCGACGGCGCCGAACCTGCAAAACATCCCGATCCGCGGCGAGATGGGCCGCCGGATCCGGCGCGCTTTCATCGCGCCGCCCGGTCACGTGCTGCTGTCGGCCGATTATTCGCAGATCGAGCTGCGCGTGCTCGCGCATCTTTCGGAGGACGAGACGTTTTGCCAGGCGTTCGCGCAAGGACACGACTTTCACGCCACGATCGCGGCCAAAGTCTACGGCGTGGCCGCGCCCGACGTGACCACCGAGATGCGCAGCCAGGTCAAGCAGTTCTCCTACGGGATCGCTTACGGCATGTCCGCTTACGGCGTCTCGCAGCGGCTCGGCGTCGAGATCGAGGAGGCGGCGAGCTTCATCGAAGCCTACTATGCGCAGTTTCCCAAGGTCAGGGAGTTTCTCGCGGCGCAGGTCGAGAGGGCGAAGATCGACGGTTTCACGACGACGATGTTCGGCCGGCGCCGCTACCTGCCGGAGCTCCAGTCGGCGAATTTCCGGCTGCGCGCGGTGGGCGAGCGCATGGCGCTCAACACGCCGATTCAAGGCAGCGCCGCCGACATCATCAAGATCGCCATGATTCGGGTCGACGCCGCGCTGCGCAAATCGCCCGTCGCCAAAATGCTGCTCACCGTGCACGACGAGCTGGTGTTCGAAGTGCCGGAGGAAAAACTGGCGCAGGCGCGGCGGATAATCGAAGAAGAAATGACCCAAGCGGCGGAGCTGCGGTGTGGTCTCGCAATTGACGTGCACTCCGCGGCCAACTGGGCCGACGCGCACGCTTAAGCAAGTCAAAACGCCATGTGCCATCCGCCCGGCCGCGAGTCTCTCTCCGGGCCGATGCGATACGACGGTATACGCGGCACGAGAATTTCTGGAGAACATTAAAGTACGCCTGATGCTTTCTCGTCCCACGCATCGGCCCTCCTAGAAACTCCCGGCCGGGCGGTTGCGGTGGTTGCGTCGACTGCAAACTATTTTAACGCTTGCTAGGCGACGTACTAAAAAGAGTACGCCTGCGCTCGTCGGACCGGCGAGCGCTTTCTGACGGTTTGAGCATGTTTTTTTAGAGCCGCTGTTTTCGCAAAATGACTCTGCTTCGTTTAGACAATGTCTCGCTGGCCTATGGCCATTTGCCCTTGCTCAAAAACGTCGAATTTCAAATCGAGGCGGGCGAGCGGGTGTGTCTGGTCGGCCGCAACGGCACAGGCAAATCGACCCTGCTGCGCGTCATCACCGGCGCGGCGGCGCCGGACGACGGCGAGGTGTGGCGCCACGAGACCCTCACGATCGGCCATCTCGAACAGGAGGTGCCCGCCGACGCCGATCTGACGGTCTTCGACGTGGTCGCCGCGGGATTGGGCGAGCTGGGCGCACTGCTGGCCGAGTACCATCACGCGACCCAGCAGGCGGGCGCCGCGGGCGCGGCGGCGCTCCGGCGCGTCGCCGACCTGCACGCGCGCATCGACGCCTTGGACGGCTGGAACATCGGCCAAAAGGTCGACACGGTTTTGACCCGCTTGAGCCTGCCGGCGGACAAGAGTCTCGCCGACTGTTCCGGCGGCACGCGCCGGCAGGTCATGCTGGCGCGCGCCCTGGTCGGCGCGCCCGATCTGTTGCTGCTCGACGAGCCGACCAACCATCTCGACATCAGCGCGATCACCTGGCTCGAGGAATATTTGCTCGATTACCGCGGCGCGTTGATCTTCATCACCCACGACCGCACGTTGGTCAAACATCTGGCGACCCGGATCGTCGACCTCGACCGCGGCAAGCTGACCTCCTTTCCGGGCGACTTCGATTCCTATTTGCGCAAGAAAGACGAGCTGCTGGAAATCGAAGCGCGCGCGGCAGCCAAGTTCGACAAAAAACTGGCGGAAGAAGAAGCGTGGATCCGCCGGGGCATCAAAGCGCGGCGCACGCGCAACGAAGGGCGGGTGCGGGCGTTGCAGGCGATGCGGCACGAACGCGGCGCGCGTCTCACGGCGCTGGGCAAGGCCAGATTCGCGATCGACGCCGGAGAAACGTCCGGCAAGCTCGTGGTCGACTTGCGGCGCGTGAGTTTCGGCTACGGCGACAACGCGATTATCCGCGATCTCTCGACTGCGATTCTGCGCGGCGATCGCGTCGGCATCATCGGTCCCAACGGCTCGGGCAAGAGCACGCTGCTGAAGCTGATCCTCGGCGAGATCGAGCCGGCGAGCGGCCAGGTCGTGCGCGGCACGCGCCTCAAGGTCGCATACTTCGATCAGCACCGCCGGCGGCTGGATCCCGACAAGACGGTGCGGGAGAACATGGGCGACTCGGATTACATCACCGTCAGAGGCCGCTCGCGCCACGTCATCGGCTACCTGAAAGATTTTTTGTTTCCGCCGGCGCGCATCGACTCGCCGGTGAAGGCGTTGTCGGGCGGCGAGCGCAACCGGTTGCTGCTGGCGAAAATCTTTACGCGCTCGGTCAACATGATGGTCCTGGACGAGCCGACCAACGATCTCGACGTCGATACGCTGGAATTGCTCGAAGACCTGCTGGCCGATTACGCCGGCACGCTGCTGCTCGTGAGCCACGACCGGACTTTTCTCGACAACGTCGTGACCAGCACCCTGGTCTTCGAGGGCGACGGAAAAATCGGCGAATACGTCGGCGGGTATGAAGACTGGGCGCGTTACCGGCGGCTCAGCGCCGCGCAGGAGCGCGAGGCGCCAAAGCGCGCGAGCGGGCGAGCGGCGAGGACGTCTTCGGCCGAGGCAAAGCCCGCCGACAAAAACCGCAAGCTCTCCTATAAGGAACAGCGCGAGCTGGCGGCGCTGCCGGGGAAAATCGAATCATTGGAGGCGGAGCAGGCGCAATTGCACGCGAGGTTGAGCGATGCCGATTTTCACCGCCAGGGGCGGGAGAAAATTGGCGCCGCGACGGAGCGGCTGGAAACGATCACGAAGGAATTGGCGGCGTGTTACCAGCGTTGGGAAGTTTTGGAAAAGGCCGATCTCTAGGTAGGGCGGTTCGCGAACCGCCCCTACAGTTTTGGAATTTTCAGCGTCTTGCTGATCATCGCCGAACCGCTGATGAGATACAGCAGCGAGAGCGGATGCCATTGAAGCCCCGCGATTTTCCACGCGCCGAAGGGAAGATCGTCGCCGATGCGGTCCATATGAAAGCAGATCGCCAGCACGAGAACGAGCAGGAGGCTGGAAGGGATCGGCGTGCCCTCGAAGTATTTCACTTTGCCGCCGGCGTCGGAAAGTTCGGCGGCGGTGACGTTGTACCGCGCCAGACGGCTGATGCCGCACACCACGAAGTATAAAAGGATAGGGACGTCGAGGCCGCCGCGCATGCCCAGTGCGTAGGCGAGCACCGCGGGCGCGACGCCGAAGCTCACGACATCGGCCAGCGAATCGAGCTCGCCGCCGAAGGGCGAATGCTGGTTGCGCTTGCGGGCGATTTTTCCGTCGGCCACGTCCAGCAGCAGCGCGAGCGGAAAAAGCCCAAACGCCAGATAGACGCGCCAGCGGTCGGGCGTCTCCAGATAACTCATCATGGCAAACATCGCTCCGGTCCCGGCTGCGCCGTTGCCTAGGGTGAGCAGGTCGGCGACGCGGTAGCTGCGCAGCATGGAAAAATGTCGGGATTTCATGGAGGGAAATTTTACCACGGCTCTTGAATTAAAGCGATTTCAGAGCGACTCTTGAGCGAAACGGCGGACCGCCATTTATGAATTTCTGGCCGGCGATTGAAAAGCCCATCATCGGTCTTTCACCCATGGATGGAGTGACCGATGCCCCTTTTCGCTTCATCGCGGCCAAGCACGGCGCGCCCGACGTCATACTCACCGAGTTTGTCAACGTCGAGACCGCCATCTTCGCGCCGCACACTTTGATCCGAGACCTGACCTACGCCGAGATCGAGCGTCCGGTCGTGGCGCAGATTTACGGACATACGCCGGAGACTTTCTACAAGGTCGCGCAGATCGTTTGCGCGCTCGGCTTCGACGGACTGGACATCAACATGGGCTGCCCGGCGAAGAGAGTCGCCGCCAAGGGGAGCGGCGCCGCGTTGATCCTCACGCCG
>DASXRG010000179.1:0-2053 GCA_036506735.1 Binatia bacterium | reverse complement strand
GTCTGCCGGTCGTGCCGGCCATACCAACTCAATACCAGCAGCAAATGAAAAGCGGTGGAGACCAGTAGAAAGGGCGCCAGCGAATCGCGGATCGAGTTCACTGGGCTATTTTACCCGTAGTGGGATTGTGGGGCAAGCCGCGGTCGACCGCGCCGCGGGCGGGCAGCTCAGGAGCCCTTGCTTGTGCCGGGGATTGCCGGAAGCGGATCGACCACTCCGATCATGCTGTCGCGCGTGACGAGCTTGGCGAGATCCCGCTCGCTCATTTTCTCGGTGCCCGGCGGCCGCAGCGGCAGCACGAGGTAGCGCATGTCGGCGGTGCTGTCGTGCACCCTGACTTCGACGTCCCGCCCGGGCTCCAGTCCGAACTCACGCATCACGCCGCGCGGGTCGTTGACCGCGCGGGCGCGGTAGTTGAGGCTCTTGTACCAGTCCGGCGGGCGGCCGAGGATCGGCCGCGGGTAGCAGGAACAGAGCGTGCAGACCACCATGTGGCGGACCTTCTCCGTGTTTTCGAGCACGACGAACTCGTTCAGGCTCGTGGCGTCGATGCCCATCTCGGCGCACGCCGCTTTCGGATCCGCGATCAGCCGCGCTTTAAACTTCGGGTCCAGCCACGCGCGGGCGACCAAGCGGGCGCCGTTCGCCGGCGAGCGCGCCTCCTGATATTCGATCTGTTCCTGAATATCTTCGCGCGTGATGACCTGCTTTTCGAGCAGCAGCTCGCGAATCGCGTAAATCCGCTTCGCATGATGGCTCAGCTCGTTCTTCGGATGCGGATGATCGTGCTCTTCGCTTGTCTTATGATCGACGCTCATCGCCGTCTCCCTTTCATGCCGGATCGAGCCAGTGCTCGTAGATGTCGATAAAGAGTTTGTCTTTCGGCGCGCCGTACCGCTGCCATACTTCCGCCTGGTGAAAGCCGACCAGATACAGCGAGCGCTTCGGCAATCCGTCGCGGCCGTAGGCGAGCGATTCCGGATTGCGAAACTCGCCGTGGACGCGCTCGATCCAACCGGTCTTGCCGCGAATATAATACGGCGTCCGGATGTGGCCGGGCCGGTCCTCCATGCGCACGCGCACGCGGTCGCCCGGCTTGAACCTGCCCGGCGCCGCGCTCACGGCGCGCCCCATTTTTTCTCGAACTCGGCCACCTTGCGGTCGATCTCCTCGCGCGTGAGAATTTTCTTCTCGATCAGGATGGATTCCATGCTGGCGATCCAGCGCTCGTAGTAGCTGAGCGAGCGGTAAAGCTCCGAGTCCATCTCCTCGCGCGCGCGCCGGAGCTCGTCGGTGCGCTTGATGCCGCGGGCGCCGAGCGCCTGGTTGACCGCATCGGCGACGATCTCCCAATCGTCGAGCTGGTGCTCGGTGCGGTCGATCGGACCCGCCGGCTCACCGCCAATGTCGTGATGCCCCTTCGGCATAATTCCTCCTGGTCGGCTTTTAACCGCTCAATCCCAACAGCTTGGCCGCGTTGCCGCCGAGAATCTTCTTTTTGTCCGCTTCCGGCACCGCCAACGCCTCGACGACCTCCACCGAGCGCTTGAGCGCGATCGGCACCGGCGGAAAATCGCTGCCGAAGACGACGTGGTCCACGCCGACCGTCTCCACGGTACACAGAACCGCGGGCGTAAAAAGGCTCACGGTATCCATATACAGCTGTCGGATGTAGTCGGCCGGCGGCTTGCTCAGAACGTCCGGCTCCCATGGGCCGAAGCTCGCATCGCGGCGCAACTCGTAGCCGAAGCCGAGCCGGCCTGGAAGCATCGGCAAGGTGCCGCCCATGTGAGCGCAGACGAGCTTCAGCTGAGGAAATTTTTCCAGTCCGCCGGTCAGAATAAAGCGGGCGAGCGACAAGGTCGTGTCGAACGGCCTGCCGATCATCTCCGGCAGGCGGAAGATTTCCATCTTCTCCGCGCCGATCGTGACGCGCGGCGGATGAACGAAGAGCGGGACGTCCAGAGCGGCGGCCAGCTCGAAAAACGGCACGGCGCGCGGCGAGTCGAGGTACTCGCCGTCCACGCTGGAGCCGATCATAATCCCTTTCAAT
>DASXRG010000178.1:0-12703 GCA_036506735.1 Binatia bacterium | reverse complement strand
AGCCGATAGAACAAATCTTCGCGAAAGCGGCCGGCTTTGACGTCGCCGTCGAGGTCGCGGTTCGTCGCGGCGATGATTCTCACGTCCACGCGGATCGGCTTGTTTCCGCCGACGCGCTCGAACTCCCGCTCTTGGAGAAATCTCAGCAGCTTGGTTTGCAGCTCGGCGCTGATGTCGCCCACCTCGTCGAGAAAGACCGTGCCGCCGTCGGCCAGCTCCATCTTTCCCTTCTTGAGTTGATGCGCGCCCGTGAAGGCCCCCTTTTCATGGCCGAACAGCTCGCTTTCCAAAAGTTCCTTCGAGAGAGCGACGCAATTAATCGAGACGAAGGGATCATCCTTGCGCTCGCTCCACCGGTGGATCGCGCGCGCAAAGAGTTCTTTGCCCGTGCCGCTTTCGCCGAGGAGCAAGACCGTAGCCTTGCTGGCGGCCGCTTTCAACGCGAAATCCACCGCCTGAGTCATCTTGGCGCTTTTTCCGGCGACCAGATGGTACCGCTCACCGACCTCTTCGGACAGGATCTCGACCTCTCGTTTGAGCTTTTCCCGCTCTAAAGCCTTTTGCACGACCAGCGCCAGATGATCCGGCTCGAAAGGCTTCGGAATAAAATCATAGGCCCCTTCCTTCATCGCCTGCACCGCCCGTTCGATGGTTCCATAAGCCGTGATCAAAACCACCGGCGTTTCGTGTCCTCTCCCGCGCAGCTCCTTGAGAACTTCCACGCCGTTCATATCGGGCATCTGATAGTCGAGAAGAATGAGGTCGGGATGGAACGATTCGAACTCGCCGAGCGCGCGCGCGCCGCTGTCGGCTCTTTGAATCGAATAACCGCGGTCGGTCAATTCCTGTTCGAGCAGATCCAGGTTGAACGGCTCATCGTCTACGATGAGAATTTTTTCAGGCATGTTTCTATGGCAATTTAGAGCGTCGCTTGGGGGCTCGCTTGGCGCTGCGGCAGGAAAAAGCAGCACTGAGCGCCCTTGGGCGAGTTGGGCTCGATCCAGAAACGGCCGCCGTGAAGCCGGACAAACTCCCTGACCACTTTGAGCCCGAGGCCGAACCCTTCTCCGGGTCCTTCGGACCCTTTCTTCAGGACCGCGGCTTTTTCTTCCGCGGGCGCCAGACGCTCTTGCTGAACGCCCGGTCCCTCGTCCACCACCCGGACGGTTACGCCGCCGTTCTCCGCCTTGGCGCTTAAGACGACCTTTCCGCCGCGCGGGGAAAACTTGACCGCGTTGGCCAAAAGATTCTGGATTACCCGGACGACTTTGATTCGGTCCGCCACCAGCTCCACGTCCGCGCCCGGGAAATCTTTGACCAGCGCGATTCCCCTCTTTTCCGCTGGATAGAAAAAATCCCGCAGCGATTCGTCGAGCAGCGCCGCCAGGGACACCGCGCTCGGACTCAATCTCAGCGTGCCGGATTTGATGCGATAGGTTTCCAGGATATTGTCGATCAGCAGCGTCATATCGTTGACCGCCCGCCGGATAACGTCGAAATAGTCGCGCCGCCGCCGTGGATCGTCCAAAAACGCAGGATCGGACTCGACGAGACCGGTCATGCCGACCACGTTCCCCAGCGGCACCCGGAGATCGTGCGAAAGTTTGGGAATCAAAGACGCCTCGAAATCGCGCTCCTTTTGAAGCTGGGCCAGGAGGCGGTCCTTTTCTCTGACCCAGGCCCAGATTCCCAAGGCCATCAGCCCTCCACCCAACGCCAGCGAGACATCCTCGACGAGCCAATCGCCCCAACGCGGCTGGAGGAAAAAGTTGTCCGTAAAATCGGCGAAGCTCCCGATCAGAAAAAGAAAAGAGCCCAGACACAGCATCTTGGCCGTTCGGTGTTGCGGCAGGATAACAACGTTCCAAACCAACACGAAGAGAAAGAGCAGTCCCTCGGCCGTGGCCGACCGCCAGTCGGTGACCTGTCTCGGGCCGGGCGAGGCCGCATAAAGCAGATAGCCGAGCAGCGCTAAAGCTACGATTAACAGGATGGCGAACCCGAGTTCTTTTCGAGCCAAATTTGCCTTAATGCTCCACCTCGCCGGCGCCCCGCTGGCGCTCTCCATGGAACCATCGGAAAACGCCCGCTATGAACGTAGAGCGTAGAGCGAAGCGGCTACGCTGTCAACAATGTTTGCGCGCCGCGCGCCCATCGGTCCGGGCTTCACCGGCGGTTTCGGTGGTGGAAAAAGCCGCCGAAGGTATTATATTGATAGAACATAAAAGCGAACGTCGTAAAGGAGAAAGCATGGCGCAAGACATTCAGGTGAAGCGCGAGATCGTGCTCGAGGCGGACGCCGAAACCCTCCAGAAAATGCGCAAGGAGGGCCACGCGCGTGGCTTTACGGTTTATTGCGACGAGGCCGAGCGCACCGGCGGGGAGAACAGCGCGCCGCCGCCGCTCGCCTACTTTTCTCTCGCGCTGGGCTTCTGACTGCTGACGCAGATCTCCCGGTACGCGGAGATGATGAAAACCAAGATCAAAAAGGCGCGCGTGTTCGTCAAAGCGCGGTTCAAAAGCGAAGGCTCGGTCTTGGCGGAGACGGTTCGGGCCACCAGCCCGGGATTTGAAACTCGCCTGGAGCTCGAGTCCGATGATCCCGTGAAGAAGATTGCGGCCGTCGTGCGCAACGCCGAGAACGGCTGCTACGTGCTCCAGACGATTCTCCACCCGGTGCCGGTCGAGCGCCGCTTCATTTTAAACGGCAATCCCTTTGATCCGGAAAAGTTAGATAAACAGAAAAACTGATGTGGTGGCCCAATGCAGGCGCGACGAATGGTCTCGACTTCGTGTGCTTCGTGCTCTTCGTGGTGAGCGGATTTTAACCACGAAGGATCGGCCAAAAAGAGAGGCTGATCAGCCTCAGGCTGACGCGAAGGAAGACAAAGCCGGGAAGGCGAAAGGAGATTTGGCATGGCGAAACAGACGGAATTTTTCGGCATCGAGTACAAAGAAGGAACTTTGGAGCCCAAGGTGTCGCAGCTCATCCGCTTTGCGGTCAATCTCGCGATCGGTCATGAGTACGGCGCCAAGCTCCATCTGGATCGGGCGCGCAAGGAGGGGGCCACGGAGGACGAAATCTGGGAAACCGCGGTTTACGCGCTCCGGCCGGTCGCCGCGCAGGTGCGCAATTTCGCCAAAAAAATAATCGCCGACGATCCGAAGTACGGCGGAGGTCGATGAAGTCCGATGAATCAGTGGATCGTAGAAGTCGGCGAAGAAAACTTTGAGAGCGCAGTTCTAGAGCGCTCGCGCCAGGCGCCGGTCGTAGCCGATTTCTGGGCGCCGTGGTGCGGCCCCTGCCGCGTCCTCGGCCCGGTATTGGAACGGCTCGCCGAAGAGCACAAGGGAGATTTCATTCTCGCCAAGGTGAACGTGGACGAGAATCCCGAGCTGGCGTCGCTGTTTCAGATCCAGGGAATCCCCGCGGTCAAAGTCTTCAAGGACGGAAAAATCGCCGGCGAATTTACCGGCGCGCTGCCCGAGGGCGCCGTGCGCGAGTTGCTGTCCCGCTTTCTTCCCTCGGAATCCGATCGGGAAGCAGCCACGGCGGAGCAGCTGGAAAAGAGCGGCCGGACGGAAGAGGCGCAAGGGATCTACGAGAAAATTCTCCAATCGGAACCCGATCATTCCAAAGCGCTTCTCGGTCTCGCCCGGATTCTCGGCGCCGCCGGCGACGAAACCAAGGCGCTCCAAGCGCTCGAAAGGGTGCCGCTCACCAGTCCCGAGCGCAAGGAGGCCGACCACCTGATGGCCCGCCTGAGTCTTAAAACGGGAGCCCGGCAGGATGAAGCCGCGCTGCGGGCCGCTTTGAGCTCCGATCCGGAGAATCTGGACAAAAGCTTCGAGCTGGCGCAAGCATTGGCCGCGCACGAAAAATACGCCGAAGCGCTGGCGGAATTTCTGTCGATCATCAAAAAAGACCGAGCCTTTCGCGACGACGGCGCGCGCAAAGCGATGCTGCAGATCTTCGAAGTGCTGGGCGACGACAACGAATTGACGCGCAAGTACCGCTCAGAGCTGGCGCAGGTTCTTTTCAGTTGAAGCGATGCCGTTCTTGTCGGCTTCCGCGTACCAGAAGCGCTCGCCGTCCAACGCCATGCAGCGCGGGATGAAATCGACGCCGATGCGCTCGGCCACCCGCTCGCGCGCCGGATCGTAGCGGGAAAAAAAATATTTCGCGTGGCGCTTCTCGCCCCAATGGCCGAGCGGCCCCGGCTCGGACTCGATCAGCCACAACTCATGTCGATGAGCCGCCGGGCTGAAGGTTTCATTTTCCGTCTTGATGATCCAGTTGGTTTTGCCGGTCTGCGGGTCGAGGCAGTAGAGCTTGCGGTTATTGCGGTGCGTGATCCAGAGTTTGTCGTCGAGCAAGGTCACGCCCGCCGCCGCGCCCTCGGGACAGCCGAACGTGAGCGTCGCTCCGGCGTCGGCAAAAGACCAAAAGACGATTTGCCGGTCGAGCTTGCCGCCGGTCGTGAGCATCCACAGCCCGGTTTCGGCCGGTGCGACATCCCAAACTTCGTGGTCGTAAGTGAGCCGCGCCTCCGTTTTTCCGGCCGCCGCGTCGTAGGTCGCGACCAACCGGCGCTCCGGGACGGCGAGCCAAAGCAGATGACCGTCGTGATGCATTCCGGCAACGGAGATTTCTCTCACGTCCAACGTCACGGTTTCCTAAGCTATGGGAATTCGGGCGCTCGATCAACACTCTCGGCTTTCGCCGCCCCCGCCTCGTATCTTTGACACTATCCGCTTCATCCTCGCGCGCGAACGTATTATGATGAATACGAATGCAAAGCAGCGACCACATCGAATCCGAAGTCCGCGCGCTGGCGCGCACTCTCTACCGCAAGGCTTCCGAGCACAAGCCTTCGCTGTTCGAGCCGCAGGACTGGATCGGGCGGATGATCGACGGGGCACTCGATGACGACTCGCTGCGCACGGCGCTGTTCCGCTTCGTCGACGTGCTGCCCAGCCTGGAGTCGTCCGCCGAGATCGGCCGCCATCTGCACGAATACTTTGCCCGCGTCGACCATGCGCTGGGCGGACTGGTTTTCCTCGTGCAGGCGCTCCACGCCGGAACGCTGGTCGCGCCGGTGGTGCGACACAACGTCGTCCGCCTCGCGCGCCGCTTCATCGCCGAGGAGAAAAACGAAGCTCTCATCCCGGTGCTGGAAAAATTGCGGCAAGAACCCGCGGCGTTCACTCTGGACGTCGTGGGCGAGGCCACGGTGAGCGAGAGAGAATCAGCGGCGATGCAAAGCCGCTACCTCGATTTGATGCGGCGCTTGGCCGCAGTCAGCCAAAACTGGCCTGCGATTGCCCAAATCGACCTCGGCCCGGCCGGGCCGCTTCCTAAAGTCGATCTCTCGGTCAAACTATCGGCGCTTTGCGCGCGCTTCGATCCGCTCGATCCGGATACCGAAGTGACCGTGAAAGAAAGGCTCCGCGCGCTCCTCCGCGAGGCTTCGAAGCTCGACGTCGCGCTCACCGTGGACATGGAGCAGTACGCATACAAAGACCTCACCCTGGATATTTTTCGCGCTCTCTTGGGCGAAGACGAATTTCACCAAAAGCCGCGGCTGTCCATAGCCGTGCAAGCCTATCTGCGCGACACCGAGGGCGACCTGTCCGCGCTCATCCGCTGGGCGAAAGAACGCCGGCGCCGGATCGGCGTGCGTCTGGTGAAAGGCGCGTACTGGGACAGCGAGATCGCCTGGGCCAGACAGAAGAACTGGGCGATCCCGGTCTTCCTCGAAAAAGCCCGGACCGACGCCAACTACGAGCGACTGACCGATCTGCTGCTCGAGAATCATGACATCGTGAATGCCGCCTTCGGCAGTCACAACCTGCGCAGCATCTCGCATGCGATGGTCGCGGCCAAACATTTGGGCGTCGCCGATAACGGCTACGAAATCCAGATGCTCTTCGGCATGGCCGAGCCGGTGCGCCAGGCGATCGTTCAACACGGCCGGCGCGTGCGCGTCTATCTTCCCGTCGGCGAGTTGATTCCCGGCATCGCCTATCTGATCCGGCGCCTGATGGAAAACACCTCGAACACCTCTTTTCTGCGCCAGACCTACGCCGAGCAAAAGCAGATTGAATTGTTGATCGACGCGCCGCGGCCGAAAAACATTCCGGCGCCGATCTGCCCCATAGCGCCGCGCGCGACGACTGCCGATAGTCCCGGGCCCTTCATGAACGAGCCGGCCTGGGATTTTTCCCGGCAAGAAAATCGCGCGGGCTTCGGCGCCGCCGTTCGCGACGTCGAAAAAAAACTTGGCCGCAGTTACCCGCTCTGGATCGCCGGCGCCGAGCGACAAACCGACGGCTGGATCGAATCGGTGAATCCGGCCGCCCCGGCGGAGATGGTCGGCCGCGTTCCGCTCGCACGAGACAGAGACCTCGAGGAAGCGATCGAGGCGGCGGAAAGTTTTTTCCCCGGCTGGCGCGCGACGCCGGCGCAGGAGCGCGCCGCGATTCTATTCCGCGCCGCGGCGCTCATGCGCGAGCGGCGGCTCGAGCTCGCCGCCTGGGAAGTTTTCGAGGTCGGCAAGAGCTGGCGCGAATCCGACGCGGACGTGACCGAGGCGATCGACTACCTCGAGTACTACGGGCGCGAGATGGTTCGTCTCGCGGAACCGCGACTCACGCAGCGCCTTCCGGGTGAAAGCAATCTTTACCTCTACGAGCCCAGAGGCGTCGCCGCCGTCATCGCGCCGTGGAATTTTCCCCTGGCCATTCTCACGGGAATGACTGCGGCGGCATTAGTCGCTGGCAACTGCGCAATCGTAAAACCTGCCGAGCAGTCGCCGGTGATGGGATACCGCCTCATGGATATCCTGCGCGCGGCCGGGCTGCCGCCGCTGGCTTGCCAGCTTCTTCAGGGCGGCGGCGAGCCGGGCGCGACTCTGGTGCGCCACCCGCGCATTCATCTCGTCGCTTTCACCGGCTCGCGCGACGCCGGATTGGCAATCCTGCGCGCGGCGTACACGCACCAGCCCGGGCAGCAGCACGTCAAGCGCGTGATCTCGGAGATGGGCGGAAAAAACGCGATCATCGTCGACGCGGACGCCGATCTCGACGAAGCGGTCGCGCACATCATCGAGTCCGCGTTCGGCTATCAAGGGCAAAAGTGCTCGGCCGCATCGCGGCTGATTCTGTTGGAGCCGGTGCACGACCGGCTGCTGGACCGGTTGGTGGAGGCGGTGAAGAGCCTCAAGATCGGCCCGCCCAAAGATCCGCGCAACTCGATCGGCCCGGTCATCGACGCCGCCGCGCAAGCGAAGATCGCCGGCTATATCGATCTCGGCAGACGCGAGGGGAAGTGCGAGCTGGAAATGACCGCGCCGAAGGAGGGCTATTATATCGGTCCTGTGATCTTTAGCCGCGTCGAGCGCCATCACCGCCTGGCTCTGGAGGAGATCTTCGGCCCGGTTCTCGCCGTGATGCGCGCGGGCGATTTCGATGAAGCGCTTGCCATCGCCAACGACTCTTCCTATGGGCTCACGGGCGGAGTATTTTCCCGCTCGCCGGCCCACATCGAAAAAGCGCGACGAGAATTTCTCGTCGGCAATCTCTATATCAACCGCAGCATCACCGGGGCCGTCGTCGAACGGCAACCCTTCGGCGGGCTCAAGCTTTCCGGCATCGGCTCCAAGGCCGGAGGGTCGGATTACCTGCTGCAATTTTTAGAGCCGCGCACGATCAGCGAGAATACGCTGCGCCACGGCTTCGTACCACCGGAAGATTTGCCGGAAGATTGACGATGGCGAGCCCAAGCCCCAAGCATGCATCCACGGTGTTGCTGCTGCGTCCCGCCCCGGACGGGAGTTTTGAAGTCTTATTGACCCGCCGGCCGAGTGAAATGAAATTTCTGGGCGGCTACTACGTCTTTCCCGGCGGCAGCATCTGTCCGGAAGACCGGTCGAAAAAAGTTCTCCGGCGCTGCCGCGGCCTCTCGGGCAAAGAAGCGCAAAAGCTTCTCGGCGATCATCTCGGTCCGGAGCTTTCGCTGGCCCATTGGGTCGCGGTGATACGAGAGCTGTTCGAAGAAGTGGGAATTCTTCTCTGCGTGACCGAAGATGGCGCGGCGCCAGATATGAATAACGGCGCCGGCGCGCGCGAGTTAGAGGACAGCCGCCGCGCTCTCGTCGGAGGATCTTTGGATTTCGGTTCTTTCCTCGAATCGGAAAATCTCGTCTGCGACCTCAACCGGCTGGCTTATTTCTCCCACCGCGTGACGCCGGAATTTTTTCCGATCCGCTTCGACACGCGCTTTTATCTCGCCTCTCTTCCCGACGGCCAGATCGCGCTCTCTCAATCTGAAGAAGTCGACCACAGCCTGTGGATCGCGCCGGCCGAGGCGCTGCGAGAAGCCAATCGCAACCTGCCGCTGCTGCCGCCGACGACGACGATGCTGCAGAACCTTTGCACTTATGATTCGTGGCAGAGCGTGCGCGAGAAGTTTGGTTTGGAATAACCTCGGGCGGCAAACATTGCGCCCGAGATCTTGATACGCGGCCCGAGCCGATCATCACGGTGTGAACGCCTCGTTCACCGACGAATAAGTCCCGCCGGGCTGCGGGCCGCCGGAAATAACGTAGATCATCTCTCCCACCACCGCCGCTCCCAAACCGTGGCGCGCCGTCGGCATCGGACTCATCGTCGCCCAGACATTCTTCGCGGGATCATAAGCCTCGTTCTCGTTGAACGTGCGCTTCGTCGTTTCGCCGCCGAAGACGAATACGCGCCCGCCCACCACGCCTGCCGCAATCCCGCTGCGCGCGGTCGGCAGCGGAGCCCGCGGGCGCCACGTGTCCGTAGTCGGATCGTACTCTTCGTTGACGACGATGCTTCGCCCGTGATTGCCGTCGAGCCTCCCGCCGATGGCGTAGAGCTTGCCGGCGACGACGCCGATCGCATGGTGATCCCTTGGGGTCGGGATTGAAGCCCGTTTGGTCCAACTGTTTTTAGCCGGATCATATTCCTCGTTCGTGCCGGTATTCCGCCCATTGTTCCCGACGCCGCCGACGGCGTAAATTTTATCGCCGACGACTCCCACCGCGAGCGCGCCGCGCGCGGTCGGCATCGGCGCAACGGCGCGCCAGCGGTCCGCGGACGGATCGTATTCGTAAACTGTGTCCATGGATCCGACGCCGGAAATGTATCCCCCGATCACATAAATTTTCCCGGCCATCGCGGCGGCGCCGACGTGATGGAGCGGGCGCGGCAGCGGCGCGCGGCGCCGCCAGCGGTCCGCGGCCGGGTCGTACTCTTCGACCAGGTCCCCATTTTTTCCGAAGCCGCCGATCAAGAAGATCTTCCCGCCGAGAGCGGCGGCGGCGACCTCGGTCCGCGCCGAAGATAGCGGCGCTTTCGCCGTCCACTTCCCCCCTGTTTGCGCGAACGCTTGGACGCAAAAAAACAAGACGATAAAACTAAACGCGGATAGAAAAACCGGTTTCATGGCTTGGACTTTACAATAAACATGTTTTCTGTTTTGCTTACAACTCGAAACCGTACATAAGGAGACGAGCTATGGAAGCGCTGAGCCCCGACGCGTTTCTCAAAGAGTTGGACAATCGGCGAGAAGCGGCGTGGATCAAGATGACCGCGGACAGGAAAAGTTACGGCGCGGAAAAACCTCTGAGCCGCGACGTGATTCTCCGCCGCCTCCAATTCGGCGTGGTGATGGAGCGCCGCGCGGGAGAGGTCACGGCGCGATGGGTCGCCGGCGTGCCGGACCTGGATATCCAGCGGCCGCTGTCGGAATACGTCGCCAATGAGCTGAAACACGCGGGGATTCTGCGCGACCGAATCAAAGAGCTCGACGGCGATCCCGACGCTTTGTGGAACGCGCCGCTCCCGGAGCTCAAAGAGCTGTGGGATTTCCATGCCGCGCTCGGATCTTTTTGCGAGCTGTTGGCCAGCGTGCAGTACGGCCACGAAGAATTTTTTCCGCGCACGTCAAAGTCGTTCATCGAGCGCGTGGCGCCGATCGATCCGAAAACGGCTTCGATTTACCGTGACACGCTGCTGGGCGATGAGGAAGGACACGAGTGGTTGGCGCCCGAGGCGCTCAAACGTTACGCGCGCGACGGCGAGACTCAAAAGCGCTGCCTCGAAGCGTTGGACCGCGGCTGTGAGCTGTTCGCCCGGGCGATTCAGAGCTTCAACCGGGTCCATGCGTCTTGAGAATTAGAATTCCGAAACGCAAAAAGGGGAGTTGCGCTCCCCTTTTGAATTTTCCGGCGGCCGTTTCCGGTCAATGCTTCGGCTCTATTCTCTTTCCGTAGGTAATCTCTCCTTTATCGACCCTGAGAGAAAATCCGCAATCTGGGTTGGTGCACGCCCACGCCTTGAAAATGACTGAAGCTCCTTCCTGACCGTAATCGGATAGCGGGATCAACAACCCGTTGTTGCACTTCTGACATTTCGGCAGTTCCATCACCGCACCTCCTTTCGGCTCAGCAAACTAGGAACCACACGCTGAAAGTTTATAGAACGAAATAGGTGAAAGCAAGCAAGGTAATCCCCTCATTTTTGGTTGACCGTGAACGGCCAATCGACAAGAGATGACAACAGGGACAAACCGTGAACACCACCCCCCTCCCGATCGGGTAAGGCCCAAGACTACATCTTAGTTTGGCGCGTTCGACCGGGTAAAAAGATTTGAGCAAGCGGCGGGCACGCCACGGCAGAGCTCAATCTACCCGTAGAAGCGCTTGGCGTTATCCTCGAGCAGCTTTTTTCTCGCGGCGGCGGAAAGATCGTCGCGCCTTTCGAGAAAGCGCGCCGTTCCTTCGGTGCGGTCGGCGTGGGGATAGTCGGAGGAATAGAGCAGTTTGTCTTCGCCCAGTTCGTGAACGATGCGGCCGAGCGCGGCCTCGTTGCCTTCACAGCCGAAAAAAATTCTGCCGGAATTCAAATACTCGCTCGGCAACCGCTGAATCAATTGGCGCGCGTTGTAGCGCGGGTTCTCGAAATGATCGTCCATGCGCTCGACGTAGGCGGGCACCCAGTTGCAGCCGCCTTCGAGAAACGCAAAGCGCAGGTTGGCGTAGCGCTCCATCAGCCCCGAGCACATCACGCTGGTAAAGCCGGCCATGATGGGAAAAATTCCCGCCAGGACGCGATTGGGGAAAAAATGCGGAAACAGCTCGCTCACCGCCGGAAATTCCAGGCTGAAGTGAACCGCGACCGGCAGAACGAGCCGGTTCGCCTCGGCGAAGAACGGCTCGTGACTCGGATGGTCCAGGCGGTCGGGTCCGATCGTGCCGTTGATCATGACGGCAGCCAGCCCAAGCTCTTTGATGCGCTTCGCTTCCTGCGCGGCGCCGTCGGGATCGCGCAGACATACCAAACCCACGCCTTTCAGCCGGTCCGGCGCTTCGGCCGATACTTTGGCGAGCCAGGTATTGTAAGCGCGGCAGACCCCGTTGCCGAGCACGCCGTCTTTCCAGGAATTGATGTGCAGCAAAAAACTCGGATAGAGATACTGGACGTCGATTCCCTCCTCGTCCAAATCTTCCAGCCGCTCTTTGACGCTCTCCAGGGTCTGGCTGCCGGGCGAGGCGCGCCGCGCCGGCTGAATCTTTTTTCCCGGCGGTGCCGCCGAGCCGGGATTGCCGGCACCGGGGATGCTCGGCCGCTTGTAGCGCGTCGCGCCGTCCGCGACCCAAAAGTTATTTCCCTCTTCGTCGCCCAGGAGCCGCGGGCGATAATTGCGCAGCGGCGGCTCCATATATTTTTCGAAGACCTCCTCGGTCTCGAAAAGATGCCCGTCGGCGTCGATGATCATCGCTCCATCCTTTTTGCCGCCGTTATTCCGCCAAACCGATTTTGGCGAGATCCACTTCCACGCCCAATCCGGGTTTTTCCGGCGGCGAAGCGAATCCTTTGGCGATTTCGAAGCCGCTGCAGGGATCGTTGGCCATGCGCTCGAACTCGCCGATCTCGCACGGCAGCTTGAGATTTCTGAGGCTCGCCGCCAGATGAACGTTGCCGGCATCGAGCAGCCGGCTCCCGGGCGCCGTGCCGACGAGGTAGTCGATACCGGCGGCTTCGCACACCGCCGCGGCTTTGCGCGCCTTGAAGATGCCGCCCATCTTAGGAATTTTCAGGCTGATGACATCCGCCGCGCCGGCCTCGACGATTCGGAGCACATCGGTCGCCGAGTTGACCGCTTCGTCCGCCATGACGAGCGGGCTCACCGCTTGCCGCACCAGCGCCATGCCCTTCAGATCCGTCGCTTTGACCGGCTGCTCGACGAGCGTCACGTCGTAGGGCGCCATCCGGTCGATGCTGTAGATCGCCTCTTTGGGCGAGCAGGCCTGGTTGAAGTCGATCGTGATCGTAACCTCCGGGCCGACCGCGTCGCGCACACGCTTGACGCGCTCGACGTCGTCTTTAACATTGTTGCCGACTTTAAGTTTGAGCGCCGTGTAGCCGCGCCCTGCCAGTTCCGCCGACCTTTCGGCCATCTCTTTCGGCTCGAACATCCCCATGAGCCGCGTGACGCGCACGCGCGGATGGATGACGCCGCCAAAAAGCCGGTTGGCCGGCACGCCCAAAATTTTTCCGCCGAGGTCATGGAGCGCGAGATCGATGCCCGACTTGGCCCTCTCCGCGCCACGCACGATCGCGTCGAGCTTGTGCATGATGGCTTCGATGTCGAACGGGTCCGCGCCGGCGAGCG
>DASXRG010000177.1:0-1971 GCA_036506735.1 Binatia bacterium | reverse complement strand
GCGCGGCAAAGGAGCGATCGTCAATGTCTCGACGATGGTCGCTGATTACGGCGCGCCGGGCATGAGCCTCTACGGGTCGAGCAAGGCGGCGATCAACTTGCTGACCAAGGCGTGGGCGGCCGAATACGGCCCGAGCGGTGTCCGTGTCAACGCGGTGAGTCTCGGACCGACGCGCACGGAGGGCACGGACGCCATGGGCGAGGGCCTTGAACAGCTCGCCGCGCAGGCGCCGGCGCGGCGGCCGGCGACGGCGGACGAAATCGCCGAGGCGATCGTCTTCTTGGCCACGGATCGCGCGAGCTTCATCCACGGCGCCAAGCTCGCCGTGGACGGCGGGCGCACGGCCGTTTGAGTCGAGGCGGCGCGGCGAAATTTCCTCTTTGAATATTTCCGGGGACACAATTACGATTTTCAATTAGTACTATGTCCTTCGCATTGCCGGTTCCGGTCGTTTCGTCGGCGGTCGCAAATACAGACTGAGCACGGCGGAGACGAACAGCATGCCGATGAAGATGCTAAACGACAGGTAGTAGGTTTGCGTGTAGTCGAAGAGCAAACCGAAGAACGGCGGGCCGGCGGCTGAGAAGACGCTGGTCACCAGCGAGCCCATGCCGCGGATTTTTCCCAGCGAGGTGCGGCCGAAAAAATCGGCCCAAATGGTTTCCGCTAAAATTGCCGTTCCGCCCATGCCGATGCCGTAGATAAAAAACCCGGCATAGAGCGGCGCCATCCCGGGCAGCGAGAGCGCCAACAAAAGTCCGGCGCCTTGCAGCGCGCATTTGACCGTATTGAGAATGCCTTGATCCATGCGGTCCGCGAGCATGCCCCAGACTATCGGCGTGCTGAACTGCATCACCGCGATCACGCTCATCACGGTCGCCGCGATCAGGACGGGATGGCCTTGGTCGGTGACGTAAGAAAACACATGGAGATTGAGCCCGGTGACGCCGATCTGGGCTACGCCGAAGGTGACGGCGATGAGCCAGAAGACCGGCGTGCCGAGCGCTTCGCGCCGGCTCCATTCGACGTTGTCGGCGCCGGTGCGCTTGGCGTAGCGGCGCTTGCGCGGCGCGGCGGCCGCTTCTCTCGCTTCCACAGGACCGCCGTCGGGCAGCAATCCCATTTCCTCCGGGGAGCGGCGCATCAACAGAACCGCCGGCGGGACCACCAGCAGCAAGGCGAAAACGCCGAAGACCACCCAGGAGCCGCGCCAGCCGACGTAAAGCAACAACGCCGCCGCGATCACCGGCATGCAGACCTTGGTCAAGCCGTGGCCCATGCTCGCGATCGCCAGCGCGCGCCCGCGCATGCGCACGAACCAGCGCGCGATCGAAACGTTGACCACCAAGGAGCCCATCAACGAATCGCCGGGAGTGACGAGCAGCCAACGCACGAGCATGAACTGGATGAAATCCCGCGCCTGGCCGAGGCAGATGAAGCCGGCGCCGGAAATCAAACCGCCCGCCGCCATCAGCCAGCGCCCGCCGTAGCGATCGATCAACGTGCCGACCACCGGCGCCGCGGCGGCGCCGATGAGAATCTCGCCGGACCGGATCAGCGAAAAAGTGCCGCGCGAGATGCCGAGATCGGCGGACAGCGGTTTGAGGAATACGCTGAGCGTGCTCGAGATCGAAAATGCCGAGGCGATGTGGGCGAGAAAGCCGACAACGACAATGATCCAGCCGTAATAGATCGCCCTTTTTTTTTCCGGTTGCTCGCGCAAAGGTGAAACGGACCCCCCTCGCTTCTAGCAAGGATCGCGGCGAAACTACAAGGACGAGCACCCAAATTGCGGTCAGGTCGAGCTAACCCGGGTTCGCTTAAAATCATCGGCGCCTTTTCGTCGACTAGGTTTCCTCCTACTTGACGGTGTAAGACTTTGTGACAAGCTTTAACCGGAGTGGGCGACCGCCTTCCGGCATCTGCCCGAACTTTTTAAATCCCCAACAGCGAGGTTGAACCAATGGAAAT
>DASXRG010000176.1:0-2091 GCA_036506735.1 Binatia bacterium | reverse complement strand
AGAGACCGATTATGTTTCTCATCGGAGAAACGGTTATGGCGCCAAATCTCGACCCTATTCTCGTTATCGATGCCGACGGCCACGTCAACGAAGGCGACGTGGATCTGAAACCCTATTTGGCGGAAAAATGGCGCTCGCAGGCGCCGGTGCGGCTGCGCGATAACAAAGGTCACCCGCGCATGCTTTTAGAGGGGCGCATCTGGCCGGCGGCCGAAGGGCCCGGACCCGGCGTCACCGGGCCGATGACGGACAAGGCGCGCAAGACGCGGCCCGGCATGACCGATCCGCGCGAGCGGTTGAAAGACATGGATCTGGAAGGCATCGACGTCGCGGTTCTTTTCGGCACGCAGGTCGCCTTGACCGTGAACGGCCTGATGAACGGCGAGCTCGCCGCCGCGCTCTGCCGCGCGGTCAACGAGTGGCTGCTCGAATATTGCGCGGCCGATCCGCAGCGCCTCAGAGCCGTCGGTTTGATCCCATGCCAACAGCCAGAAGCGGCGGTGAAGGAATTGGAGTTTCTCGCCGGCAAAGGCGCCGTCTCCGCCATGCTCCCGACCAACGTTTACGGCCGCAACATGGGCGATGCGATGTTTTTTCCGATCTACGACGCGGCGGAGAAGATCGGCATGACCCTCAGCGTCCATCCGCAGACCGGCCACGACGGCGTCCCGGGCGTCTCGGGCGTGATGGGCGCGGGCAGCCGGCGCTTCTTCAAGTACGCCTACGTGCACATGACGGCGTTTCCGTTCGAGCTGATGATCGCCATGATGCACATGATCGGCGAAGGCGTCTTCGACCGCTTTCCCAAACTCCGCGTCGCCTACATGGAAGGCGGCGCCGGCTGGCTGCCCTACTGGATGGAGCGCTTCGACGAGCACATCGAGAAGCTCGCGCCACAGATGCCGGATTTGAAGCGCCGTCCGAGCGAGATCATCCGCGGCGAGCAGATCGTCCTCTCCTGCGAGTCCGAAGAGAGCGGGCTCGACCGCGTCCTCGACGCCGCCGGCCCCGCGACCGTGCTCTACGCCTCGGACTACTGCCACTGGGATTGCCACTTCCCGTATTCGGTCAAGGATATCTTCGACGCGCGCGATCTCAACCACGAGCAGCGCGAAAGCATTTTGAGTCGCAACGCGATCGACTTTTTTGGACTCAAAGATCTCCCGCAGGCGCAGGCGTTGAAGATCGCGCGCGAGAGCTGGCAGCGGGAAGAGCATAAAGCCGCGGCGGCAAAATGATCAAAAAGGTTCTAGCGGCGAATCTGCTCGCCCTGTGGCTCGCCGGAACGGGCTGGTCCGCGGAGACGCCGCAAAAAATCCGCATCGGCTTCCCTTCGCTCGCCTTCTCTTACCTTCCTTTTTACGTCGCGCAGGAAAAGGGGCTGCTCAAGAAGATCGGATTGGAATCGGAATACATCCAGATGCGCACGCCGATTCAACCCCAGGCGGTGATCAATGGGAACATAAACTTTTTCACCTCCGTCTCCACGGGAATATCGGCCGCGGTCGCCGGACTGCCGCTGGTCGTGGTGCTCAATCTCTACAACGGCAGCCCCTGGATTCTCGTGACCCACAAGGAGATCAACAAACCGCACGACCTCGTCGGCAAGAACCTGGCGATCTCGGCCATTCGCACCTCGCCGTACTATTTTCTCGTTGCGGCACTCAAGAAATGGGAGATTCCGGAAAAAGAGGTGGGCCTCATCTCCACCGGCGGGACCGCGTCGAGCTTCGCCGCGCTGACGACCAATCAGGTGGCGGGCGCGGTGCTCACGCCGCCGTTCGACGACAAAGCGGTCTCGCTGGGATTCAAGAAGTTTCAGTTTCTCGGCGACCTTGCGGACGTCCCTTACGTCGGGTTGATCACCTCGGCGGCGGAGATGAAAAACAACCGCGCCCTGGTGCAGAAAACCATCGCCGCGGTGC
Organism: Binatia bacterium; assembly: GCA_036506735.1. Lineage (GTDB taxonomy): Bacteria > Desulfobacterota > Binatia > UBA9968 > UBA9968 > JAJPJQ01. Next base: position 166 of record DASXRG010000176.1, on the reverse strand, counting down.
TCGAAGCAACGGCGTGGCTGCGCGCGAACCGGAGCGAGACCGTGAAGATGATCGCCGATAAATTCAAAGTGACGCCGAGCGAGGCCGAGCGGACCTACGAGACGATGATCTCGATGCTGACCAAGGACGGGCGCTTAAATCCCAAAGTCGCGCGCGGCTATCTGGA
>DASXRG010000175.1:0-12303 GCA_036506735.1 Binatia bacterium | reverse complement strand
TTCCTTCCCGCCAAAAAACGCGAGCGGCGAGAAAAACTGCAATCGCTTCGAACCGAACCGCGAACCTTGGTCTTTTACGAGGCGCCGCACCGAATCGGAGAAGCGCTCGAAGACATGGCGGAGCTTTTCGGCGCGCGCCAGCTAGTTTTGGGCCGCGAGGTGACGAAGGTCTACGAAGAGTTTATCCGCGGCTCGATCGGCGACGTAATCCGGGAAATCGCCGGCAAGGAAATCCGCGGCGAGATTACTTTAGTGGTAAGCGGCTTCGCGGGAGAGAACATCGCGTTCGAAGATTCGATCCGAGTGGAGATCCAGGAACTGGTACAAAAAGGACTTCGCGTAAAGGAGATCGCGGAGGTTCTCGGCGAAAAGTTTTCCTATCCAAAAAAAGATATCTACCGGCTGGTGTTGGAGAAGGGGAAAAAGTAAGCGTTGCTGCTTCACGGGAGCAAGTATGGGAAAGTCTGCCGTCGTTAGCTGGCGGGTCGAAGACCCGCATAGAATGGTCACACTGTCGTTGGCGGCGGTCCTGGTGGGCGGGGTGATCGCTTGCTCGACGCCGCCACAAGGTGCGCCCGGCGGCGCAACGGCACAAAACGCGCCCGAGCAGTGCTCGACATTCGGCGTCATGGCGTGCAAAGCAATGACGTTGTTCTCGAGCGATTCCGTTTCGACCTGTAGAGTGTCTGGGGGGCCTGGCACGACCCGGATCGAGACCTGTGGCTCCGTTCCAATCGCTGGCGAGAAGGCCGAATCGGCTCCTGCCGGTCCGAAAGCTTACCCTGTTCATATTGCTTGGTCGGACAACTCGGACAACGAGAGCAACTTCGTCATCGAGCGCTGCGACCAGATTAGCATCGCGTCGACGGGAGAGCAGGCACCCGCATCGTGTGCCGGCCCTTGGCGATCGATCGCAACCGTCGGCGCCAATACCACCAGCTACGTCGATAAAACGGCGTCGGCGAATCAGACGTATATCTACCGGATAAAGGCGATCAACAGCAACGGAAGTTCCGGTTACACTCAAGAAAAGGCGATCACGACTCCACCGCGGTAATTCTCCGTTCCCTCCACGCCGTCATGGATATGTCGACAAGTGCTTGCCGAAGCCTTGAAAATTCTTGCCCGAGGCAGCGCCGATTTTTTATCCCGTGATCCGAAACGCTTTGAACTCTCCTTTGAATTCCTCCCGCTGAACGTCGACGTTCTCCACCCGCGCGCCGGGTGGGCCGTGGCGGCACCAAGCGATGAGATCGTCGATCTTCGCGCTCTCGCCCTCGGCCACCAATTCCACGGCGCCGTCGTAACAGTTGCGTACCCAGCCATTGAGCCCGAGGCGATGGGCTTCGGCCTGCGCCGAGGCGCGGAAGAATACTCCCTGGACGCGGCCCTCGATGCGGACGCGGGCGCGAAGCGGGTCGGCTTTTTCCATCGTCGTCGAAAATTACCCCTTAACCTACCGCGCCGGAGCGCGCAAGCCGTTCGGCGATCGAAAAAAAGAGTAAATCGAGAACGGCCAACCGATTGTTTTTTATCTATAGAAGTGGTGTCTGATTTCCATTGACAAGCGGTTGGATCGCGGCTAAGCTTGCGCCGTTTTGTCCGGATGCGTTTTACCGAAGAGCCTCCGAGAGCCCCTTTGTATGGAGAACTTTCGCGCCCTCCGTGTAAGTCGATTCCGTGACCTTTAGTCCAATGAAGGAGGGCTAAGATGGGAGCGAAACTATATGTAGGGAACCTTGCCTACTCGGTCGTCGAGGCAAAGCTGCAGGATCTCTTCGCCCAGCACGGCAGCGTGATGAGCGCCAGGATCATCACCGACAAGTTCAGCGGCCGCTCCAAGGGCTTCGGCTTTGTCGAGATGAGTTCGGATGCCGAGGCGCAACGCGCCACCGCCGCGTTGAACGGAACCGAGTTCGAAGGCAGGTCGATCGTCGTGAGCGAGGCGCGGCCCCAGGAGCCCCGTGAGCCGCGCCCGGGCGGGAGCGCGGGCCGGCCGCCGCGTCAGAATCGCTGGTAGTCAGGCTGCTGAAAAAGGCCCATCTACCATAGCCTGCCAACGGCAGGCGTAGTTATGGTTGCGCTCGGGTCCGCTATTTAAACGCCCGCCACTGGCGGGCTATGGCGTCAACGTACTAAAAGAGTTCGCCTCCGCTAGCGGACCTTCGCGCGCCTTGCCTATGGACCTTTTTGGTTGGCCTGAGAATTAAATCAAAGCTCACGCGCCGATCAGTGCGAGAAAATCCTTCTCGTCGAGGAGTTTGACGTCCAACTTCTTTGCCTTGGAGAGCTTCGATCCCGGATCGGCGCCGGCGACGACGTAATCGGTGTTGCGGCTGACGCTGGAGCCCACGCGGCCTCCCAGAGCCTCGATGCGTTTTTGCGCCTCGGTGCGCGACATGCTCTCTAAACTGCCGGTCAGGACGAAAGTAGAGCCGGTGAGTTTTCCCTCCTTCTTGGGCTCGTGCCGGAAGCGGATTCCCGCGGCCAAGAGCTTCTCGATCACTTTGCGGTTTTGGCTTTGAGCGAAAAAGCGCGCGATGCTCTTCGCCACCTCCGGGCCGATCTCGCGCACCTCCATGAGCTCTTCTTCGGAGGCATCCATGATTGTCTTCAGGTCGGTGAAATGATCGGCCAGAAGTTTGGCCGTCGCTTCGCCCACGTGGCGAATCCCGAGCGCGGTCAAGAACCGCGGCAAGGTCGAGTCCTTGCTCCGCTCCAGCGCCGCGCGAAGATTCTGCGCCGATTTTTCCGCCATTCGTTCCAGCCCGGCGAGATCCTCCGTGGTGAGGCCATAGAGGTCGGCGATGTCTTTTACCATGCCGCGCTCGACCAGTTGGTCGATCAGCTTCTCGCCCAGTCCCTCGATGTCCATGGCGTCGCGCGAGCCGAAGAATTTTAGACTCTCTTTGAGCTGCGCCGGACACGAGAGGCCGACGCAGCGGTAGGCGGCTTCGCCTTCTTCCCGATAGACCGACGAGCCGCAGACCGGACAGCGCTCGGGCATCTGAAATTTCCGCTCGCTGCCTTCCCGCTTGTCCTTCACGACCTCGACGACGTAGGGGATCACGTCGCCGGCGCGCTCGACGACGACGGTGTCGCCGATGCGAATGTCTTTGCGCTCGATTTCGTCCATGTTATGGAGCGACGCGCTCTTGACCGTGACGCCGCCGATGCCGACCGCGACGAGGCTCGCGACCGGGGTCAAGGTTCCGGTGCGGCCAACGTTGGCTTGGATGTCGAGGATGCGAGTCGTCGCTTGGCGCGGCTTGAATTTGTAGGCGACGGCCCAACGGGGCGAGCGCGCGATCTCTCCCAGGCGGCGCTGGAGCTGGAGATCATTCACCTTGACGACGATGCCGTCGATCTCGTAGGGCAGCTTGTCGCGGCGCTCTTCGGTCTCTTCGTGCAGCGCGAAGATTTCCTTGACGTCGTGGCACACACCGAGAATCGGCACCGGGTTGAGTCCCCATTTCTCGAGGGACTGGAGGAACTCGGCGTCGGTCGCGAAGCGCGCGCCGCCGATCTCGCCCGCGCCGTGACAGAAGATGTCCAGGGGGCGCTTGGCCGTGACGGCGGGGTCGAGCTGCTTGAGCGAGCCGGCGGCGGCGTTGCGCGGGTTGGCGAAGACCGGCTGTCCCGCTTCCTCGCGCTCGCGATTGATCTTCTGAAACGCGGCGCGCGAGAGAAACACCTCGCCGCGCACCTCCAGCCGCTCGGGAATCCCGCGCTTCGAGCGGTGGAGATTCAGCGGCACGGCGCGGATCGTCCTTAAATTTTGCGTAATGTCTTCGCCGTTGAGCCCGTCGCCGCGCGTCGAGCCGACGGTCAAACGGCCGCGGTCGTAGACCAGCTCGACGGCCAGACCGTCGATCTTGGGCTCGATCATGTATTCGATCGGCTCCTTGGTCTTGAGAAAGCGCTTGATTCTCTCCTCGAACTCTTCCATCTCCGCCCGATCGTGGGCGTTGTTGAGCGAGAGCATCGGCAAGGTGTGCCGCACCGTGGCGAATTTTTCCAGCGGCGCCGCGCCGACACGTTGCGTGGGAGAATCGGCGGAAGCGAATTCCGGATGCTCCTGCTCCAACTCCAGCAATTTGCGGAACAGCCGGTCATACTCGGCGTCGCTGACGAGCGGATCGTCGAGCACGTGATATTGACGGTTGTGCTTTTCGATCTCCGCGCGGAGGTGAAGGATCTCTTTCTTGACACTTTCCTTGGTCATTGAAATAGCGATCGGCAAAACAAGCTGTCAGCGGTCAGCTTCGGGAGATTCTCGGCTGGAAAAAAATTATCATAAACGGCCATGAGCTGAAAGCTGAAGGCTGACAGCCGAGAGGTACTGGGATTGATTGCTCTATGCCGGGCAGTATGTTAACTATTTTTGATGATGCGAGCCTTCTTCGCGCCAGTTTTGTGCCTGGCCTTTTTGGCCGCGTGCTCCTCGTCCGCCTCCCGCCTTAAAGAATCGCCCAGAGAGATTGTCCTCGAGCCCGAGGCGCCGTTTCGACGCGAGCAAAAGGTCGAGATTCCGCTGGAAGCCAAAGCCATGGCCCATTTCGCCAAGGGGCAGATGCTCGTGGGCGAAGGGGAATTCGATCAGGCCCTGATCGAATACGAAGCCGCCGCTGCGGCCGATCCGGCCAACTCGTTCCTGCGCTTCCGCCTGGCCTCGCTCTATTTGCGCAAGGGCGACATGAAAGCGGCGCTGAGGGAGGCGGAAGAGGCCTCCCGGCTCACGCCCGAATGGGTGGAAGGCCATTTGCTTTTGGCCGGCTTGTATTCCTCCCTCGGTCAGGATGCCAGGGGCGTCAAAGAATACGAAGAGACGCTGCGCATCGATCCCGCGAACGAAGAGGCGCTGCTCTATTTCGGCGCGCTGCAGCTCAAGCTCGGCGATTACGACAAGGCGACCCAGAGCCTCAACAAGCTGCTCGCGCAAAACCCCAATTCCGTGCTGGGCTATTACTATCTCGGCAGGGTCAGGGCGAAGACGCAGCTTTATCTCGCCGCCGAGGAGAGCTACCGCAAGGCGCTCGAGCTCAATCCCAAATCCGAGGCGGTTCTGATGGACCTGGCCCTGGTCTACGAGCTGCAAGGAAAGACGGACGAGGCGGCTCAGACCTACCAAAAAGTTCTGCAAGTGGAACCTAAAAACGTCTGGGCCACGAAAAGGCTTGGCGATCTGTACGTCGGACAGAACAAGCTCGACGATGCTCTGGCGCAATTTCAGAAGCTTGAAGGTATCGAGGCCGATCCGCGCGAGGCGCGAACCAAGATCGGCTTGATCCACTTCGAGCGCGGCGATTTCGATCGCGCGGTCACCGAATTCAACCTGGTGCTGGCTTCCGATCCCGACAACGACCGCGTGCGCTATTATCTCGGCTCCACCTATTCGGAGATGAAGGCCTACGATCGCGCGCTGGAGGAATTCTTGCGCATCTCGGAAAAAAGCGAGTACTTCGCCGATTCCCGCCTCCAGCTCGCCTATCTCTACGATCAGCGCAACGAGCTGCCGAAGGCGATCGCGGCGGTCCAGGAGGCGCTGCCGAAAAAGCCGGAACAGAAGGAAGTCTTGAACCTCCTGGCTTCGCTGTACCGCAAAGCCAAGAATTACCCGAAGGCGATCGAGACCCTGGAGCAGGTGGTCGTGCTGGACCCCAAGAGCGATCAGGCCCACTTCCAGCTCGGCGCGACCTACGACGAGAGCAAGAACAGAGACAAGATGATCGAGCAGATGAACATCGCCATCGAGTTGAACCCGCAGAACGCGGCCGCGCTCAACTATCTGGGTTACACCATGGCCGAGCGCGGCGCGCGTCTCGACGAAGCCGAGAAATTGATCCTGCGGGCGCTCAAGCTCGAGCCCAACGAAGGGGCTTACGTCGACAGTCTCGGTTGGGTTTATTATCAGAAGGGCGACTATAAGCGCGCGGTGGAGCAACTGGAGCGGGCGGCGGAGCTGATCAACGACGACCCGGTGGTGATCGAGCATCTGGCCGACGCTTACGACAAGCTCGGCAACGTGGATCAGGCGCTCAGGCGCTATCGCGATGTTCTCAAGCGATCGAAAGAAGAAGAGCAGCTCCAGCGGGTGCGGGAAAAAGTTAGACTTCTCGAACGGAGAATTTGATCGCGCCGGCGCCATTCTTCCCGCCTAATGGAATTCCCCCCTGGGTGAATCATGCGGCCTAGCTATCTCGTCGTCACCGTAATGCTTGCGCTGCTTCCGGGCTGCTCGTTGCTCGGCCGCCAGGCCGCGCTGCGCGAGAGTTTTCCCGAAGAACGTCGCCCGACGCAAGAGCTGGTTCAAAGCCTCGCCCAAAGAAACGCCGAGTTTAAATCGCTGCGCGCGCTGGCGAACGTTTATTACTCGGGCCCCGACGGCAAGAGAAGTTTCCAAGAGGTGGTTTTGCTGCGGCGGCCGGACCGGCTGCGCCTGGAGACCCTCTCGCCCATGGGGGCGCTGCTGATTCTCACCGCGTCGGGCGAAGAGATCGCCGGATTTCACACCCGCGAGGGAATTTTCTATCGCGGTAAAAGCTCGATCGAGAACCTCTACCGCTATACCCAAGTGCCGCTGGGGCTCGACGAGTTGACCGCCGTGCTGATGGGACTGCCGCCGATTGCCGCCCGCGGTGAATGGAGCACGGCCGGTCCGTCGATCGTGCACGATCTCGGCAGCGGTTGGAAGGAAACGATCACCTTCGATCCGTCTCAGTTCCTGCCGATCCGATGGCAGCGTCTGAATCCTCAAGGCGAGGTCGAGCTGAGCGCGCGCTTCAGCGACTTCGCGACCACGCCCGCCGGCCCATTCCCCTGGAAAATAGTCCTCGAGTCTGCGACGCAAAAAAGGCGCTTGGAAATTACCTATCAGGAGCCGGAGCTGAACGTGGAGCTCGCCTCGGCTCTATTCCTCCAGCAAAAGCCGGAAAATGCGCGCGAGGTGCCGCTGGAATCCATCGGCGGGTAACCGCAGATGGCAAGCCGGCGCCCCGCTATCCTTAGCCTCCTTTCGTCCGCGCTCGCGGCGGCTCGCCGATACTTTATCGAATGCGAGAGTAAAAAGGCCATGACGATCGAGGGTCTCCGGCAATGACGCGTCCGCTGCGCGTGGCCGCGCTGGTCGCGCTGCTGTCCGGGTTGGCCGGCGGGGCGTACTTGCTCTTCAATTCAAGGGCCGCTCCGGTCAAGTCCGACGTCGCAACGGCCAAGCCGAACGCCGCAGGCACTGGCGCTTGGGTCGACGAAGTCGTCTTTCGCGAAGAGGGCGACCCGGCCAAGGCGATCGACATGATGGAGGCGGGCGAAGTGCAGGTTTACGCTCTGGGGCTGAACGATCCCGAGCTCTACCGCAAGATCCAGTCCTCGCGCGCGCTGCAGCACGATATCTCCTACGGCTCGACGACGGAGCTGAGCTTCAATCCCGTCGGGCCGACGTTTCCCAAAACCGGCGAGCTGAATCCGTTTTCGGTTCCGGCGATTCGCGAGGCGCTCAACTGGCTGATCGACCGCGACCACATCGTCGAGGAGATTTACGGCGGCCTCGCGGTGCCGAAGTACCTGCCGCTCACCAGCGCGTTTCCGGACTACGCCCGCGTCGCCGACGAGGCCCGGCAGATCGAGTTGCAATACGCGTACAAACCCGAGCGGGCGAAAGAGATCATCGACCGGGAGATGAAAAAGTTGGGCGCCAGCCTGGCCAACGGGAAGTGGAGCTATCGGGGCAAGCCGGTCAGGCTGATATTTATCATTCGCTCGGACGACCATCAGCGCCGGGAAATCGGCGACTACGTTTCCACTCTTTTGGAAGACGCGGGATTTGTCGTCGATCGCCAATACAAAACCGCCAGCGAGGCCTCGCCCATTTGGGTGCTGAGCGATCCCGCCGACGGCCGCTGGCATTTTTACACCGGCGGCTGGGTCACGCTCGTCGTCAACCGCGATCAGGCCGACAACTTCGACGCTTATTATACCTCGCGCGGCCGGCCCGATCCGCTCTGGCAAGCCTACAAGCCGGACCCCAAGCTCGACAAGCTCGCCGAGCGCCTGCGCAACGGCGACTATGCGAGTCTGGAAGAGCGCAAGCAGATGCTGATCCAGGCGCTCAAGCTCGCGGCGAAAGACTCCGTTCGCGTCTGGCTCGTGGACAGCATCAGCGTGTGGCCGCGGCGCAAGGAAGTCGCCTTGACCGCCGATCTTGCCGGCGGCGTCACCGGCTCTTACCTCTGGCCGTACACGCTCCGTTATCTCGACCGGCGCGACGGCCGGGTGAGCTTCGCCAGCCCGAGCATTCTCACCGGGCCCTGGAATCCGATCGCGGGCGGCCACTGGATCTTCGATGAGATGATCACGCGGTCCACTCAGGACTTGCCCGTCTTGCCGGATCCGTTCACCGGCCTCTACTGGCCCCAACAGGTAAAACGTGTCGAGGTGGTCGCCCAAAAAGGACTGCCGATTACCAAAACGCACGACTGGGTCGACTTGAAGTTTGTGCCGTCGATAACAGTTCCTTCCGACGCCTGGATCGATTGGGACCCCGTCGACGAGCGTTTGGTCACCGTCGGTGAGCGGCATCCCAAAGGCCTCAAGGCGCGAACGAAGACGGTGCTTCATTACGATGAAAATCTTTTCGCGAACCAATGGCACGACGGCAGCAAGTTATCGCTCGCGGATTTCATGCTTTCTTTCATCATCAGCTTCGATCGGGCCAAACCCAAGAGCGCGCTTTTCGATCAATCGGCGGTGACGGGCTTGCAGGCTTTCATGCAACAGTTCCGCGGCTTGCGCATCGTCCAGAAAAACCCGTTGGTAGTCGAAACCTACAGCGACCAGATCAATCCCGACGCCGAGCTGATCGCCTATACTCGCTCGGGCGATTTCCAGGCGGCGGGCGATTCCAGCGCGGCGATTCCCTGGCATGAGCTCGCCATCGGCATTCTCGCCGAAAGAGACAAGCAACTGGCCTTCTCCTCCGCCAAGGCGGATCAGCTCAAAGTCGAGTGGATGAACTACGTCGCCGGACCGAGTCTGACCATCCTGGATCGGCAGCTCGACGCGGCACGCAAAGAAGGTTTCATCCCGTATGCAAAAACGCTCGGCCAGTACGTCGGCCGGGAGGAAGCGATCGAGCGTTACGACAAGCTCCGCGCCTGGCGCAAGGCGCGCGGACATTTTTGGCTCGGCAACGGCGCGTTCTATCTGCACTCGGTCCACCCGGTGGAAAAGATCGTGGTGATCAGAAAATCCGAGCTGTTCACCGATCCCGCGGACAAGTGGCTGCGCTTTACCGAGCCGCGCATCGCGGACGTCGAGGTGTCGGGCCCGAGAATGGTCCAGATCGGCGCGCCGGCGGAATTCTCGGTGCAGGTCAACTTCAAGGGCAAGCCGTACCCGCCCGAGGACATCGAGTTTGTCCGTTTCTTGCTGTTCGACGCGCGCGGCCAACTGGTCGAGAACGCCGCCGCCGAGCCGGTCGGTGACGGCCGCTGGCGCATCGCGCTCAGCGCTAACCAGACCGCGCGCCTGGCGGCGGGCTCCAACCGGTTGGAAGTCGCCGTGACGCCGCGCGTGGTCGCCATGCCGTCGTTCAAGACGTTCTGGTTCGTCACGCTACCAGAAAAAGTAAGTTAGGAAATGACCATGGCCGAGGCCGCTCCCATCGCAGCGAAAAAATCAGACCCCGCTACTTCAGGCGCTCAGACCGCAGTTAGAATTCTTCGCTACGTCGTCGGCCGCGCCGTTTCGTTGTTTTTGACCGTGGTCGTCGGCGTCTATCTTTCGATTCTCATCGCCAACATGGGCGGCTACGTCGATCAGATCCGCAAGGCGCAGATCCGCGAGCAGGTCGGCACCGCTGCGATGGCCGAGCGCAATCTCCGACTTCTGCCGCCCGCCGAGGCGCGCCGCATCATCGACGAGCGCGTCAAGCTGGAGGAGCAGCGTCTCGGGCTCGACCGGCCGTTTATCTGGCGCAGCTTCACGTACTTGAGCGACGCGCTGACTCTTTCGCTCGGGCGCGCCGAGCGGATCACCAGCGACAAAGGATCGAAGCAGGTGCGGGCGATTATCCTCGAGCGCCTGCCGGCGACGCTACTGCTCTTCGGCACCGCCGACCTGGTGGTTTTTGTCGTCGCCATTTTCGCGGCGCTTTTTCTCTCGCGGCGCTACGGCAGCTTTCTCGATCGCGCCGTGATCGCGCTCGCCCCCACGTCGGCGGCGCCGGCGTGGTTTTACGGCATTTTTCTGATCCTTATCTTCTCCTCGCTCCTGCGCGTGCTGCCGTTCGGCGGCATCGTCGATGTGCCGCCGCCGGAGTCCGCCCCGGCATACGCGCTCAGCGTGCTCAAGCATCTCGTTCTCCCGGTGACGGCGATCCTGATCGGATCGCTGTTCATCTCGATCTACAACTGGCGGACGTTTTTTTTGATTTATTCGAGCGAGGATTACGTGGAAGTGGCCAAAGCCAAAGGGCTGCCGTCGCGCGCGATCGAGCGGCGTTACATCTTGCGCCCGACCTTGCCGCCCATCATCACGAGCTTCGCCTTTACTTTGATCTCGCTCTGGAGCGGCGCGATCATCCTCGAGACGGTTTTCGGTTGGCCGGGCTTGGGCCGGCTCGTTTTCCAGGCGATCGGCCAATTCGATACGCCCGTGATCATCGCCTCCACGGTGATTTACGCTTACCTTCTGGCGCTCACCGTTTTTCTCTTGGATATCGTCTACGCGCTGGTCGATCCGCGCGTCAAGGTCGGCGGCGAAGCGGGGAAGAGCTTATGAGCGCGCTCAGAGACGCCTTCAAGGAAATCACCCGCTATCCGTCCGCGGTCGCGGGGCTGCTGATCATCGCGGCGCTCGTCGCCCTGGCGATCTACACCGTCATCGCGATTCCCTACGCGAGGGCGATCAGCCTGTGGCGCGGCGCGGAAGACGCCTGGATCGACAATCCAAGAAATGCCCGGCCGGCCTGGGTGAATCTCTTCCTTAAAGCGAACCTGCCCAGGACGATCGTGGTGCGCACGGAGGCGACGAAAAAAGTGCGCGCTTTGCCCGGGGAGCTGCGCGCGATGGATGTGACGCTCGCCTTCGACTACCCGTACGACGGCTTTCCGAGCGAGCTCAATCTCTTTCTCAAAGCCGATTTCAAGGAGCGGCGGCCGTACATCTCGATCTTCTGGCTCACGCCCGACGGCCGGCGCATTTCGCTCGGCGACCGCAGCGTCCGGGCATCCGAGCGCTACAGCATCTCGCTCGATCGGTCGCTGGCGCAAAAGCTCGGGCGGCAGTCGCCGGAGATCATGCTGTTCGCGCGCCCCGACATGATCGCCGACGAAGCCGCGCCGCTCAAGGGAAAATATCAGTTGCAGCTCGAAGGGCTGTTGTTCGAGGCCGATTCAAACCTCGAAGCCAAGCTCGTCGTTTACGGCCAAGTCTACGGCCTGGCCGGCACGGACCACCGGCGCCGCGATATCATGATCGCACTCCTGTGGGGCACGCCGGTCGCGCTGGCGTTCGGTTTCCTCGCCGCGGTCGGCTCCACGCTCGCCACGCTCTTGCTCGCGGCCGTCGGCGTGTGGTTCGGCAGTTGGATCGACGCCGTCATACAACGCATCACCGAGGTGAACGCGATCCTGCCCGTGCTGCCGATCCTGATCATGATCGGCATTTTCTATTCGCGCAGCCTCTGGGTCATGCTGGGCGCGATCATTCTGCTCAGCATCTTCAGCCTCGGCATCAAGACCTACCGGTCCATTTTATTGCAGGTCAAAGAAGCGCCGTACGTCGAGGCGGCGCGGACTTACGGCACCGGCCATTTTCGGATCATCTTTCGCTACATGATCCCACGCGTCATCCCGGTGCTGATCCCGCAGTTCGTCATCCTGATTCCTTCGTTCGTTTTTCTCGAGGCCGGTCTGGCCGTGCTCGGTCTCGGCGATCCGGTGCTGCCGACCTGGGGCAAAGTCGTGAACGACGCCTATGCGAACGGCGCGCTCTATAAAGGTTACTACTACTGGGTGCTGGCGCCTTCGGCCTTTTTGATCCTGACCGGCGCCGGCTTCGCGCTGGTGGGCTTTGCGCTCGACCGCATCTTCAATCCGAGGTTGAGGACGTTATGAGCGCGCCCGCGCTTCTCCGAGTACAAGATCTGCGGCTTTACTTCGGTACGACCGGCGGCGTCGTGCAAGCCGTCGATGGAGTGAGCTTCGAGCTGGCGGACAATCGGGCGCTCGTGGTGCTCGGCGAATCCGGCTGCGGCAAGAGCTCGCTGGCGCGCGCCATCTTGCGCTTGTTGCCGCGCAACGT
>DASXRG010000174.1:0-5854 GCA_036506735.1 Binatia bacterium | reverse complement strand
TTGTAGGTGCGCCCCCAGGCGTGATGAACGCCCATGGGATTATTCGCCGTGATCGGTCCGTCGAGGAAAGACCACGGCGGCTTGGCGCGATTTTTTTCGCGCACGCGCTCAAAAGCGTCGATGCGCCGCCATAAATCGAGGATCGCGCGCTCGAGGGCGGGGAAATCGGCCTCGGTCGCTACTTTGTTGAAGTTGGACGCCACGTTAATTGACTGATTATATTTTTTATTAGTAGCGCAGGCCAGAGAAATTATCTAGCTTCGAGTCGGAGATCATGGCGCAATAGACAAGGAGGGCAGGCCGGAAATCTATCGGTGATGATTCAAGCCCCGCACCATGCGAAAGGCGAAATTGTCCGCCTTGTTTTCAGCGTCGGCCCAGAAAATGTAATGGCCGATCTCATGATAAACGGTGTTGATCCACTTGCGCTCGGATTTGTACTTTCTGCCGCGTTTCCAATTTTCTGGGTGGACGAGATAGATCTGGCCGTTTTCGTAGGTCTTGCCCGCGGTCTTGCCCCAGTCGATGTACTCAAACCATTCGATCTGCGGCAGCTTTAGGTGATAATAGCGGCACAGCGACGAAATGGCCTTTTTGAATTCCGCGGGCCGGTAGTCGCGAAAAAAATTGCTCAGGTGGCGGTCCACCACACGACGCTGTTTTAACGGCGGCAATATCATCCGCATGGCGCAGGTCCTCACGATTTAACGCCAATTTTTTTACCATAAAAAATCCGCAAAAACAGCCGCGGGCGCGCGCGGCTGCTTCACTCGATCGTAAGTCCCTGTTATTTCGGCTTATTCCAGAGTACGGTTTAGGGCTCGACGCCGGGCGGTTTGTCAAAGAGCCCGGTATTTGATATGCGCAAAAGAATCGCCGGTTTGGAGCCCTTCGTCCCGGCGGCTATTCCTCGAAAATCATTCCGCGGGCACAAAATGCATCGGCTTATCGAGAATCTATCCTATCTTACCGTACGGCTCGGCATTCTAGTATCTCGCATCGTCGTGACGGTGGTGCCGCGCAGCTGGCTTTTGGCTCTTTTCAAAGGCTGCGCTGACCTCGGCTTTCACCTCTTCCACAAATTTCGTCGCCGCTCGATCCGGAACCTGGAAATCGCGTTGAGAGACCAGCTTAATGACGGCGAGATCGCCGCTGTCGTGCGCGGCACGCTCCGCAATTTTTTCCGCGACTTCGTCGAGCTGGGCGTCGCGTACGAGAGACCGCTCGACCGACTCCGGGCCGAGATTCCCGTCAGCGGCATCGAGCACTTGAACGCGGCGGCGTCTAAAGGCAACGGAGTCATCGCTCTCAGCGCCCATCTGGGAAATTTTCTCTTGCTCGGCACGCGCCTCGCCGCTGAAGGCCTTGCCGTCAATGTTCTGATCAACCAGGCGCGGATCAAGAAGATCGCCGACTTGAGGAGCCATCATCGAAGCCGGATCGGGCAGAGAACGATACACGCCCGCCCGCGCAAGGAGGCGTTCCGGAAATTGATTCAAGCGCTCAGGCAAAATGAGATCGCGATCATGATCGCGGACGAGTTCCGCTCGGGGAGCGGCGTCTATGTTCCTTTCTTCGGCCGGACCGTCATCGCGCGCCGCGGACCGGCTACGCTCGCGCTCAGAACCGGCGCCGCGGTCGTGCCGGTATACCTCGTGCGTGATTCGACGGGCGAGCTCAGGCTGGTGATCGAGCCGGAAATCGAGTTCTCCCGCACCGGCAAAACCAAGACGGACGTAATCGAAAACACGATCCGGATGACGCGGTGGCTGGAAAGAACCCTGCGCGCCTATCCGGACCAGTGGAATTGGATGACGATTCACTGGCAAGAGGGCCGCCCGGACGCGTTAACGGAATCCGCGGATGACGACGAGGAAGCCCGCATCGATCGATGCGACACAACGGAGGAGACCAAGTGAAAGCAAACAAAAAAGAACTTGAAGAGCTGAAGAAGAAAGTCGCATTGGGAAATCGCATCCTATTTCACCAGGGACTCGCCGACTATCATGGTCACTTGAGCGCGCGTATTCCCGGCACGCGCAAGTTTCTGATCAAGCCGGTGCTCGCGCCGCTCGGCACCATCGCCGGCAGGGACATCATCACGGTCGACATCGACGAGTATAAAGCCGTCTGCGAACAGAATTGGGCGAAAGTCCGCGGGCAGCGGCAGGTGACCAAGGTGAAAGCGCCGCCGCGCGAGACGATGATCCATGCCGCGATCTATGAGTCTCGTCCCGACGTCAACTCGGTCGCGCACACGCATCAGCCGCTCGCGACCGCTTTCTCGGTCGCCGGCGTCCCGATTTTGCCGATTTATAATCAAGCCGCTCCATTCGCGCCGGAGACGCCGATCTTCCCCAGCCCAAGATTGATTTACACGGTTCGGGACGGAGCGGAGATCTGTCAAACGCTGGGCGATAGAATGGCGATGTTGCTGCAAGGCCACGGAATCGTCGTCGTCGGTGACAGCCTGGAATATGCCACGGTCCACGCGATCTATCTTGAACGGACCGCACACATGCAGTGGGTCGCGAGCTCGATCGGCAAGCCGGTGACGATGCCGCAAAAAGAGACCGAGAGCATGAAGGAAAATATGATTTATCGCTCCTACGATGCCTTCGCCTACTTCGCTTCCCTGCTCAAGCGGGGATGAGAATCGCTTGAATCGCGCTCTGATTTGAAGCAAGGTGAAGAGTCCGAAAAAAACCGCACGTCTGTTCTGTAAGGAGGAAGTCGAATGGCCACCGCCAAGAAAAGCTCGACTCAAGCCGCAGCCATGAAGGAGCCCCCCCCGGAGCCGATCCAGGACCTGCGCGATTGGCTCGAGCGAGTGGACGAGATCGGCGAGCTCATCCGCATCAACGAGCCGCTGGATAGTAACGAGGAGATGAGCGCGATCGGCTACTTAGTCGCCAAACAAACGCCTTCGCCGGCGATCCTCATGGAGAAAACCAAAGGATACGAAAGCAGCCCCATCGGCGCCATGCACTTGTGGAACATTTTGGGGCCGAGTTTGAAGCGGATCGCGCTGACCCTGGAAGAGCCGCCGGATACGCCGACCGTCGACTTGATCCGCCGCGTAAAAGACAAACTCAAGCAGCGCATTCCGCCGCGCGAAGTCGCCAAAAGCCAGGCGCGATTTTATGAGAACAGCAAAACCGGCGCGCAGATAGATTTGGAGGAGTTGCCGATAGCGAAGCACTGGCCGCTCGACGGCGGCCGCTACGCGGGCACGGCGGACTGCGTGATCACGCGCGATCCGGACAGCGGTTATTTGAACGTCGGCACTTACCGGATGATGCTGCAAGGAAAAAATCAGGTCGGCCTGTATCTGTCGCCCGGCAAAGACGCGCGGCTCCACATCACGCGCGCCTGGCAGAAAGGCCAGCCGATTCAGGTCGCGGCCGCCTGGGGCATCGACCCGTTGTTTATGGTCATCGGCTCGCAGACTTTCGCCAAGAATGTTTCCGAGTACGAATATGCCGGCGGCGTCAAGGGCCAGCCGATTCCCGTCGTGCGCGGAACCACGACGGATCTCTTGATACCGGCCAACGCGGAGTTTGTGATCGAAGGAGTCATCCGGCCCAACTCGGTCAAGACCGAAGGGCCGTTCGGAGAATTTCCCGGCTACTACGGCAGGCCGGAGGCCGGTTGTCCGCTGGTCGATGTGACCGCCGTCCATTATCGGACGAAGCCGATACTCACCAACGCGCTGATGGCGGACTATCCGTCGAACGAGCAAAGCGGATTTTTCTCGATCATCCGCTCGGCGCGCATCTGGGACGATTTCGACAAGCTCGGCATTCCTGGGATACAGGGAGTTTATTGCCACCCGGCCGGCGCCGGCGGCTTCGGCATGACCGTGATCGCTCTGGAGCAACGGTACGCAGGCCACGCCGCTCAGGCGCTCGCGCTGGCCGCGCAGGTGCCCGGCGGCGCCTATTACACCAAGTGGATCATCGCGGTCGACGACGATGTCGATCCGACCGACATCAACCAGGTGATCTGGGCGATGAGCAGCCGCTGCAACCCGATTGAAGATATCGACATCCTGCGCAACACGTGGAGCACCTGGCTCGATCCGACGCAGAACCCGCCGGAAGAGCGGCCTTATGGGTCAAAGGCGCTGATCAACGCCTGCAAAGAGCATCGATATCTGCCGGTCTTCTCGAAGCGCACGGCGCTGCGCAAGGAGATTTACGACCAGGTGGCGGCGAAATGGAATAAGTTAGGCCTGCTGGGCGAGGTTCCGACGGTGCGGGCCTTCGAGCAGGAGAGCAAGGTTGTCTACCATGAAGTGGGCGGCTTCGAGCCCGGCAAGCAGCCGGGCGAACAAGCGACCCAGCCGAATAAAGACAAAAAGGGATAGCCGGAAAAACCGGAGAGGGAAGAGCTAGCGGATAGCGTCTTCCCCTTTCTCTTTGGTGCGGATGCGGATGACCTCGTCCACGTTCGAGACAAAAATCTTTCCGTCGCCGATCTTTCCCGTCTGAGCCGACTCAAGGATGGTCTCGACGATTTTGGCCGCCAGTTCGTCCGGCGCCAGGATTTCGAGCTTCACCTTGGGGAGAAAATCAACGCTGTATTCGGCCCCTCGATAGAGTTCCGTGTGGCCTTTTTGCCGGCCAAAACCTTTGACCTCGGTGATGGTCATGCCGGAGATGCCGATGGAGGTAAGCTTCTGTTTGACCTCGTCCAATTTGAACGGTTTGATGATCGCCTCGATCTTTTTCATTGTCTTCTCCTTCGCATCCTATAGCCTTCTAGTCCTCAACGAGCGCCGCAGCTCACGATTTTTTTATATATCATAGTACAGCGCGAACTCATACGGATGGGGCCGGAGCCGGATCGCATCGACTTCCTTCTTCCGCTTATACTCCAGCCACGTCTCGATCACGTCCTTGGTGAACACGTCTCCCTTGAGCAGGAAGTCGTGATCTTTCTCCAACGCATCCAACGCCTGGTCGAGCGACCCGGGCATCGATTTCACTTTGGCCGCCTCTTGAGGTTCCAGTTCGTACAAGTCTTTGTCGATCGGCTTGGGCGGCTCGATCTTGTTCTTGACTCCGTCGAGGCCCGCCATCAGCATCGCCGGAAAGGCGAAGTATGGGTTGCAACTGGGATCGGGGGTGCGGAACTCTAGTCTCTTTGCTTTCTCACTGGATGAGTACATGGGTATTCTAACGCAGGCGCTTCTGTTTCTGGCGGAGTAGACCAGGTTGATCGGCGCTTCGTAGCCGGGGACTAATCTACGGTAAGAGTTGGTCGTGGGCGCGATGAAGGCGCAGAGCGCGTGAGCGTGCTTGATTAGGCCGCCGATGTAGAATCTGGCGGTCTCTGAGATGAGACCGTAGCCCTTTTTGTCGTAGAAGATGTTCTTGCCGTTCTTCCAGAGTGATTGATGGGTGTGCATGCCGGAGCCGTTGTCTTGGAATAACGGCTTGGGCATGACGGTGACGGTCTTGCCTCTCTTTCTCGCGGTGTTCTTGATGATGTATTTATACAGCAGGACTTGGTCGGCCATTCTTGTGAGGGTCCCGTATCTCATGTCGATCTCGGTCTGCCCGGCGGTGCCGACTTCGTGGTGGTGGACTTCGATCTTGATGCCGCATTTCTCTAAATTACGGACCATCTCGGAACGAAGATCCTGGTACTGGTCCATCGGCGGGACCGGGAAGTAGCCTTCTTTGTACCGGATCTTGTAGCCCAGGTTGGGGGCGCCGGGACTTCCTTCTTTGCCGCTGTTCCAGAACCCTTCTTCGGAGTCGATGTGGTAGTAGCCTTCGTTGGGCCCTTGGGCAAATCTTACGCTGTCGAAGATGAAAAATTCGATCTCGGGGCCCCAGTAGCTGGT
>DASXRG010000173.1:0-1516 GCA_036506735.1 Binatia bacterium | reverse complement strand
TCTTGTATGTCTTGCTCGGAGGCTGTGCCTCGGCGACAAGCGGGGCGACGACGCTTATGGCCAACGTCGTGAGGAGACACACCGCCGCGACAGGCCCAAGCAACGATCTCATGGGGCCTAACGAACCAAGCTAACCGGCGCCGAGCGGACGGCGCGTGAGCGCCGCCGGCGAGGCGTCCGGGTTGAGCGAGAGGTTAGGGCCCATGCCTCTCCGCTCGAATTGATGGTATCGACCAAGCGATGTATTCCGCCGGAGCTCTCGATTCTGCTTCGCCATCACCGAAGCTCGAATTTGACCGAGGTTTCCAACCACCTAGGCTCCAAAATTGGCGGATCGTATTGGCAGTGCGACCGACGCACTGCTTCAACGGCGGCGGAGTCAAGCACAGAATAGCCCGAGCTTTCTTTCACATAAACGCGACCGATCGGGCCAGACGGTAGTAGTTCGAAACGCACCGTCACCTTTGCGGAGGTGAAGTTGGGATCATTCCGCATTGCTGCAGGGAATGTAGCCGTAGGGATCTCACAGGTTGCGCTCTTGTACGATCCAGTGTTCAAAACATGTTGCGGTTGGGCGGTACAAGCCGCCAGGAGCAATGTGGCGATCGCAACGAAGGGTTTCATGGGCCCTAACGAACCAAGCTAACCGGCGCGCCGAGGACGGCGCGTAGCGCCGCCGAAGGCGCGTCCGGGTTGAGCGAGAGGTTATGCGTGATGTGCAAGTTTGATAACCGGGAAGCTCTGCGTGCTTGCTTGATAGGAGAAGAGGAAAAAAGCACCGGTGATCTGTTTGAATGCGCCAAAGCGCGCGCCATCGAGTTCTGCACGAGCGGACTCGAGCGTTAACATAGGCTCATCGGTGAACAGGCAAACGAATATTTGCTCGAACGGCCCGCCATGAAATGTTTTTTCGTCCTTCCGACGAAGCAAGGCGGTAACGCTCGAGCTGAGTTCACCAGAACGCCACACGCGAAGTACTTCTTCGCCGTGAGCCGTGCGTCGGACAGCTTCCTCGCATACCACCTCGGCGACTTCAATTGCGACACGCTCACCGCGAGCACTAATGCAGGTTAGGTCCGGTGGGTCGGGGCGTTGAAGTTGAAGGTTCGAGAGACCCAGCCCGCTGTCCGCATTCAGCGACGCGATGAACTCTTCGGCTACCGCACGCTCCTTCCTTTCCTTCGCGGGCCCCTCAAAAAAGGAGGCGTACTGTCGCCCCGCATTTAGGAACTCGATCGCGCGCTTCAGTTCATCACGCATAACTAAATCTAGAAGTCAAAAAATAGATGTCGAAAATGTCCAATAATCCGGCCCTTTGTCCAATAAGCCTGGCCCTCGCTCCCGCCTTTTGTTTTATTGCCACGTTTCGTCGGTTTTTCTCTCCTTCGCTCATCCGACGATTTCTTGAGCGATGGCGTCTCATCCTCGGTCGTCGCCTGCCGGCACGACTTCACCACGCTTTTGGTCAGCCGAGCCTTCTCAACAAGCTCGCCGCCCTCGCCGCGTCCTCTGCGCT